>PSPR01000012.1:821-6917 GCA_004195515.1 Methanobacteriota archaeon | reverse complement strand
CGAGGCAGGTCAGATCCATTCCTGAAAGTCCTACCGCGAATGAACCGGGTCCACATCCGACCTCGAGGATATTCATTCCCGGCTTTGCATGTTTTCGCACATGGCGCCGCATGCTCTTATCGAAGCCTAAAGTCATGATTTTATTGACTCGGTCGTAAACGGGTATGGTCGCTTCGAGTTGCTTCTCGAGTTCACTCCAAGCATCATCATCGATGCCGGAAGGGTCGAATCCGCCGGTGTCAGAACGTGCTCCCATGGGCCCTTCGGTAGGCTGATTAGTTTTGGAGGTTTGGGGTCGAAATCGAATGGCGTGGTCTCATCTGTCAACCCTTGTAGACCACGAGGGTTATGAACCCCTTTCGTTTCGGCCGGGATGTTAGGGTGATTAACATGGCACTGGAAGATGTACTTCGCAGCATCAGCGGCTTCGAAGATTGAATCCTCTAAGGAAGAGGCTGCAAAAATTCTTGCAGACTCCCGCCGTAATTCGGCAGAAATCATTCAAAACGCTCAGGATGGAGCAGTTAGTTCCACCGTCAAGACCCTCGATAAGGCCCGTTCAAAGGCTGGAAAGAAGGCTGACGGAGTACAAACCGAGGGCACAAAAAAAGTTGAAAGGATACAAAAATCTGCCATCGATCGTCGAGATGCGGCAGTTAAGATTCTAATGGACTCAATGATGCCAAACTGAGGTGCTTTTGATGTTCAATGTCGTCGAGATGTCCCGCCTTGTAATGGCAGGTTCATCTAGTGATCTCGATTCTGCGCTTCGCCTATGTGCGGATTTGGGTAATGTCCACATCACCCCATACAGCGGCGATGAAGAAGGCATCTCTATCGGAACACCTCATCCTGACGCAGACGATGTATCTTCACTACTTGCGAAAGTTCGTGCAGCGACTCAAGAACTCAATTGCGCAAATCGTGATGGACCAATTTCCATCTCTGCAGTAAAGAAAGCACTCGAAGGAGATTTTGTAAGCAATTTAGATTCTATCCTCGCAGTAATCACCGAAGAGGGTGCGGCAGAGGCTGAGCTTGCTCGAATGAGTGAGCGAGTATCAGTACTTGAGACCATGTCACCACTTGGAATTAAACTCGAATTGATGACAGGAATAAATGCTCTTGAGGTATATGTTGGCGAAGTTGGTAAGACTTCTAAGATAAGGCAGGTCTTCTCTCAAGATGGTCTTGTAGACAGAATCGAACTCCATGCTGCTGGCAATGTGGTTGCAGTTGCTTGTGAAGGCAAAGAGGCAGCAGAAGTACAGATGGCTCTTGGTGAATTAGGAGCTAAGCCAATTCAGATTCCATCCGGTGAAGGCAAGCCAAGTGAATTACTTGGCGAGGCAAGAAAGAATATTACCAAATTAGAAAAGACCATCGCTTCATGTATCGAGTCTAAAGAAGTCTGGATAAACAGTAATGGACGCATGCTCATTGCAGTCGATGAGCACCTTTCGAGAGAGAATGACATCCTTACTGGTCACACTCTATGTGCTACGAGCGCACACGCATATGCGCTAGAGGCGTGGATTCCAACCTCGGTTTCAAAGGAAGCATCTGCAGTTCTATCAAAGGCCTCCAGTCACCTTACTATCACAGAGTTTGTCGAAGACCACCATCACGATGATGATCATCAAACGGAATACCCTCCTGTAGAGTATGATACTTTAGAAGCAACTAAACATGCATCGGTATTAACCAACTTAGTAGGTCGACCAAAGTATGGAACCTTCGACCCTACGTCAATGATGGCATTTACATTCCCTATATTTTACGGTCTTATTCTCGGCGATATTGGATATGGTCTAATCATCATGATGATCTCACTAGCCCTCAAGAGCAAGTTCGGTCATATTCCAGAGGGAGCATACGCTTCAAGAATAATGATGAATATGGGAATTGCAACATTGATTTTCGGCGTAATTACCGCTGAGGCCTTTGGTTTCATTATCGACCACTGGTATCCATTTGAGGCATTTTATCACTGGACTAAAGATGCATTCCACCTGCCTCACTTCTTTGTTGATACACTGAAATTAAGCGACACTCATATTCCATTCCACCGAGTTGGAGATGGCATGGCTGACTACATGCTTCTAACTGTATATCTTGGTGCAGCACATCTCGTGATTGGATTCCTAATCGGATTCATGAATGTGTACAAGGCACACGGAATCGTTCCAGCATTCTTCGAGAAGGGCTCCTGGATGTTCCTCCTCTTCGGTGGATTTGGCCACATCTTCCGTTTCCTTACCGATGAGAGATACGGATTATTCACTTTGACAGGATGGTCGATTTCTATTCTATTCGGATTAGGATGCTTGATTATTGGTCTTGCAATCTTTGAGAAGTTCGGATGGGTTGGTGGTTTGATCATGGGACCAATCGAATTATTTGGACTTCTTGCAAATACACTCTCATACCTGCGAATAATGGCAGTAGGTGTAGCTGGAGTCAAGATTGCTGAACTCGGCAATGAAATGGGATTCCACAACATGTTACTTTCTTTCGAAGAGGGCCATTATATCACGATGGTACTTTGCTTCGCCCTATGGATTGCTGTGCAGGTCTTCGCACTACTGCTCGGAATCCTTTCCCCTTCAATACATGCCGTCCGTCTCCACTTCGTGGAATGGATGAGCAAGTTCCACGACGGCTCTGGACTGGCTTTCAGTCCATTTGGTGGCCGCGCCCTACATGTTGAGGGTTCATAGTCCCCTATAATGGACAAAATCGGAGGAAGAAAATATGAATGTAAAGAATTTAAGGATAAGCGCACGAATCCTACTTGTACTCATGGGTATGGTAGCGATTGTGCAGGCCGTCGCCGCAGCAGGCGATGATAATGCTAGTACTGTAGATGCAATGAAGGGCCTAGGAGCAGGTATTGCTCTTGGTCTTGCAGCAGTTGGTGCTGGTATATCTCAAGCAGGTATCGGTAGCGCAGCTGTCGGTATGCTCGCTGAGGATGAAAGTAAGTTCGGTGTTGCACTGATCTTTACTGCTCTGCCTGAGTCGCTAGTTATCCTGGGTATGATGCCGCTGTTCCTCTGAAGAGGAACTTTTCAAAGGACTAGTTCCTTTGATATTTAGGTGATAATATGACATTGGAAAGACTTGCTAAGGACATCATGGCATCCGCTGATACGGAAGCCAAGAAGATGATCAAGGCGGCTAAGAACGAAGCCAAAGGCATCGTCTCTGAGGCAGAAGCACGTGCAGCTTCGATTACCGAAGATGCATCTGGCAAAGCCGGAAAGGAGGCAGACCAAATAGCTCGAGAAGTTGTCGCGTCTGCACGCCAAGCCAACCAGAAGGAAATACTCGTCGCTCGTCGTATCGAGTTGGACGCCACATTGGCATCTGCTCGTACACTACTGGGTGATGCAAGCCTCGCAGGACGAGCAAGTTTGCTGAAGCATCTAGTTAAGCAAGCTGGCGAAGTTTCGCAAGGTAAAATGGTACTACGTCCAACAAGCATCGACTGTGCCGCACTCGCGGATTCCGCTAAGGAATACGCGATTGGCGACGATGTAGATGGCCTAGGAGGATTCGTCCTCGAGGCTGAGGATGGCTCCATCTCCTTCGACATGCGCTTTGACACCCTGCTTGAATCCGCATGGATTGAGCAGCGTGCTGCAATCAACGAAACACTATTTGCTTGAAACTAAGGAAGAGATCAATATGGCAATCCTCGGCTCAAATCAGGCTTATGCAGCAACACGCGCCAAGACTCGACGTTCGAATCTATTGGACCGCACTCGCTTGCGTCAGCTTATACAACAGTCTCCTGACCAATTAACCGTCGCAGTGGCGGATAGTGGATACAGGGCTGAAATTGATTTGTATGCTGGAAAGTTCTCCGGTGGAGATCTTGTTGAGGCTGCTCTATCACATAATTTGCAGAGCGAATTGGCGAACATCATTGGATTGTGCAGCGGACGAATGAAAGACCTCGTCGAGATATATTCTGGACGATTCCGCTATCATAATGCAAAGGTAGTTCTTCGTGCTGTTCTAAATGATGTTTCGAGCGAGAAGGTTGCTCATTCTATCCTCCCGGAGGAGAGTGAGATTAACGCCCCATGGATTCGTATGATTAAGGAAGCAAAAACTCTCAGAGAAGCAGTTGAGCAAATGCGCCGCCTTCCTTTCGGAAAGGCTCTGATGGACCTTTCAGAAGATAGTGGTCTTCAAGCCTATGAAGATACATTAGACCATCATTACTTCAAGCATTCACTCGACGCACTTCGTGGTGGAGCAGATGCTCGAATTCTACGCACTATCTTGACCGGTGAAATCGATCACCGCAATATTATCAACATACTCGAAGGACATGCATTCGGCTTGTCTTCCGAAGAAATTTCCAAGGCGCTCATCCCTGATGGCCGCCTTATCACAGCGAGGAATTCCTCCCAGGCTATTAGCAGCAAGGAAGGTCTACTCGATGTGTTGCGCCAGTCGAATAAATTCGACTTAGATGGATTCATTCAGACTCTCTCAGCCTCAGATGAGGCTAGAACGCTGGACCCCGTCATTACTTGGTTGCGTGGCAGAGAACACGCACAGATGAAGCGCTTGAGTTACCTCCATCCGGTCTCCGCACTACCCGTAATCCACTATGTGGCTTGCAAAGTGCAAGAGGTTGAAGATTTGCGTCTAATCGTGCGCGGCCGAATGGCCGGTCTGCCCGTAGAGGTATTGGAGGCACACGTGCTCTGAGGTGATTATGAATGGATATCGCAGTCGTAGGCAGTGCCGAGTTTACCCTCGGATTTCAATTGGCCGGCATCAACACATTATACAACCCTGAAGGTGAGGAAGCTACAACCAAAGTTTTCAGGGATTTACTCACAAAAAAGGGTGTGGGAATCGTGGTCGTCGACTCCGCGGTTCTGGCCACCCTACCGGAGCGCCTGCGTGACAGGCTCTCCCAAAGTGTCACTCCAACGGTCTTAGGAATTGGACCGGAGGAAGACACAACCCTACGCGAAACAATTCGCAAGGCAATAGGAGTTGATTTGTGGAAGTGATTCCACATTAGTATCCAAATAAGGAGGAATAGGAATGAATAATGAAGGAGTAATTTACCGGATTTCCGGTCCCGTGGTTACCGCCACAGGGATGCAAGCGGCAATGTATGATGTGGTTCGTGTTGGACACGAAGGTCTCATGGGTGAGGTCATCGAGTTACACGGCGATAAAGCGGTTATACAGGTATACGAAGATACGAGCGGTATTCGCCCAGGCGAACCGGTATTGAACACAAGAGAAACACTATCCGTGGCTTTAGGCCCAGGGTTATTGACTCAGATTTATGATGGTATCCAACGACCACTTCCAACTCTGGAAAAAGTCATGGGTGTTTTCATCACTCGTGGTGTCGATGCAGATGCATTCGATATGGAGAAGACTTGGACCTTTGAACCAATGGTTGCAGTCGGTGATGAAGTCGGCGGCGGTCAGGTGATTGGACACGTCCAAGAAACCGAGACCATCATCCACAAAATCATGGTCCCACCGGGCAAGTCCGGTGTGATCAAGAGCATCGAATCGGGAGACTTCAACGTCACTCAAGATATTTGTACCCTCGATGATGGCAGCGCTTTGCAAATGATGCAAAAGNNCTGGCAAAATATTCCGATGCACAAATTGTTGTTTACATCGGCTGTGGAGAACGTGGAAACGAGATGACAGAAGTTCTAGACGAATTCCCTCATCTAATCGACCCAAATACAGGTAAGCCATTGATGAATCGAACCGTGATGATCGCAAATACTTCCAATATGCCGGTCGCAGCTCGTGAAGCATCGGTTTACACCGGGATTACAATCGCGGAGTACTTCCGTGATATGGGCTATGACGTCGCTTTGATGGCGGATTCGACCAGCCGTTGGGCAGAAGCAATGCGTGAGATTTCCTCTCGTCTTGAAGAGATGCCTGGTGAAGAAGGATACCCTGCTTACCTCTCTAGCAGAATTGCAGAATTCTACGAGCGTGCTGGCCGTGTTAACACCCTAAACGGTGAAGACGGCTCGATTACCGTTATCGGTGCAGTATCCCCACCTGGTGGAGATATTTCCGAGCCGG
>PSPR01000012.1:369-815 GCA_004195515.1 Methanobacteriota archaeon | reverse complement strand
TTTCTGGGGATTGGACGCAGGTCTTGCAAGACAACGTCACTTCCCGGCTATCAATTGGCTTGGATCCTATAGCCTATACCCTCCTTCTCTCGACCAATGGTTCAGAGATAATATCTCTCAGGATTATCCTGAGATTAGAACAGAGATCAGCGGGCTACTTCAGGTCGAAGCGGAATTGCAGGAAATCGTCCAATTGGTCGGTTCCGATGCACTACCTGTCGACCAACAATTAACCCTTGAAGTCGCAAGAATGATTCGTGAATACTTCTTGCAGCAGAACGGTTTCCACGAGGTCGATGCATTCTGTTCAGTCGAATTACATTACAAGATGGCAAAGGCAATCCTAACCTTCCAAGAGTCGGCTAAGGCCGCAATGGCAGCTGGTGCAGATTTGCAAGACGTAGTTAACGTACCAGCAAGAACCGATTTGATGCGAGGCCGCTTCA
>PSPR01000012.1:0-363 GCA_004195515.1 Methanobacteriota archaeon | reverse complement strand
ATTGATTGATGCAATGAATCAACAGATCGCCGATGCGGTCGAGGAAAACTGAAAGGAGGAATTGAAATGTCAGGAAAAGAATATCGAACAATTACCGACATCAAGGGACCACTGGTCTTCTTGAATAAGACCGAACCGGTGGCTTTTGGAGAAATCGTGCAATTACGACTCACCAATGGCACCACCAAGAATGGACAAGTTCTAGATACATCTGACGACTTAGTGGTCGTTCAGGTTTTCGAAGGAACTGCAGGAATCGATTTGAACGCAGGTGTCAAATTTATGGGTGATGTTTTCAAACTCCCTGTTAGCGAAGACCTCATCGGTCGAATCCTCGATGGTGCTGGTCGTCCTCGTGACGGT
>PSPR01000074.1 GCA_004195515.1 Methanobacteriota archaeon | reverse complement strand
TCATGACATCCATCGCTATCACGGTCTGTGGTTGGGTTTGGAACCCAACCATCGTCCTCGCCGAATCCATTCGGGCAAGCATCATCGTCATCAGAAATTCCATCACCATCCGCATCATCACCGCTACTTACGATGATGTGTATGGTCCTACTATCGTTGCTTTTGGTCCATTTGCCACAAGTTGCGGTCAAAACAAAATTTTGGGATTCTTCGATGATTCCTAGGTTTAAAGAGAAACCTCCCTGTTCATCAACATCTGCGGTTTTACCATCATCAGTAATTAATTCACAACTTAAAACAGTTGAATGGTTGACTACACCATCGAGTGATAATGGTGTATCTGCTTCGACCTCATGAATTGTTTCCAAACTCAAAACCGTTGGCCCCTCGTCGGGTGACTCAACCATTAAATATCCTGAATTTGTAAAAGGCTCTCTTATGCCATTAACTTCGATAATAACCATAACGGCCCAAACACCTGGTAATGTCGGTACCCAATTTATGTAGAATCCACCATCGTAATCAACCAATTGATATTCGATTGCAGTATAGCCATCATCAGAAATAAACTCGACAGTTTTGGTAGATTCAATACCACTTTGGTCAATCGAAAATCGAACTGCTATCGTGTGATCTTGGCCAACGATTCCGTCGGTAATAGAATCGATATTGAGGCTGACGACTGGGGTTTTGACAATTGGGGTTTGGCTATTTTCTTTCTCGACTGCACCTAAGCAACCAGACAGAACCATAATCGAGGCGAGGATGATTGCACGCAATGACTTGGTGGCCATGTATTTGCCGACATACAGGACAGGACATCAACCCTTTGGTATTGTCTCAGAGAGTATCAGATTCTGTTCGGCCATCACTAATTATCAGTTCAGCATTTGTAATCTTTGACTCTTGATGATTTATCAATAGTGGTTTAACCCACAATAATGGCCCGCCCAATTCCCTTCGGATATGGACTACCAATTCCCAATGAACTCTGATTAGATCTCCATATAGGTTCCCAGGCCAATCTCCCTCAGGTGGTTCCAATTCGAATTTCCCACCTTCCAATCCGAGATTGTGCGTACTACCAGATGCCATAATTCTCATCGGTCGCAAAAACACACCACCTGCTACGTCATGGCGATGCATCGGTGCATCCTCTCCCATTCCTGTTCCATCATCGAGTCCTTTTTCCCAGTGATGGGGTAATTTAGTTGTCAAACCAGGTGGGGGTTGGCCGTTGACATTTCGTTCTAGACTCGAGAATACGCGATGTCTTGCTGGTGGTAAAATACCAACTCTCCATGTTATCGACAGATCTCGCCAATCTTCTGGGGTTTCCCTTAATGTTATTTTGCCTTTTAATGGGTTGCCACTCGTACACTTTCCCAATTTTATTTCAGGTGGAGAAGGTGCATGATTTAGAAAATAATTCTGGCGTTTCAAATCACCGAGATTTGCGCCGACTCTAAGGGCGATTGGGATGAACATCAAAGGCACCACGATGACAGCAAGAGCAGGGTAATCCAATAATCCCAAACGAACTTTTCCAGTCCCAATCGTTGGGATCCCTATGCTTTCTTGGATTGGAGCTGTGAATAAATAAAATAGGCAAAGAAGTAAAATTACTACTGAATAATTGATGAAGGTTCTAGCCCTTGCGTGGATTGGATTTGGAATTAAATACCATCCCGTTCGTTGTTTTTCAATAATGGAAGGGGTTTCGCCATGATGGCTGAGATCCAATACCGCATCGTCATCGACAATTCTCTCGACCAACCACGATTCATCGGCACCTAGTTTGAACCCAGGTGCAACAGCCCCATCAATTTTGAATTTGTTTTCGCAAATTGGAAGATGCTCAGGATAAAATCGATCTGATTCAAATGGAGGATAACGAATTCTGTGAGTTATTTCTGCCATAATTTCCCACTCATGCAAATAATAATTTCACTCCAGCCTTAATGGCCAGCTTTCTGAATTCAGGTACCCGTTTTAGCAAAGCAAGGCCGAGAGGAACAGGATGTTCGATATCGCCTTCGGCATTGATCAATTCCAAAACCTCTGGCCGATTAAACATTTCAAAGTGAGAATCCAACTCTAGGTCATCGGGTAAGGTTATGAGCAAATCACGCAATGCTCTAGCTCTATCCTGATCTTTTTTCATGGCTTTATACGGTTTGCAAACTTTTGCTAAGTCGCTTTTGGTAAGTTTATTGGTTTTGATCGATATTGCTAAATTTTCAATAATTGCTTCAATCTGTCTGAAAGCAGGCCCAATACCGCCACCGGTGGTGGGTTTTGCCATGCCAGCAGCATCACCGATGAGAAGGACTCGTTCAAGATATGGTTTTGAGACTAGACCACATGGGATTGGACCACAATATTTTGCGATTTCTTTCATGCCCTCAAATCTCTCTTTCCATTGTGGATGGGTGACTAAAGCCTGGTGAATATCTTCCATGCTACGACCGTCAAGGTCTTTTGCTCGACCCCAAACACCAATTCTGTGAGTTCCTCTCCCTGAAGGAATTACCCAAGCAAAGA
This sequence comes from Methanobacteriota archaeon, assembly GCA_004195515.1. Classification (GTDB taxonomy): domain Archaea; phylum Thermoplasmatota; class Poseidoniia; order Poseidoniales; family Poseidoniaceae; genus MGIIa-K1. The sequence continues at coordinate 2,010 of PSPR01000074.1, read as the reverse complement.
ATCCGGGGGCTACTTCGTTTCCAGTATACATCTCAAGCCAATCACCTCGGTCTGAAAGGCCGATTACATCGGTTTGATAACCTATCATCAATTCTTTTGGCTTACCCATTTTGAAATGACGTCTTGTCCAAGAGTGTGCGCCGTCAGCGCCTATTAATAAATCGCAACTAAGATCGATTTTTTCAGAACCCTTTTCGACTGAAAGTTGGACTTTGTCACTCGAATTAACCGCACCGAGAGGTTTCGATTTCAACCAAAGATGAGCACCGGCTTCCATGGCTTGAGCGACCACGCCTTGGTCAAATCTTTTGCGACAGACCACATGAGTTCTGACCTTTCCTTTGGTCCCGACTGAGATTTCAATTCCAGATGGAGAATGAATCAAGGCACCGTCGATATTTTGGAGAATTGTCTGTTCGAGTCCAACCATTTTCATTGCTGGTGGATTGATTAAACCTGCGCATTGAAATGGTCGGCCAACCTCATTATGCTCTTCAAGCATTAGAACTGTGACTCCTTTTGTGGCCAATTCACAAGCGAGCCTTCCGCCCACAGGGCCGGCTCCTACGATGACGACTTGCCAGTGCATCAAACCACTCTGGTCGGTACTTTGGTTGTCAAGTTGTTGCCGAATTACTTCTTAGCGAAGCGATATCCGACCGATTCATTACCTTTGACGTAAAGGATAGCAGTGAATGGCTTTTCAGCTTTTCTGGATATGAAATCATCAAAAGGACCGACTTTTTTTGCCTCGATCAATTCCTTAGCCTCGACTCTTGTTACCTCTCGCTTGGATAATTCTCGAGCGAATTGAATTTTGCAACCTTTGTCGTTTTTCTCGGATAAGAAGTGAGTTGGGGATTCGATAACTCCAATCTCGTGTTTAGGGCACATCCCCACAATGCCTTCGACAACTGGGAATCTCTTCATGTCGGCAGGAGGTTCACGCGGTGGAAATTCAAATCCAACCTTATTTGCTTCCAATACCAAATATGCAGGGAATGGTCGACCTCTCTTGGAGGTGAAATCGTCGAAGAGGTCGGATTTTCCTTCGGTGAGAATCTTCTTTGCTTCTGCGACTGAAATTTCTCTCTTGCAGATATTCTTGCCTAGACCGCGGAATTTACATTCACCATTATCGCAGGCATAATTTGATTGGCCGATTCTAATAGTTCCGTGGGAACATTTTGGACAAGGGCATAATTCCTCATCGGTTTCATCCGATGTTGACCCGCCGGATGCCCCGCTGCTGACCTTTCCATCATCATCGATTTTAACGCTGGTTTCGTATGGATCGCCATTTCTGGAAAAGAAACCGTGAAGCATCTCAATATTTTTCACCTCGAGTAATCGAGCAGCGGTAACACGGTCGAACCATCGACCGCTCGAATCTTTCCACATGACGAAAGAACAGCCTTCATCTCGGCCAGCATTCTTCCCACAAATGTAAGATAGAACGGTTTCTTTCATGCTTGCTTGACATAGCGGGCATTGACCGATCGAATCCAATTTGTCGTAAAGGGTTGCTCGGTCGTGATCTCTGATACCATCGACTAATTCTTGGACCAATTTTGCGATATCTGCCATATAGTCGGCTCGGCTTGAATCGCCTTTTTGCACCGAGGACAATTTCGATTCCATCTCACCGGTCAATTCGGCTGAGGTAATCCAATCGATTGGGATATTTCTCAAGATATCGATTAATTTGATGCCATGAGGTGTTGCTCGTAGAGCGCCACCTCGGGCTCGTTGAATGAAGTTGCGAGAAATCAATTTCTCGATTGTATCGGCTCTGGTCGCCGGCGTTCCCAACCCTTTGCCTCTGAGTGCAGCTGCCAATTCTTCATCGTCGATTTGGCGGCCTGCATGTTCCATCAAAGAAAGCAATTTCGCTTCCTTCAATCGATTCTTTGGCTTGGTTTTCTCTTCTTTGAACTCATGTTCGTCCATTACTGCATCAGCCGGATTTGAAGGCAGGTTATTCCAACCTTCAGGCAAAGATTGCTTCTT
>PSPR01000073.1 GCA_004195515.1 Methanobacteriota archaeon | reverse complement strand
GAATTGATTGTTACAAAAGGGTATCTCGTTCAAGATCTACAAAAGTACATCAAAGATGAATTGGGAAAATCAGATAGAACAATGGAGCTTAACTGTAAAGCCTAAATCCATCCTTCTGAATACTCTCCACCCCTATCGTCGCTGAATGCTCAGGAGGAGCGGCGGCGATTGCTGCGCGCGATAAAATATCGGCCAAGGCAAGCTTGATGGTTTTATTATCAAGACTTATTTTTTCAGGCCCACATCCATCATTTAATCGGATAAGAGTAGCATGAGTCAACAATTCTTTGACCCAAGCCCCTGTTAACCCAACCATCTTCTTAGCGATTGAATTAATATCGAAATTAATTACTAAACCATGAGATAGCGCGCTGTTAAGAATTAGCTCTGCCAAACAGGATTTCGAAGGAAGTCCTACTTCGATGATTGCATCAAACCGACCAGGTCGGTTTCGTAATGCCTCATCGAGATGATTGACATGATTAGAGGTTGCAATAGTGATTACACCTTTATTGGTTACCGCTCCATCCAAAGCATTGAGTAATTCGCCAAGCAATGGATTAGACCCAACTCGTCGGTCCAGTCCACCGAGGGTATCGATATCTTCGATTATTACAATCGAAGGTGAAAATGCTCGAGCATGCGAATAGATCTCAGTGATTTTCCCAGCGGTAGAAACATCGTCACTAGTGATGTAGAATGCAGTTGCGTCGTGCCGATTATTAAGCACAGCTCGACAAAAGGAGGTCTTACCAGTGCCAGGAGGTCCTGCCATGAGGATTCCACGCGATGAGGTGAGTCCAAGTTTAGTAAAAGTCTCAATATTCTCGAGGAAACTGAATACGTGCAGATTGAGTGAAGAACTTACTTTGGAATCGAGGATTACATCATCTATTGAATATTGAGGGTTGACCTCGATGAAATCCAAATCGGCATTGACTACTGCACCCTTAATCGGCCCTTCATTGTAAAACCATTCATCGGTCCAATCGTGGAAGTCCTTGGCGTCGCCTTCACTACCATCACAAGATACCGAGACGTTTAGTTCACCGTGATATCCGGTATATAGTTGAATTACGAATTTACGAAAATTCTCTTTATGAACGATATGAAACCATCCATTGAAAGGAATTTCCGCTTCTTCACCGGGACCGATTTTAACCGATTTATTGACCAGAGGAAGTTTTGCACCAAGTTGATTATAACGGGTAGAGGACACAGTATCAAACTTAGTCTCAATCAATTTGTGTACCGAATAGAACAAGATTTTGCCTGAAGCTCCAATATGTTCCTTTTCAGATTCGTCAATTAAGCAATCGGTTCCGAGAAATTCAACCTTATCATGATGTGAGCGGCTATATTCGTCTTCGCTATCGCCCCATGCTTTGTGGATGGATTTCACCAAAGCGGTAATCGCCTCGGAAGATATAACTCCAAGCGGTGTTTCAATAGTCTGATTATTTGTCATCTTTCCTTCGCCCCTGATTTTACAGAAAATTCTCTACCTTTATCAACCCTCGTAACATTGCATGATTTGGTTTTGGATGGAATTGTTTTATCGCTTCATTGTGAATTATTCCGATGATTAACCTTGAAGATTTTAACATCTACATGAGTGAAATGCTCATGATTAAACGGCTGGCAATCTACCTCGTGATAAAACGTAAATTCACCTTCGTAGGTGAGTGTAGTATTTTCATCGACCGCGAACGGATTTAATGGATGAGAGAACCATTGCTTCTGGAAGGGATTATACTCTGAATCATGCTTTAAATCTAGGATGATATAACCGCCATCCCGAATCTTTGAAACGAATTGCCGTGCATAGAATCGGAAATCAACATTGTTGGAATTTGATCGTACCAGCCAGTCATCTAACCAATCGATAAACATGATATCGACCGGATCTAATCGTGGCAGAGATACCGCTCCATCCATCTCTTCGAAGACCAGCATATTGCCCCAATCTAGTTGATTGGTGGTGAATACTTCACTGCCATCGGTTATGGAATGAGCATGATTGAAAACCCATTGATTTTCACTATCCATCACACCGCTCAAACCATCATTGGGTAATATTTGATTTATGTCATTGATTCTTAATAAAAATGACCGGCTTAATCGAGCTGCAAAATTATAACTTGCAATCCAATTCAGCCCTGCAGCAGGGTGAAATATTGTCACATGCTGGTTGCCTTGATGTTGGTAATGCCAATTTTTTTGGTCTTTCTTCATTTGTTGTTCTTGCATATTTTCACTTCCTTTTTATTTTAAATCAAGGGGGGGTTTGTTCTTCCACCATTCCAATCACCAGACCTTTTGTTTTGACCAAGTTGCGAATCCATTACGATTTTGTAATCATAATAGCCATGATCGGTTTTGGTAATTGGAGAATTAAATCTTCATAGAATCGCTACCTATTTGAACCCATCGTTCATATTTTTTAATCATCCATAATTTCTCCTTGCATGTTTCACTTGGGAGTTGGTTTCCATTCTATTTCTAATTCTTTGTCCCCGCGCTAAACGAATTCTAACATCTCGGCAACAAGTGCAATAGGTTCTTTCCTTGAAAGAACGATATTGCTTTCCGTCTCTGACGAAAACAAGTCTTCTGCCCATGGGTTTTTGTCGTCGCAATGTTTTACTCATTTTTTATCATCCCAATTAATTGAATTTGGCGAAGATGCCCGGAGTCGAACCGAGATCTAAGGCTTCGTAGGCCACTATGCTATCCATTACACCACACCTCCATTTTGTGTAGGTGTAGGTATTATCGTAAACCGAATATCTATCAGAATTTGTGAAAAATTTCATGTTAAATAATACTCACACCAATCAAGTCTCGCAGAACACTGCGGTGTTTGATTGGTGAAAAATTGAGCATCAACATCTGTTCACTTCCGGCTACATAAACGCCAGAAGGTCGTATTATTTAAAATTTTAGGTTGCAAAGAAAATTGTCAATATGGGCCGCGAACTAGACCATGGTCAATTCGAAAATAGACATCAATAAGTAAAACCGGATAACTAATGTTCAATAACTAAAACCGGAAAAAACCCCGACTAAACGGAGCCTTTTTTGAGTTGATTTCACTCTTCGACCTTGCGGACGTTGATTGCGTTTGGTCCGCGCTCGCCATCAGCGACCTCGAACTCAACTTTATCGCCATCTGAGATGGTGCCTTCTATTGCTGAAATATGAACGAAGAGGTCTGAGTCCCCTTCTCTTTCGATGAATCCAAATCCTTTTGTTTCGTTAAACCATTTGACAGTACCTTGTGCCATAAACCACCGGCGGTGCGTCTAGCACTTCAAACCATCCCATCAATTTTGCCGAAAATATAGATAATTTCGTAGAAAATGACTCGCCGACAATAAAATTAAAAATTCCCGCAACTCGTACTGTTAAATAATTTGTATTGAATCCTTAACCATGTCAACATGGCTCGCCTACTGGACCTCCGCCAACATTTTCGAAGCGGAGCGAACCCGAAACTGGAGCCATTCTTGCTGGGGATCTAAGCGAAAGAATTTCGCAACCAAGTATGTTAAGGGCGACACGGTTTACTTCACTAATATCGATGAAAATGGCTACCACTCCTTATTTGGTAAAATGATTCTGGACGAATTCACCACCACTAAAAAACAATGTGAGGCCCTCATTGGAAGACCTCTCTCTAGGGTTCCATTCGAAACATATTGGGTCGGCCAAAAGCCCTGGCGCAAGCTCGAGGACATTCCTTTTCGAGAACTCGCGTTAACTCTTGAATTCGCATCAGGTAAACCACTTGAACGCAATTATAATGGTCAAGCTTTCCAGACTCCGCGCGAATTATCCGAGGACGATATCAATGAAGTAGAGGATCTTTGGCTTTCCTACACCGAATAATTCAACTTGTTTGGTTATTTTTGCTTTTGGAAGTAGACAACCGCAATCATCAAGGAAATGATCAGATAAAGTGCCTCAAATCCAGGCATTCCTTCACTACTCGATTCTCCACTACTTGAGCCGCTTCCTGTGTTGTTTCCAGTACCGCTTCCTGTATTGTTTCCAGTATTACTTGTACCGACGATACAACCAGTTTGGTCTACAACGGAGCCGATTGGAGTATTTTGACATTGATCAAAGCTATCGACAATTCCGTCACTATCTGAATCCAGTTGACTTGCAGCACATCCTCCATTGTTTACCTGTGACCCAACAATTGTATTTGGGCAAAGATCGAGGTCATCCATTATACCATCGTTATCAGAATCGAGTTGAGATGTTGAACAACCATCGGAGTTGACTGCAATTAGTGGTGGACTATTTACACATAAATCGTACGCATCGACGATTCCATCACTATCACTATCTCTTTGAACCGCCGAGCAGCCATTGGAATCAACGATGGTTTGAATGGTTGTATTTGGGCAAAGATCTTGATCATTCATTATTCCATCGCTATCTGAATCGAGTTGATGTTGAGCACAACCAGCAACGTCAATACTAGTGTTTTGATTCGTGTTTGGACATTGGTCGGAATGATCAGGTAAACCATCGTTATCAGAATCAAC
>PSPR01000011.1 GCA_004195515.1 Methanobacteriota archaeon | reverse complement strand
AAAATTATCTTCTCAAGATTCTTGAAACTTGCTTGTGCGACCACTTCTTTCCACGTTTGGTTGGAACGCCCCACGTGTTCAGTTCTCTTGCGATTTGAGAGATTGAAATGCCATTTTCATGGTGTCGAACCTTAATGTTTTCAATCCAATACTGCTCTTTTTCATTTTCCACGAAATTATTGTCTTCATCAACATCCCAACCATATCTATCGAAGGTGTATAGCCATCCGAGTTTGCTCACTGATGAGGTTACGTTCCATCTCGCCAAAGGCAGCCAAGATGGTAATCAGCATTCTACCAACTGCTGAAGATAAATCAAGAGGTTGCCCTCCTGATTCACAGAACTGAATTCCTATACCGAATTCATCTAATTCCTCCACCGTAGCAAGACAATCAATGGTGCTGCGAAATAATCGGTCCATTCTGTAAGCAGTTATCTGCTTGATTTTGTGCTTGAGAAAATTACCGCTCACTCTGCACCCTAGGCCCACGCCCGCAGCCAAGCGAAATCAGAGAAAACTCAAGATATCGGACCATTTGAACGAAGATCCCCGCCGAAATAAATCCTCATGGAATTTGGTTTGAGGTGTATGTACACATTTGACGATTCGCCCTCTCGAATTATAACAGCCCATTCTGGTATGAATTGGCACAATTATTGTACTGAGATCCAACGATGGCCCAGAAGCGGGGGGAATCTCTTGCAGCACATTTTCAGTCACACCATCCCATTCCAATTTTTCTTGGTCAGGTGGTGAGAGTTGGTAATTTTCTTCCAAGCGAATAGTGCCTTCAGCAATTCGTTTAGGTAACCAATTATTGGGATTAGGTCCATCGAGCCATTGGACGATTCGCTTGAGGTCGGCCGGCTCAACCATTGTCAAATGTGTCATTTCCCACCAACCCGGCAATCTTGCCATCGTGATATGATGAATGCCGGGCTGGACCTCACGGCTATCGAGACTGTCGGCCCAGGTTCTGCAAATATTTTCCATGCGCACTTGGATGATTGGCATATCTGGAGCCATTATGTCACACAATCGGTAAGGGTTGGCTAATTCACCCATGACCAATAATGGTCTGCGTTTAGAGAAGTCGATTAGATCGCCTAGAATTTTTCCATCAGGCAAAGTAAATAGTGAAAAATATTCTCTTAAATCATCTAGATTTAATGAATCTGCTACTGGCATGTTGTGAGGTTTGAGATCAATTATCTCTCTCATCGTGAATAAAATAGGCCCGGTTGGTAATGGCCTAGGCGAGTTACCCGGGGGACATGGCCAAAGCCGTGGAGATTGTGAGGCCATGTTGACCGCACTAGCAATTCTATGTTGAATCCTCCGCTCACAGTAAGAACTTAGGTAGATGGCGAGCAACACAAGAATGGCTGACCACACCGATAAGAGCGCCTTCAGAATCAACGACAGCAAGTTGACTTAGATCGTGAGCAAGCATCAAAGCTGCTGCTTTGAGCAAAGGGGTATTGACTTTCATAGTTAGGATTTCCTGAGTTACGAGTTGTCGTGCAGGAATTGCGTGCATCCAAGCAACATCACGGTTCACGGTCTTTCGAGCGATCAACTTTAGGATGTCTACCGCATGAATTCTACCGATTGGAACCCGTTCAGAATTAACGATGAAGATATGGTCCCAGTCATGGCTGGTGATTTTCTCAAGAGCATCTGCGACCGATGCATCCCGCCTTAGGGCATGAGGCCGAGTCATTACCTGGCCACATGTAAGTGAGCGAGCTGCCGCCGAGCGGCTGTTTTTTGGCGGATTTCTTGACTTGGTGATGGCCATGGTACTTCCCTTCTAATTGGCCCGGCCCCAATCCCTCACCTATATCAATGCAACAGTAATATGAACCCTCCCTAATCAATCAATATTGGTAAAATCTTACCGGTAAACTACATCAAATTGGCTGATTTACTGTTGGATTCTGGAAGGCTACCCCCTTTTTGTCACGGGAAGTCCCAAACCTACACACCTAATGTGAACCTTCATTGCTAAAGATGTGCCGAGGCCGTATTAATGCCGCTACCAAATGACGTCCTAGCCCGGCTTTGCGGTCTATCAGGATACGAACAAATGTTGGAAATAGATGCGGTCAGTAGAAACCATGGTATTTCTTCAGACCAAATACAGCAGGAAATGGCGGCCTTTCAAGCAGGACCAGTTGTATCCACTCAGCCAACCGAAATTGATCCATTTGCAGATTTCAATCCAGGCGCGCACAAAGATTTAGTGGATTTATCACAAGCCCAGCCGGTCAATACTGGCCCACAATTTATCGATAAGCCAGACCAGTATCGAATGAAGTACAATCCTAGCCAAGAGGGCCGAGACAAGCAATCTCAAGTTAAGCAAGCGATTATTTGCCCTTCTTGTTCTTCACCATTAGGGATTCCAGATGTTAGACCTATCCGGGTTACTTGCCCGCAGTGTTTGCACGAAGCGTTCTTCAATTCTTGAGAATTTTAAATTCCCCAATACCTTTCTGATTGGGCTTGGCGTGTTTGAACAGCTCTTACGATTGTGGTCGTTACCCAGAGTACTGCTATCCACATCATAGGTTCCAATAGGTCGTTGAAAATTGCGTTAGGGCTAAATTCGTAATTAACTCCGGTAAGGACATTTTGGGCAATTTCAAGGCCTTTGTCCAAGAATGAATATACAACCATTCCAAATACAGTCAAGACGATTAAACGGCCAGAGAAAGAACCTTTTTGCAGGCGTAAAATCATAAATCCAGCGGTTGAAGTTAAGAACACGATAACGATCCAAGCAAGTGAAGAATGAAGCACCGCAATCCACAAGACCGATACTGATGCATCCTTTGTATGTTCAATATAACTTTCATAACCGGTCGCAACAGCAAATATTGCACTAAATACGGTTGCTGTCCAAAGCAATGAAGAGGCCATTGCAGCATCGGCATTTTCTCGCATTTCTTGGGCGATTCGGCTGATTGTAGCCTCTAGACCAAGTCCCTTTGAGAGAATGAATAAGCCTAGAAGCAATGGAAGTGCACCGATAACGACACCACCCAATTGGTCAGGCAGCATAACGCCCAAACCGAAAATCGCCATTACTGTCCCAAGTGGAACCAACATCTTTGCTCGCCATTTTGGGTCTTCGAGTGCTTTTACAATGTAATAGTAAGTGCCCTCGATTCCTTTGGATTGTTTGACGATTATTTTTTGCACATGATCTATTCTGACCTGACTTTGAATGATTGGCATTACCGATTCATCCTCAGCGCCATCGGTGACCAAGATTGCCAAATCCGGTTGGAAATCCGCAACTACCTCTTCTAGTTGAGCAGCGATAGCACGATCAGATCGAACTCCGACCTTTTCGTCTCCGGTAAGGATTGCGACTTCGACTTCATCGGATTCACCCTTTGATTCGGCGAGGTCATCGTGTTGGTGCAATGCCCCGAAAATGGCGTTGGTATCACTTTCTTCTGGATCGCTAATGCCGAGCCTGAGTGCGGCTGCAATCACTTGTTTTCTGCCGACAACCGGGCCACGAATAGCGGTTTTTTGACCGAGGTCATTATCTCTATCGACAGTTAAAACAAGTGTTCGAGTCAATGCAACAGCCCTCCGTTAGGATTCATCTGACACACTACCACTTGATGAATCATCGCCTGTTTTGTCAGTCTCTTCGATTATTGTGCTAGGATTTTGGCGGCCCCGGCGCCTTTGTTTTGCCCGGGTATATTTGAGTGGGTGGTCCATCCAAGGTTGATCACAAAGGCTATCATCGCCCGATTGAACCGCACAATTGTGATTGATTTTTAATTTTGCACAGCCTGATGGCGTATATTCTCTATCATAGAGATGACCCACTTGGTATTTTGTCGTCCCTTCGTTAAAATCGGGAGCGCTTCTAAAAAAGTCTACAGTCGTTTCTTGTGGTAAACCGAGGGTTCTCGACATCGAAGCGAGAAATACCCTGCCGAAATGATTGACGTTTACACCTTGTGCGATTTCACCGATCGCTTTTTTCATACAAGGGGGCCAATCCTCCTCACCCGCTCCGATTAATGCGATTGTTTGAGCGGTTTTTGAAGCGACCAACCCTCGAATCATTCCCACGGGCTCGGATAGACGAATCGCAAGCGATTCATCCATACTTTCGATTTTGCTCATCGCTTGAGCCATGATTTCACCCTTGAGTCGTTCCCGTAATAATCGAGCTAACTTGCCATTGGAACTATACTCGTCTTCTTGGTGTAAAATCACCCATCCGTCTTTAACATCACAATTTGGAAGGCGCCAACGCGAGCCGGTAATGCCTGTGCACAATTCGATAAAGTCGGCTAAACCCATCCTCCAAACCCCGTTTGAATCCTTTTCGATTTGACTCAGATATGTCGAAGCGATGAGTGGAAGATTTGCAGTATCTTTTACTAGAATTTTTTGAGCCCGTTCAGCCTCGGCTTGAGCCCAACGTGCAATCAATCGCTCATCTTCGCTCGCGGTGACGACCAAACGTGCATAATAGAATGAAAAAGCCTCGAGCAACCGACCTTCTTGGGTATGAATATCTCCTACGGCCGCTACTTCGACCCCGCCTTTTACATCGACAGAATCGACCAACCTACCACGGGCACGGATGCGTGCCAGTTCCATCATCGAACCTTCCAATAATTCATCGAGGTCGATTCCGTGAGTTCCTGCCATCGTAGCGATCCATGAACTTGCATTGGGCAAGAACGGATATCTAGCTAGTGTCACCTCGTCGGCGATATCGGGGATGGTCAGAGGTATTGGCACTTTTGCTCAACCTCGGGCGGTGGCTCTTGAACCCTCTGTTTGATGTGGGAGTTAGGGCTCGCGCATCAATATGCAACCAGTCAATTTGGCACTGGTCGCTATTCAAGATGAGATTAGGACTGCATTTTCATGGCCGCTTGAGGATGATTTAGAAAGTGCACACAACCTTTCTCAAGCCTGTGAAAATCCGCGTTTTGAAATGAAATTATCTGGCATGGTAACCGTAGTAGGTGCGGCCGCTGATGCAGGCGTTATCAGCTCAAATCCAATAATTGCAGCCGACGGCGCACTCGGTGCGTGCGCCGATTTATCTCGTGTCATATTGGTGGTCAGCGATGCCGATGGTGAACCATATTTAGATCGTGCAATAGAGGCCAAGATTCCGATTTGCCTCCACGCCCATGGAGATAATCAAGCCAATTGGGGCGCTGCTTTGAGACGCTGGCCATCCGACCACCCGATTATTTTGACCCATCAAACTCCTTTGGAAATTGAAAACATGTTCAACCCAGGCGGCTTCACCGATGGCGATAGGGCGGTGTGCATCGCGTTTGCTTTGGGGGCAAAAGAGGTTGAATTGGTTGGTTTCGATACAAAAAAGGTCGGACAATGGTCGGGCAATACCAATCCTGAAGGCAAAATTATCAAATTGCAGTGGATGGAGCGAGTATTATCGATACTTGGTTTGGAGGTCTGATTTTGAAAAAAAACCAATTGATGTGGGTCATCGCTTTACTAATCGTAAATACTGGGTGGATTTTTCTTAGTGGAAAAATGGTCCCCCAAGAGATCAATCGCCCCGGTGCAGATTTTGCTGAAAATCGAGCCGCCGAATTAGACCCCTTTTTTAGCGATGAAATCGATTATAAAATCGAATATTGTTTCAAATCTTCCAATGGTGTACTTTTGAATTATAGTTTGGTGATCAAGCAAGGTAGTACAGTTCTGTTTGAAGATCAGGGTACAACAGATGATGGATGTAAAACATTCTCTTCAACTGGAAAGTCAGGTGATTTGGATTTTCAAACAACGGTTGATTCTGGTATTGATAGCGAGGTTACCCTCTATACAAAACCACTCGGCAATGTTATGTGGGAGGGGATATTTTTATTCTCGATAGGAACATTGGTAGTCGCATATTTGGAAACCGGTTTACGCCATAAAATCAAGGAAAAGGTCGATAATCGCCCTCAACCTAAATCATCGATTCCACAAGAATTAGAACCGGTTCAAAACGAAGGGATTTGGCAGACGCCGCTCAGGCCTAAATAATCATAAAAAGTCAGCTAAAGACATTTGTTTTGCTTTGTCATTATTGAATAAACTTTCAACGCTTCCGGCCAACCACTCTACATTTTGTCGAGTATAATTATCAACACCATAGGTTGCCATTACGTGTTTTGTAACCTTGATGTATTTTCTAACCGCGCCTTCGGTTACCGTCAATGCCAAATTGCCATCGCACAATCCGCCTTCTGATTTTTTGACTCCAAAACTAGACATACCGCTTCCGGTTGCTTTTTTGGGTTGGATGCAGCTGCCAGCTAAGGGCATTCTTCGGTACGAATGAGTGCATTTTAAGCACCGGACTTTTTGTCTGGTGAACGCAACTAAATTTCCTCGTAAATCAGGTAAAAAGTGAGATCTGATGACACTTGAAGCAACGGTTCTCACATTTACTGCTCTGAGGCGATGGCCGAGTGATAATTGACCGTTCATTTTGTCGATCATCGTATCGAGGGTCTTGTAGGCCGAGAGGGCTGGTCCTTCGGCCAGGTTTGTGGTCGCATGGGTGAAACCAAGTCCTCTCACCGCGGCGACCGAGCCGAGTCTTCGTTCGACAAAATCCATTCTATCAGCCAATTCCTTTGGGTGTGGCTGGTCGAGTGTAGCCTCGTAAAACCATCTTTCATAATGCCAGCCAGAGTCGACATTCAATGCTTCTTTATCGACTTCGGTCGGATTTAATCGAGTGGTCAAAACCAGCGGTGCATCCATCTGGCCTCCCCGGTTGGCGGGGAGGATTTTCCGGCTAAAATTTAGCAGACCATCCATCAATAACATGATCGCATCTTCGTCACCATCACAATTCCTCCGTTTCGCGGCGTGGAATAGAGGATGGGCATAACCGCCGGAGGAATCGGACCAACCAATAATTCTCGAAAGCACACCCCCGGAGGTGTGTGGGGCAAGAGCGCAGATTAGGTGGCCGACCAAATCGTCATGGTTTTCCACCAGGTAATAGGGTTCACCGCCATAGAATTTCACCAATAAATCATCGATGAATTTCGCTGCTTTGACGAAATAATCTCCGGCATTTCTAGCAACGATGAAATCTTGAGGGAAAATTTCCAGCATTTGATCATTATTGGATAATTCATTTCCAAAGCAATCATGAGTATAGCCCAGATGTTTCAGTTTCTGCCATTCGACATCGATTTCTTTTGGGGTGAAATGAGTGATTGGAACATCGCTCATATCGAATCTAATAGTGCCATCCCTGAATACCGGTAATCCCCGCATCGCTCGAAGGATTCCCTTTTCTATCGGCTCTGGAGTTTGGTCTTTACTGAGCAGCTTCTTGGCGCATTTCACCTGCTTAGGCAAGCGATTAACCCCAATTCTGAGTAGAGCATCCTCGAGAAGGTGGTCCAATCTGATGGTCTGTAATTCGCCTCTCCTCCGCGAATTTTCTTTACCCGAAGAAATTCGTAATTCGGTTCTTCCACCGCAATTTACTCCAGCTTTAGATTCTCCGAACTCATCGACGATTCGATGATGGCAACTGAGCATGGGAGACTTACGCTCGCATTTTATACAGAAACGGACGCCCATCTGAACTCTCAAATCACTCTTGAGAAGTGCATTGCCTAACAGGCGTTGATTTCCACCCTCTAAGGCGATTGGGAATAAGGAGTGGACGGTTGGTTTTTCACGCGGTGCTGATTTCTCCGGCCGCCCCATACGGCAACCGATTCTTACCGGAGCGCTGTGTTCCCACCTAATTCGGGATAATTGCCTGATAATCGAAAGGATTCCATCGACTGAATGATCGTCTTGGAGCACCAAAACTCGGTGATATTCTTGAGGGTTTTTTGGCCCGGAGTCTGGCAATTCCTCGGCAGCATCCCGGCCGATTTGATCGGTTTCAGCAATACCGAGGCCGCGCTGACGGGCCGCGGTTTCAGCAGCAATTCTTACTGTTGCCCGCTCTTTTTCTAGTGTGTCTTTTCGAATATTTTCCTCAGTTATTATTTCAGCAGCCACCCTTAGAGAATTAATTCTATCGGTCTCCATCGTACGAAAAACCAAGCCCATCCAATAGGGCTTGCCAACTTTGAGTTAGGAACAAATCATTTCCTTGATGATGATGGCCTAAACCAAGCATCAACGCACAGCCTTTGGCGATTCCATGAATTCTCAAAACCCACACATGAGCCAATTCAGTTGCAAATATTGGCTGCTCGAGTTCTAAGGTTGGGCCAGGCATTGCTTCGATATCAAGATCATCTTCCTGTTCGGGCAATAGGTTTTCCATGTTTTTACCGTTCCAGCCCTTAACCGCATCTTTGAAAATCAAATTTCCGTCTTTAATTTCAGCCGAACCGATCAACTTTAACAGAGATGGAACCCACTCGATCGGTAAATCCAACCACCATGGGTTATGGGGCGAAGGTAATGAGGTTCCAAATCGAAGAGCTATTCCTTTTGCTGCTGTCCAATCGATATATGTTAAATGAAGCACATCTCGCCACTTTCTTCGAATATGAAATCGTTCATCCAAGTTTGTCGATGGGCCAACAGGAGCACCAGGCACCCCTTCGGGCAATTCTGTTTGAGCAATACCGCTCAACTGACAAAACTCGTTTACCGCGCCCACGCTATCGAGTGCGTCCAGCAAGTCTGCAGCCCACCAATCTTGAGCATATCCAGCCGGGACGAGATTTTTGTTATTCTCCATAAATTCCCCGTAACCCAAAACCAATTCACCATTATCCCAAACCATTGAAATTCGCGCTTTTTCAGCTCGGAACTGCGCTTCATCATCGATTCGTTTAAACTCGCCATCGCTCATCAAGACCCACGGTCCTTCGGCGATATCGCAAGGTGTGATAGCACAGGCCTTGCCTGGTCTTTCAATCTTCATCTGGGTGCCAACTGTGATGAAGTCATCCATCGCTGCCATACTCGCAGCACTACACGAACCTGCTGCCAGACCGGAGGGGCGGGCACGACCGTATCTGAGGCGGAAACCACCGGGTTCCAAAGGCGCTCCAAAAACCGGTCTGCCGGCGATGATATCCTTCATGAATTTTTTAATTGGCGGAACTTTCCTGGATTTGAAAATCGGCCCAGTTCCCTTTTTAGAATCATCATCCTTGCCCTTATTTGCAAATTTTGAGATAAATTCCCAACCTGTGACCTCAAGGCGCTCAGTATGTTTTTGGATCTTTGGAGCTTTGAGACATAGTCCTTCGCCGATGACCAAGAGAACCCCCCCCCTGATCCTGGGCTCGTCTATATTTCGCACCCGCCCATAACCTGCACATTCGATCGCTTCGGTCGACTCTCCGTTGATCATTATCGGGCAAGCCTTGACGATGGATTCAATCTCCTCTGGAGTGGGGCGATATTGCAAATTACCCCGGTATAGCCCGAATTCCTCTTTCACCCTTTCAACCTCTGGCTGGGTTGGAACATATGCATCGACGCCGAGTTCACGCCGAATCATATCGGCGATGAGAACCGCTAGGGCTTGTGCGGTTCCACCGGCGGCGCGAATAGGTCCGGCAAAATAAATCGAAAGAAATTGTGAGCCGTCGACATTGGCGAGCAGCCGAACTTCACTGATGCCTTCTAAGGGGGCAACAAGGACCGCTTCGGTAAGGATTGCTAACCCAACTCTAAGGCCGACATCGATGCTCTTCTGCAAATCATGTCCTTTGTCCTTGAATCGTTTTGCGACCAATTGACCCATCCGAATCGAAGTGGTTTCACGGTCGTGTTCGGCTAATAATGCGCGAATATCATCTGCGACCTCCTCGCCTTCTAAATGGTGAATTAGTAATTTCTCAGTCCTCGAAGCCAAATCCGATGCACGAGGAATTTCAACCTCTTTGGTGTGGTCTAATCCTAGTTTTCGCATTTTTGTTGCGATTTGATATGCGTCATCTGCACGCTGGTCCAACCAGTCATGATAAGCATCCATCTCAGCCTCTAGACGGGGGATGTCGAGCCCAAGCAATGGGTCGAATACATCTCTTGGCCCGGCTTCAGTCATGGCAACCTTACCATGCTTTTGGGCGGGGGCACATAAGGACTCTCACAGCATCGGGTGAAAGTGAAAGGTTCATCGGTAAGCAGCACCCCCCTTGGTCTATGACGGTAGCAGACGGCTTACGCGATGAGGCTCGTTGGGCAAATTTGGTTGAATTGGTCAAAGATTTGGCTTTCCTCGACGGCGGTTCAGATGATGCTTTTACCTTAGCGAGCGGCCGAAATAGCCGCTGGTTCTTCGACATGAAAACGGTGATGATGCACCCTGGCGCTGGAAGGATTGTCGGCGAATTAATGAATTTAAGAATCGACGAAATCGGTTGCGATTTCGTTGGAGGACTCGAATTGGGAGCGGTCCCTCTCGCAGCCTTGGTCGTAGCGACCGATTACCAATCGGTGCGCCGAGGCTTCATGGTACGGAAATCGGCAAAAGGTCGAGGCGGTCGCAAGACCAACAACCCCCCTGGAGTCGAGGGAACATCGATCGCTGGAGGTGGCGACGTGGTGATTCTTGAAGACGTGACAACAACCGGTGGATCTGCGATTCAAGCGGTGAAAAGAATCGAGCAAGAAACCCCATGTAAGGTGGTTGCAGTTATCAGTATTTTAGATCGAGAAGAGGGTGGAAAAGAAGCCTTTGAAGCGGCAGGTATCCGATTCGAAAGTCTCCTCGTTCGCTCTGACATCACAGGTTGAAGGAGTGCGAACTCGATGGACTTAGACCCTAGTAATGCCGATTTAGCGGCTCCAAGCAAAAAAGATTCGACCGCGCCAGAGGGATTGGAATTCCACTTTGCTCCCGATGCAAAGCCTTTGGCCACACCCTGGCAAGTGGCGGTTGAGCGAGCAAAATTGGTGCGAAAATGTTCATTGCCCAAGGGCTTGATTTTAGATCCAGCCTGTGGGAGTGGGATTCAATTAGCTGCTTATTGTGCCATGATGGGCCGAGAAGGCCTCGGCATAGAATTGGACGAACCAACTGCGCGCGCGGCTCAAGCAAATTTCCTCAGGGTTTCTAGACATGGCTTCGATTCCAGTTTACTAAATTCAATAATCAGGGTAGGAGATGGTAGAATTGGCGACGGTTCAAAACCGATCGCAATGTTACATCTTGACCCGGCGCGTCCCCGAAATTCCCGGCTCCACGGCTTGGATGAAATGGCACCAAAGCTACCCGAAATATTTGAAGCATGGGCGCCTCATCTTTCCGAAGGTGAACATGGTCCAGCGATTTTATTGGACTTATCGCCACGATTAAATCAAGAGCAAAGAGATAGAGTAGAGGCTATGGTCGAAGATGTTTGGCCAGAGATTGGTAAAACATGGGTCTGGATGAGTAGAGGCCGAGGCCGAATAGATCGTCTTTCTCTTTGGCTCGGCCAATTATCAAACCCCGCCGCATCTCGAAGATTCATCAGAATCCCGCCTGACATCAAGGCAAAACCCATCATCGTCGAAGGCCAGGGCAAGTCTTTGCCTATGACAAAAAGACGCCCACCTAGAAAAGGAGATCAGATTTCTCTTCTCGATGCTGCTTTGGTCGAATCTGGTTTGGCCGATGAATGGCTTGAACAGGTTTTACCCGGCCAAGAGGTTGTTTGGAGCGTGGCCGAAGGCCGAAGGCCTCAAATCCACCATCCTGAAGAATTTGAATTCGCTTCGAAAGCCCAAAATTTACTGGTTCAAGCGACTGGTAAAATTGTAAAATTAGCCCATACAGATCTCTCGGAAGACAAGATTTCACTATTGGTTGAAGCAGCTAGGGAATATGGCTTTGGAAAATTGACTTTGAGAGTTTCACTCAACCCAAGCCTTCAACCCCGGCTTCAAGGCACACTTGACAGAATGCTTTCGGCGCGTGGGGGCCCTAAGTCTGGTTTCGTCGCAAAAACACCAGGTGATTCGATGTTACTCCTGTGCCTCGTCGCTTGATGTAGGCCCGGTGTGCTTCATTAATTGGCACAATATTCTCCTAGTTGGGAGAGCAGTCTCGCGAATGAGCCATCGCGGTCTTGATATAGGGGCGGCAAGTCGGACAGCCGCTCGACTTCATGTTGAACGCGCTCAAAGGTGGATACCATGGCAAATGAACAGGACTTGGGAGACGACTTCTCCTACATGCTTCGCATGGCAGATACCGATATTGACGGTCTCAAGCCATTAAAGACAGCTCTAACCTCGGTTAGGGGAATTGGCGACCGAACAGCAAGACAAATTTGCGACATCACAGGATTCGATTCTGGGATGAAAGCTGGGCATCTTGACCTAGACCAACAAGGCGTTCTCAAAGAAGCGATTGAGAGCTATGCTCAAAATGTCCCATTGTGGATGCTCAACCGCCAACGCGACCTTGAAACCGGTGACGAACTCCACCTATCCGGCCAAGATCTAAAACTCACACACGGCGATGATATTTCTCGTCTTCGTGGAATCAAGTGTTACCGTGGAATCCGTCACGCTAGCGGCCAAAAGGTCCGTGGACAGCGTGGCCGATCCAATGGAAGATTCGGGCTGACTCTCGGAGTTCAGCGCAAGAAGTGATAATGGAGGAATGACATATGGGAGACCCAAAATTCGCTCGCCAAAAATACGACACTCCACCTCATCCATGGAAAGCAGACCGAATCGAGGAAGAGCACGCAATTCGTGCTAACCACGGTCTGAAGAACATGACAGAGATTTGGAAAGCAAAATCTCAACTTCGCCGTGCTCGACGCCAATCTATGAAGTTGATCGGTCGTGTCGACACAACCGAAGGACACTATTTCCGAGAGAAGGAAGACCTTATCCGCTCGATGCACCGAAAGGGCCTAATCTCTTCAGATGCAGTCCTCGACGACATCTTGTCACTAAACCCTGAAGATTTCCTAAATCGTCGTCTTCAAGCCCAAGTATATTACAAGGGACTGGCTAGCACAATGAAGCAAGCCCGCCAATTAGTCGTACATGGACAAATCTGTATCGGTGAACAAAAAATCAATATCCCATCTTACCCGGTTAGCCGAGATGAAGAAGAATTGATTTGTTATCACTCATCTTCAAACCTAAACGATGAAAACCACGTTATCCGCCAAACCATCCTTGGTGTCCGTGAATCTGCAGAATATGTAGAGGAAGAAGTCGATCCAGAATTTAACCAATCCGAGGCTTCTGAAGTCAACGAGAAAGCAACCGATGCTCCAAAAGCAGAGGACACAGTAACTGGAGGCGATGAATGATGCGTAAGGCAATTATCAATATCTTTTCGAGCTATAACAATGTCTTGATGACAGCAACCGACCTTACTGGTGCTGAAACCATCGCAACCTGCTCAGGTGGACAGGTCGTAAAATCTTCAAAGGATTCTGGCGGTCAATTCGCCGCAACCCGTGCTGCAGAGCGTATGGCAGACCAACTAAAGGAGAAGGAATTCACCCAAGTTATCGTCAAGTATCGCGCACCTGGTGGCAACAAAGCAAATAATACTGGCCCGGGAGCTCAAGCAGCAATCCGCGCTCTAACCCGTGCAGGCGTAACAGTTACTCGAATCGAAGACGTAACTCCAATCGCTCACGACGGAACCAAGAAGAAAGGTGGCCGCCGTGGCCGCCGTGTCTGATTGGACCTAGAAATTAAGGAAGTGAAAATAATGAAGGCACAAATCGTTGAAGGTTGGCCCCAAGCCAACAGAATTCGCATTCTATTGAGCGAAACCAATACCGCACAAGTAAACAGTTTACGCCGTGCGATTATGGCAGACGTCCCAAAGATGGCAATCACCAAAGTTCGTTTTGAGCAAGGTGTGAGCCAAGACAATAAAGGCGAGGTTTTCGAATCTGTAAACGTTCTACCGGACGAAGTTCTTGCTCATCGTTTAGCAATGGTACCAGTTCCAACATTCTTAGAGGAATTCAAATTCCCAGAGGATGATCCAAATAATGAAAATCTACCTGAAGATCAATGGGGCAGTCCACTATCCCAGATAATTTACCACCTTTCAACACGCGGACCAACATCCGATGATAGCGAGGATACAAAAACCGTTTACGCCGGAGATCTCAATGTTCTAGGCGAGACAAAATTACAGATTTTGGAAGAGCATGCTCGAATTCCATTGACCATTCTTTCAAAAGGGCAATTCCTTGAGTTATACGCGTACGCAACCCTCGGCCGTGGTCGAGACCACGCAAAGTGGGCTCCAGCAGCAGGGGTCGCATTCGAACCTCGAACCAAAGCGGTCCTCGTTAATGCAAAGAATGCAAAGGTTCTGTTCGATCTCGACCTGACCTCCAAGGCAGGACGAACTATCGATACAAAACTCTTCACCAAGAAAGAATGCACCGATGTCAACTCAGTTCTTGATCTTCAGCGTGCAATGCACCAAGTCGGTCATGGAACCGGTCGTGACGAAGCGTTTGCAAATGCTATCACCTTCGAAGAAGTCCCTGGAGAGTACATTTTCTCCTTCGATTCCGATGGCGCACTTTCACCTCAAGAAATATTCAACCAAGCATGTCAAGAATTGGTCGGACGATTTGATAAAATCTCCGAAGAACTTGATGTCGCATTCGCTTGAATTTATTCAGTCGATGAGAAACCTGATGGTCTAAGTTGGTTTAGCGTGAGCTAGATGGCTGAGTCACGGGTACGAATCGGAGGGCACATAACCCTCTTATTTTCTATTCATTCCAATTCATTACTAGCTCGTAACCAAGGATCGAGAGGGGCAGGATTTTGCTTGGTGGATGGAGTTGAAGCCAAGGCGAAAATAATCGATGGCCAAGATAGAATCGTCGTTAGTGCGATGGACGGGTCATTATTTGAACAAGGTAAAGAATTATATCGAGAATTACTCGATAACTTCAAAGAACTATTCAAAGTAAAACAACCAGTTTCCCTTGAAATTTCACTCGAATTACCTTTGTCTCAAGGTTTCGGGATGTCTGCTGCAGGATTATTGGCTGCAGCATATGCCTTAGCAAATGTGTTTGACGTAGGAGATAGCGGTCAAATCGCCCGACTTGCTCACCGAATCGAACGAGGTAATTCAAGTGGATTAGGCGATGTTTTGGGGATCTGGGCCGGAGGTGTTGAGCTGAGAACGAATCCAGGAGCCCCGCCACGTCCAGGTATTGCCAAAGGATTCTCAGCGAATGTTCCCGCTTTGTTGGTATGGGTTCCTGAAGCGAGCAAACATACTTCGGGATATATCGACGATGCAGATTGGAAAATTGCAATTACGAAAGCTGGCGATGCATCGGTCGACCGTTTGATGAAAAGATCATGGAACAGAAGAATTTGGTCAACATTGCTTAAGGAAGCAGACCTGTTTTCACTCGCTTCAGGATTGATGGAAGAAGCGGGTCGGTCATCGTTATTATCGACGGTTTTGGATCATTTAGAACCAAAGATGAGTTGTCATCTTTGTATGCTAGGCACATCGTTAATCATAGTACCCAAGACCCTCGATGAGGAAATAGACTTCGACGAAGTCGCATCCAATTTAAGAAAACTTGACCTCGGAGTCCGCTTCACTCAACTTGCTTAAAATTCGCTAACGGACTCAAATCCAGAGGTCCACAATCGAGTAATACCGTTCCAGGAATATGGATGTTTTTACAAAATCCATGCCTGAATACAAGCGCACCTTGGCCCCAAGTATCGACATATCTTGCGGATTGTTTGGAGATTTTTTTGCGTTGAAAATCAACATCAGCGCCATAGAAATGTTTCGCATCGATCCAAGCGACCGTTTCACCATTGATTTCGACGTGGTCGAGGAATAATAAGTCTGGAGTATTGACCGGTCGGCCGTGCTCGATGGTTTGCTCTTTGACCATCTCAGGTTGCCTTCTCACCCTCACCCCCTGATCCTCGAACCAATCGGCGAGAATTACCTCAAAGAGATCAGCCCGTTCATGGGTTTCAGATTGGTCGACATTGCTCACTCTATCAGCAGATTCGGCTGCGTCGAATTCATTTCGTTCGCGTTGTTTGAATTTCGAAGGAGCCCTCAATGTTTCCTTGATACGAGATTTCGACCAGCCCATCTCTTTGAGGACCAGTCTGAAAACGTTCATCGGCGGCGAATCAAATCGAACCGAGAGGTCTACTATTCCGACCCCTTCACGGTATAAACGAACGATTGCCTTTCCACGGGATTGTAATCTACCGTGAGTATAGACGGTTTTTTGTTGGAGGAGAGCGCTTCGAAGAGAGAGGGCCTGATCTAGAGTCATATCCAATTCCTTAACCATCTGACGAATCTCGTCAACCCTCTCATCGCTCAACCAGCCGAATTCACCCTTTCTTACAACCTTTTTTGCAAGAATTGATTCGGTTGATAAGTCGACAGGATTATTTTCCCAAGTAAAAGAAAAATTTCTCGGGGGTTCATGATCTTCAGGAATTCCCATCGGCAAGGGGTTGACATCGAATCTTTCTAGAGCATCTCCTCTGGCTTTTGAATCAAATTCAGCATGCCGTTCGAGCAAGGATTCCTTCTTTGGGCCGCCATGGCGCCGTGGCTTAGATTTTTTTTGCCGATTCGAATGGCGGCGGCGATTATCATTGGACCTATCCTCCGCCATATTCGGGGGGGTGTTCGAACAAGGCCATGAAGAAACCGGCTTATTTTATGGCACTAAGGTCCTCTAACAAGGCTTCTGCATTGGCCCGAACAAATGCAGCATTATTTCTAGAAATCAATTTCGCGAATCCTTTGGATTGCCAAACCGAGTGAATCTCGACCCCACCTCCGTCTTTGGTAAGGATGGTGATACTTACTCGATAATTGGAAATTCCTTTTGCAGTCGGGCGTTCATTGCGGTTTTGCTCGATAAATTTGAAAACGATTTCATCGAAATTACCGCCATTCTCCACCGATTCTACCAACCATGTTGTCTCGACCAAAGCCCCTTTGATTATTTGTTGTAAAGTAATGATGTTGTCTGCGGTGATCAAACCGGCTTTTTGAGTTACCAAAGCTTTGGCGCCCCTGTGCCAATTAGGCCATTGTCGGTTATCTAGCAAGGCCGAACTGATCCGCGAACAATGAAGAGGATTGAGGTGATTTCGGATTGTAAGAGCCCGCTCCATATTTGATTGCCAGTGGTGAGTATGGCATGATTATTGTGGCACCAGATGTGCATTCATTCAAGTGTTAGTACGATTTGGCCACAATATGCGTAGAACAATAGTTGCCTTGATTGTAATATCGATGCTTGTACCGACGGCCTTGGCCGAAGGGGAAGGAACCGGGGCTTTAGGCTGGGCAGCAAGTGCCGGTGGGTTCGAAAACGAAGAGATAGCAGGGATAATAACACTCGATGATGGAAGTACCATAATTGCAGGGACCTTTATGACCGCTATTTCATTTGAGGATGGTGGTATTGGTGCGACCGGATTTCAAAATGATTTTGACATGTACCTTGCACGAGCGAATAGCAGCGGCAATTGGACCGATTACGTCGGGTGGGGGAGCCAAGGCGACGATGGAATAGATGCTATCGCCCGTCTCGCATCTGGCGATTTCATCATTGCTGGTCATTTTTGTTTAGGTACTGCAGGTGAAGCCTGCGAAGCCAATTTCACCAGTGGATTCAATCTTTCAAAGAATGCTGATTCAGAAGAAGGTGATGGATTTATCGGCCGGGTTTCATTTACCGATAATGGGTTTGAATTCATCTGGTTGAAATCGATTTCCAATCAAAATGATATTTCGGCTCAAAGTATTGCAATTTCTCCTTCTGGAGCAATTTCGGTTTCGATCCTTCATCGCGGATTGTTGGAATTTGACGGTTTGATCATCCCTGGAGCAGGAGGCGTGAGCCTCGGAATAATCACCTATGATGAAAACGGCCAAATTCTTTGGGTCAACGGTATTGCAAGCCCAGATGGGATCGAAAAATTTGGTGGATTATGTTATTCAGATTCAGGGTATTTACATTCGGTGGGGACTTTTATTGCTTCGATAATGTTTGTTGATATGAAATTCGCAGTTGGCGGCTCAGATTTTTACGTCGCTCAATTTGATGGTGACGGAAATTTCACATGGACGCTGACCGCTGGAGGCGAAGGTGACGATTGGGTCAATGATTGTGCGGTCGATTCAGAAGGTGAAATCAGGCTGGTTGGACAATTTGCACAGACCGCGACCTTTGGCCATCTAAATGTCACATCAAATGGCTGGTGGGATTTATTCCATGCCCGCGCTTCTTCAAATGGCGCTTGGGAAGACGTAATCACCGCAGGCGGTGGTGGTTGGGAAACCTTGGAGTCTATCACGATCGATAATCAAGATAACGCATACGTTGTTGGATCCTATACCGGTGCTTTCGACCTCGGTTTAGACACATTACCAAATATTGATTCTCACGGAGATAAGCGCGATGTAGTATTGGCCCAACTCAGCTCAGATGATGAATGGGTGTGGGCAACTGCAGCCGGAGGTAGCGGTGATGACAGAGGTTT
Organism: Methanobacteriota archaeon; assembly: GCA_004195515.1. GTDB lineage: Archaea > Thermoplasmatota > Poseidoniia > Poseidoniales > Poseidoniaceae > MGIIa-K1. Next base: position 16,751 of record PSPR01000011.1, on the reverse strand, counting down.
AGCAATTATATTAGGAGAAAATAATTCCCCGGTGATCGCATCAACATTCGAGGAAACCGCAGCCTTTGGAAATTTCAGTTTAACTACGGCCGGCCAAAGCGATATTTCCTTGTGGCTTTATGCTCGTGACCAAGACAATGATGGTTTGACCGACGGTGCAGATAATTGTCAGCGAGTAGCAAACCCAGACCAACTCGATTCCGACGGCGATGGGTTTGGAGACGCGTGCGATGACGACGATGATGACGATGGTGTTGGAGATGATTGGGATGATTGTAATCCGGGCGAACTTGGATGGCAATCATCTAACTCTACCGATTTTGATAGCGATGGCTGTCGAGATGCGGGAGAGGATTACGACGACGACGAAGATGGAATCCTCGATACGTACGACCTTTGTCAAACCGGTTCTTTAGGTTGGCTTTCTACCCTGGAGAACGATGAGAACCAAGATGGGTGTGAAGATGTAGATAGCGATGGCGATGGAATTGTTGATCAATTGGACACGTGTCCAAACTTGCAAGACGATCAAGCCGATTTAGACGGCGATGGTATTGGGGATGCTTGTGAAGACGATACCGATGGCGATACGATCTTGGATGAATTCGATAATTGCCTACGCGATTCTCCAATTTGGATAAGCGAAAACTCAAATGACCACGATGGTGATGGCTGCCGAGACGAAGATCGTGATAGCGACGATGATAATGACGGTGTTCTCGACCTTTTCGATGATTGCTCTCAAGGCGAGATCGGTTGGAACGGTAGCGAAGATTACGACGGCGATGGTTGTCGAGATGGAATCGAGGATACCGACGAGGACGGTGATTCCTATCCCGATTCAGAAGACAATTGCCCGCAAGGTATCATCGGTGTCGCTGGAACGGGAATGGATCTAGACCAAGATGGTTGCTTGGATACTACTGAAGATGATGATGATGATAATGATGGAGTAAACGACACCGACGACGATTGTCAATTCACTCCCTCAAGCCAAACAGCAGATGCTAACGGCTGTTCGAGCACTCAGATCGATAACGATGGTGATGGAGTTAACAATCTGTACGACCTTTGTCCAGCGACCGCACCAGGCCAAGCGGTGACCAGTACTGGTTGTGACTTCAAAGAAAACGAAGATACAACCCAAGGGGTCACCGAAAAAGAATCCGAATCAAACGCCGCAGTTTGGTTATTTGTAATCGCAGGTGGCATGGTTGCGGGTGCGGCTTACCTCACTTGGGGTGGCAAGGATGAGCCTGAGCCTGAGCCTGAACCAGAGTCAAAACTGGTCGCACCAATTCGCCCACCCGAATTGGATGAGGATTAACTGTAGACGATGACCGGAGCTAGAGGCATCGCAGATCCAGACCGGCCAACATCTTCGGTTCCAAATTCGATTTCAACATTTGAAAGGCCAAGTTCGGAACAGATGAATTTTTTGGCAGAATTTAAGATGTCGGATTCATTCATATTTCCACAGATCATATTTTTTTCAAGATCCGACCATTTGAAAATTTGTGGTAGCATTCTCTTGCCCCAGAATCCCATTACTTCGCCACGCTTCTCCCCTTGAGCAATCTCCAAGTCAGCGAGTGTTTGAACAAATGTTTTGACATTTTTCCCTTCCGCGACGTGTCTTATTGCAGCACTAGCCAAATCACGCTTCCAAGCCCTTGATATGTGAACTAATGCAGAACTTGGTGGCCCACCGATATGCTTGGTTGCAACCTTTGCAACCTTCCTTGCTTGTTCTAAGAACATACGCAAATAGGTCTCTGATGCTAAGGCTTCCCTCTCTTGCGCAATCATAATTCCTGGGCAACAATATGTGCTCGCAGCAATCAATCCATCATTTCCAAGCGCCTTCCACCAATCCTCAGCCAAATGAGGGGTTGCAATAGAGATCATATGAGCCCAAGCGTCCAAAACCAATAATCCGGTTTCAGGATTGTTGCCACCGCGACGGCGGTACCAGTTGACATCTTTGATCAGATCAAAATGACTCGCCTCAACCGAACCGCGAATATCATATTCAGCCATTGCGGTTTGCCATTCTTGACTTCGTTGCTTGAGACGTGCCATCATCCAAGTATCGATTTCCGATTCGCCACCATCCCATGCCATTATCGCTTCAGGAATATTGTAAAGCTGGATCATTTGACGGTGATTTGCTTCCAATGCAGAATCCGACCAGTCCATTCCAGCGGTTGGATTTGCTGCAAAGAGGATGAATAAACGCACGGTATCTGCGCCGAAGCGTTCGATCATTTCCTCCGGAGATACAGTATTGTCCAAACTCTTGCTCATTTTTGCAGTTCTTTGAGTCAATTGTGAATTGCAATGTGGGCAATTTTGACCAAGGTACGAGACATTCAGAGTAATTCCACAATCATCACACCATGGTGCTGATTTGTTGACCATGCCTTGGCATAATAATTCTTGAAATGGCTCATCGTGATTATGCAAACCAAGGTCCCTGAGGGCTTTGGTCCAAAATCGAGCATAGATCAAATGCATCTGTGCATGTTCAATCCCACCACAATAAAAATCAACATTCATCCAATAATCGGCGATTGTAGCATCGAAACATTGCTCGTCTTGCATCGAATCGGTATAACGTAAAAAGTACCAAGAAGAATCGACGAAAGTATCCATCGTATCGGTTTCTCGGCAGGCGGTCTTTCCACACCGAGGACAATCTACGTCACAGAACGAAGCTGATGATTCCAATGGGTTTCCTTTACCATCAAAAACCACGTCGCGCGGTAATTCTACCGGCAATTGCTCTACCGGCACAGGAACAGCACCGCAATCAGTACAATGAATGATTGGAATAGGAGTTCCCCAATAACGCTGACGACTGATAAGCCATGGTCGAATCTTCCAATTTACAACACCTAGGCCATTATCTTTTGATTCTAATTCAGCGATAACAGCAGCTATTGCTTCAGATCCAAATAATCTATCAAATTTGCCGCTATTGACCATCCAACCATATTCGGTTTCGGCCTGCTCTAATGGTGCGTTTTCATCTCCTTCTGCGGTATTTACCAATACTCGCTTTATCGGGAGGCCATAGGATTGAGCGAATTCAAAATCTCGCTGGTCATGGCCTGGGACCGCCATCACTGCACCGGTTCCATAAGATGCGATTACGAAATTGCCGATCCAAATTGGTATTTTATCACCAGTTAATGGATGAATTGCAAATTTACCGGTTGGGCAACCCTTTTTCGCGCCCATATTTTTGATACGGTCAAATTCGCTCATCACGATAATTTCATCATGGAGTTGTTGCCAATCCGACTCAAATTCACCATCCTTGACCAATTGTTGTGCAAGTGGATGTTCAGGAGCCAGAGTAACAAATGTCACCCCAAAAAGGGTGTCGGGCCGAGTTGTGAAAACTCGGATTTTATCTGTGGAATCTTCGATTCTAAAATCGATGTCCACTCCTTCGGAGCGGCCTATCCAATCCTGCTGAAGCGATTTCACATTTTCGGGAAAATCGATGGTCTCCAAGCCATCGAGTAATTCCTGAGCATATTTTGTAATATCCAAAAACCATTGACTCATGTCTTTTTGTGCGACCGGGCCATTACATCTCCAACAACGACCAGCCTTGACCTGTTCGTTAGCCAATACGGTATTGCATGAATCACACCAATTGACAGGAGCATATTTTTGATAAGCTAAACCACTTTCAAAAAATTGCAAAAAGAACCATTGATTCCAACGATAATATCGCGGATCGTGACTTTTCAAGACCCTACGCCAATCATATGAGAAACCCATTCGTTTGATCTGGTCGGTAATAGAAACCATATTTCTCTCGGTAATATCGTGGGGGTGTCCGCCTTCGGCGATTGCAGCATTTTCAGCCGGCATCCCAAAGGAATCGAAACCGATCGGGTAGATGACATTGAATCCCATCATTCGCTTGAATCGGGCGACAGAATCTCCGATCGAATAATTGCGAACATGACCCATATGCATTTTTCCTGATGGGTACGGATACATCTCCAAGCAGTAAAAACTTGGCCGGCCCTCATCGACCTCGGCATGGAATATCTTAGCATCCTCCCAAGCTTGTTGCCAAGCCTTCTCGGTTGCCTGTGGGATGTAATCTGACATCGAATCACCAAACCGCCCCTACTGGGCGATGTTTGCGACAAGTGGTTCTGCCTTCAATCCATCTGCGGATTATAACTCAGTAGATTCGAGTAAGAAGGTTGCTTCCTTGGTCAAGAGGTATCGGTTTTTCAATCCAATCTTTCTCTTTTCGACCAAACCAAACTTTTGCAGGGTACGCAAGTGATGGCTGACCAATTGTTGCGAACGCTCCAATCTATTTGCCAATTCAGCCTGGGTTGGGTAATCTTCCAATTGACCATCATCATCGAGCAGACGGAGAATTTTGCCCTGAAGGCTATTCGGGTCAGGCGATAATGGCGGTAAAGGCAGGTCTTCCTCGTCAATACCGGGATGAATATTTGAAGTAAATGGATAGAATCTGACCAATCGCCCATCGGCACGCCGCCAGATGATCTCTTCTTCAGCCAATACTTTGAGATGGTGGGTTATCTGTCCGTTCGACATTTCAAGCGCAGCCATCAAGCCACGGAAATGACAACCCGGATTCGCGGTCAAATACCCCATCAATCGGCCGCGTTGGTAGCGGCCATCACTAGTTTCGCTAGTTCGACCAATCAATCCTAAGAACCATAATCCAGCACTCGTAATCGGAATTCTCCAAGTTTCATTACCAGCGATTACCGCGACCAATAAGGATAGAATTCCGGTGCTTACCACCACGGCTCCAACCGTGATTACTACTGGGTTGAGAACGGCTGAATCTTCGGCAATCGGTTCATTTTGAATAATTTCTTCATCCTCTTCAACCGGGGCGGGCGCTAATTCGGAAATCACTTGTTCAACTTCAAACGATGAGGCATCGAAAGCAGAACATTCGGTTGATTTAGCGCTTGACTTAACCAAATATTTTCCTTGGAAACCAGCCTGTGGGCTCCAAGACTGGCTTGGATTAGACAATGTGGTCAAGCCTTCATCTGGGCTGGTCAATAACCAGCACAATCCATCATCGGTCGTGATGGAACTCCAAACCCCTTCGATAATTCTCGATTCGACAATATTTTCTTCTTCCTCCACTTCAGTAGTGGTTTCTTCGGCTTCAATTTGTTCTATTGGCCACGAAAAGGTTTGAACCGAGAAAAATTTAGGCTCGGAGTTTGAGGTGATTTCAATAGTATAGTCTCCATCTTCAAAGCCGGTCATATCAAAGTCGATCCGGTCTAATTGGATGCTTGGTCCAACCCTTTGATTTAGAGAGGAAGATTTTCCACATTCGCTAAGACTTCGAGTGATTTCACCTTGAGGCCCAGAGAAAATATATTCTATTCCACAAGCACTCATCCAAGTAAGATCGGTGGCCTCAAGGCTTGTTAATTCCAAATCAACCTCAAGTTGGTCTTGGTTTGAACTTTGAATTTGTGAAAGGCTTAGGCTTGATTGGCCACAAGCAATTCCTTGAGCCCGCTCCAATTCAATCTCTTCCATACCGAATAATCCATGCTCAGGAATTTCGGCGATCAGGGTCAGAGTTCCAGGCGATACCAAACAGCCCTCCAAATTAGTGAAGGCCCAATCGGGTTGAGAAAATGTTCGAGATTGTTCAGGGGCGATCAAATATTGCAAATCCATTTCATCACAAGTTTTGACAAGCCTAGAATCCATAACGATTTGTCCAGCCTCATCGATGACCCACATTTCACCTCTACATGTATCGCTGAAATCCAATATGATATCGGAAGCTCCAAGATTGCTGACCCTTACCGTCGATGACATAACTTGATCTTCACCAAAACTGAGGTCAGCATCATCGATATCAATATCGATAATAGCTTGAGATAAGTCACCATTCGACACACCAAGAGTTGATGATTCCATCGTATATTCGATGGTTCTGCTCAGAAGGCCATCGCCCAACGCAACCTCGAGTTGATGGCTGCCGGCGGTTAATTTAAGCGGAATATGTCTGATTAATCTAATTTCATGAGGAGCGAGAGTCGCACCATCGAAGCACTCGCCATAGAGGATGCCGTCGATATTAATCAAACATTTTTCAAGGGTGAAATCCATTTCTACACCAAGGGTGTTTAGAGCTCTTAGAGTCAAAATAGCCGGTGAGCCTGAACCACGGGAATTGATTGTCGATTCCAATTCAAACCCTTCAGGTACGCTCAATGGTGTTTGAATATTAATTTCCATTCGATTGGTGATCTCTTCGCCCGCAATAACATATTCGACGATATAAGTGCCAGGACTGACTAATTGGCCATCGTCATCAAATAAATCCCAAGTCAATTGTGGGAATTGAGTAGTTGAACCAGATGCGATATTCATACCACGTGACTGAGCATTACAAGCAATGCTACCATCAAAAATCATGACATCATTTTGAAATATCTGTAAAAATTGACCGCAAGATGGGTCGGTATCGATAGTTGTAGCATCGCCATTATTGACCAAAGAAGCCGACACTTTCACAACATCTGAAGATGAGAACCAACCGTTGGTTGGAACTTCATCAAAAGTCAAATCCAATGAGAGGTTTTCCCCTTCGGTTGCACTAGTGGGAATTACCACTAGCATCAAGCCGACCAAAACAACAGCCAGCATACGCTCTCGGGCCATATTACCCCCTTGGACCTCATCACTTAGAAGTCATGCGGTGCGTGCAATTGGTGAGCGAAGATGGCAGAAGTGATTTTTGAAACCGAAAAAATTCTCGTTTTACAGGCGCAGTTGGGCGATTGGGATAATTTGAATCACCTATTGGTATGCAAAAAAACCTCAAAAGCAGCAATTGTTGACCCCTTCGAAGCATCTTATTGGCTAAATATCTGTCAAAATAACGGTTGGGAGCTCGAACAAGCATGGTTAACCCATAGCCATTGGGACCATTCAAAAGGAGTTGGTGGCCTAACCCACAAAGAGATTTGGGTCCACGAAAAAGAATCCGAACGCGGCTGGGATGGTCCATCAAATCGTGAATGGAATCATCAGCCGTTAAGCCATGTAATTCAACAGATAGGTGAGTTGGAATTCGAGGTTCATTGCTCACCCGGCCATACTCCAGGCCATGTGACATTCATTGGCAACGGCTTGGTCATCAGCGGCGATTGCCTGTTTTTGGGCCGCTGTGGTCGAACAGATCTCTTTGGCGGCAGCGAGGTTGCCCAAAGGGACTCATTGCTCTATCTAAGAAATATAATGGTTGAATTGCCCAAAGAGTGGTTGGTTCTGCCAGGCCATCAATATACCTTGAGTGATGGAATTTGTCCTACCTTTATTTCAGTGGGCGAATTATTACAAAATAATGAAGCATTGGCTGCATTGGACGACGATAATGCTTGGAAAAAATTGGAATTTCTAGCATTCGATGATAGTTTAGCCGAAAAAGCCCGCCGGGAACGTGCTATAAATTCAAAGGTCATCAAGTTCTAACATCTGAGGAATCGCCGCTTCTGCTTGGGCTTCATCTGCTTGCTGAAGCTGCTGCCATTGCGCCAATTCAGCAGGAGGAGTCCAACCTAATTCCTTGGCCTTTGCAGTATCACCTTGACTGACATAAAAGTCGATCCACTCTTGCTTACGTCCCTCTTCTTCGGCAAACATTGCTGAAACTTTCATATCTTCTGCTCGAGAATATGCAGCCTTTCTTCGTCCGGCTTGTTTTGCGATCATTGCGATTAAAATAACAACTAATAAAAATACACTCAGGCCAATTAATATCATTAATTGACTACCGATTGCATTGAATCCTGCATCAGAATTTTGAGCATAATCTTCATCGATATCGTTTGGAATTCCATCGTTATCATGATCATCGATAGCTGCGCATTTAACCACACTCTTGAGACCGGCAGAAATCAGCGGGTCGTAAGGACAAGGATCGCTTTTGTCAGAAACCCCGTCTTCGTCATAATCAGGACAACCGAAGAAATCCACAGTCGACGTTCCATATTTGAATTCACATTCGTCAGGCTGGTAAGCACCGATCATATGGTTATCACCAAAGTTATCACCATCGGTATCGGCCCACTGGGTCGCTCTGAATGGGAAGGCATCAGGTAGTCTTCCAGTTGCATTATCTCCTAATCCATCACCATCGCTATCAGCCCATTGTGAAGGGTCAGAAATGAATGCATCTCCCCATTGTTCGCGAATGGTAATCATCTCACCTTCATTATCCAAGTCGGCAATCGATTTGTTGATGAAGCCATAATTATCACCCCATCCATCGAGATCGGTATCTTCCCATTGCATAGGATCATCGGGGAACATATCATCTTCGTCAGCCCAAGAATCACCATCGGCATCAGGACAGCCTTGGCGGGAATTATTGGTGCTATTGCCTGGAACATCCGGGCATTCATCACCATTAGGAACCGCTTGATTATCGCCCCAACCATCACCATCAGCATCGGTTTGTTGATAATAATCCTCAGGGAAAGCATCGTATGGGTCTACCACTCCATCATTATCGGTATCAGGGCAACCTCTAGCTTCAGGAATAGTTGATTTGCCATATACCTCAGGACATTGGTCGCCATTGCTTCCATCCTTATTGTCACCATAACCATCACCATCGAAATCACTCCATTGAGTTGGGTCGTTAGGATAAAAGTCGCCATCGGGTAAAACCGCTCGGTCACCGTGACCATCGCTATCGGTATCAGCCCATTGACCGGAGTCGTCAGGGAAAACATCAGGCTCGTTTCCATCAGGATTATCACCGTACCCGTCACTATCTCGGTCTTTCCATTGAGTTGGGTCTAGCGGAAATGGATCGCCAGAATTGGACCAACCATCGCCATCAGTATCGGCACATCCGACCCTATCTATTGATGACAAGCCATATTCACCTGGGCAATCATCAGGGTCGTTACCGGTTGAATTATCGCCGAAACCATCGCCATCAGAATCTCGCCATTGGGTAGGATCTTGAGGAAAAGCATCAGCATCGCCTTGAGGATGAGCTAGGAAATCAGAGGTTGGGTCGGACCAACCATCACCATCTCCATCGATACAACCTAGTCTATCATTGGAAGAATTACCCCATGTGTTCACACAAGCGTCAGAACGTGGCGTGTTTTCATTATCGCCAATCCAATCTCCATCCGTATCGGCCCATTGGTAGCGGTCAAGTGGGAATTTGTCGACGGCTGCGGCACTAGAGTCGAGTTCTCCCGGCCAATCGGCTGGGCGGTAATCAACCCAAGATGAATCGGCGAAATTATCGCCCCAGCCATCGCCATCGCTATCATTCCATTGGCTGCTATCCATCGGGAATGCATCCCCGCTTTGGTTTAGATGTAATTCGGTAAATGGTTGAACATCGTAATAGTAATTATCGCCATAGCCATCGCCATCGCTATCGGCCCATTGGAGATAATCTTCTGGATAGAGGTCTCCTTCGTTAGAGTATCCATCACCATCACCATCAGGACAGCCAAAGCGGTCTTGCCAGGAATTACCCCAGGTTGTTGGACAAGCATCACCTTTGAATGCAGGGAGTGGATTATCGCCATATCCATCCGAATCGGTATCGTTCCACTGAGTGCCTTCGTCAGGGAATTCGTCAGACCTACCATCGCCTTGATCCGAGGTATTCCAGCCGTCGTTATCGGGGTCTAGATCCGCAAACCATAGGTAAAAACCTTCGTCATTAGTTCCAAATGCTTGGGCGATTCTTTCCCCGCTTGGGGACCAGCTCAAACCATAGGTTCTACCGCAATTATTACCTGAGGTTCCTTGGCAATTATTAGGCCGAGGTTGTATTATATCATCGACACCATTACCGGTATCGACATCAAAAATCTTCGAAGAAGCGCCATCTGATTGGTAATAACTTCCACCAAAGATAACTTGAGTACTGTCGGGGGAAAAGTCGGTAGAGAGACAAGAAGTAGAGAAGTCTTTGGTCCAAGTATTGACCCAATTATCGGTGTTAAACATCCGTAATTTTGAACCACCTGAGGCATAGCCTTCACAAACCGAGATTCTCTTGCCGTCTGGCGACCATGCGACATCATTGACGGTTCCAGAAGACTCACTCATAGTCCGAGTTGTAGTCCAATTAGTGGTTTCAACGACATACGCCTCACCGTTTCCACCAGCAACCAAATGGGTGCCGCTTGGGGAAAAAGCAACGCTATAAAAACGGTCTTCGCCACCAGGATTGGCATTATTCAGCACCACTCCAGTTAAGGAATTGATTACTCGAACAACGCCATTGGTTCCACCATTACCGCTTCTGCCGATCGCGATGGCAAACATTGTCCCATCATCTGAAAATGCTAGATCTTTTATTTCATCACCACTTCCAACATCGGTAGATATCGCCGAGTGAAGTTCGGTTAAGTTGCTTGCCCAGTAAATTTTTGCAGTATCTTGGCCATCGGTTCCAACCCCGATGTATTGGCCATCTCCAGACCAAGCAACTTGGGTTGCATCATCGGTGAATGCTTGAGCGGAGCGAATAATAATTCCAGTATCGGCCGCTCTAACTCTGATATAGCCGTTCTCATCAGAGGAGACCACATATAGGCCATCGGGTGAATGGTCTACATCCCAATAATCAAATGAAGATGTCATGGCAACTTCTTTGGCGAAATTAGGGTTGGAACTGGTCCAACCATCATTCCAATCCGACGTGCCATCACCATCTCTATCGGGGCACCCCGTCCTATCGACGGTTGAATTTCCACTTGAATATCGACAATCATCGCTCGAGTCCTCTACTCCATCGCCATCGGTGTCAGCAGCAGAAGCAAAAGATAATCCAATCATCGCAAGCATCAAGCCGGCCAAGACGATAGCATGAATTCTTACCGCTTGCATGAAAGGCCGACATCACTCCTACATTATGTCTTGTGGTTGTTTTGTGTGAGCCATCCCTACTCGGCTTAGCGAAATTATTGAAGCGGAAGAGGCCCAGCCACCGGCAATGGCCGGCGACCTCCCACGCGTAAATATCGCGGTCAAAGACCGAATTTTGCTGCATTTGCTTGAGCAAGATCACCAAGCGGATCGTTTCGTGGTCACCATCGCTCTAACCCGCCCAGGCATTGCAGAAGCTTGCGCCCAACATCCTCCAAATGTTTCGCGGGCGATGAGAGGATTATTGCGAAATCGGCTGGTTAGCGAGCACTCACGCTCGATTAAAAGTGATGATAGGCGGCAAAAAACTTGGCAATTAACCGAAGATGGCAGAACCACCGCTCGAAATCGTTTAGCGGATTTATCTTCGACCAAGGTATTGATTCGGGACCACGATGGAAAATTGATTGAAATCGAAGGATGGGAGGCGTCCAAGCGCTTGGAAGCCAACCTTTCCCTATTGCAAATTCTATTGCATTCTCAACACGAAGGGGTTTTGACCTATGGTGATATTCGTTTTGGACCAATTCAGAAAAACCGTGACGATGAGGATGGCTTACCACCCCCTGGCCGTTTAACCCTACTTGCTGGTGCCCATGCAACCTATCATACCGAACCGCCAAAAACCCGGCCGGTTCACGGCCGAGAGGACGAAACCTCGAATATTGAAGAGTGGTTTACTCAAAGAAAACCCTGTATGGTTGTCCATGGCATTGCTGGAATTGGTAAATCTACATTAGTGGCTAATTGGCTTGATGGCTTTATGAAAAAAGAACCTCATTTATCGGTATGTTGGTATCCTTGCCAGCCATGGGATAAATCCGTAGGACTTGCGGTATCTTTGCTTCATAGATTCGGGGTCGATGAAAAACACGACCCATACCAATTGATGGATACTTTACCTCTAACGCCCGGGGCAGAGTTTGATGTTGATGCATGGCGGCGAAGATTGCTTGCATATCTGACCGACGCAGGTGCTATCAGGGAGCGATTCAAAGGTGAGCCCGGCGGACCGCCCCCATATTGGCTGATAGTCTTGGATGATGTTCACCATATCATCGGTGAAGCAAGGAACCTTCTCGGCGCGCTTCTTGATATTTCTACAAAATCCCCACTACGATTATTATTGATTTCCAGAACTACCTTAGATGTATACGATCGTCGAGATGTTCACACCAGAAATATCGTCGAAGAATTACCCCTCAAGGGACTCTCACTCGACGAGATTGGAACATGGGTCGACCAGATGACTGGTGATACACCTTCTCCTGAAGATGTTCACCGTCTAACCGGAGGTCACCCGTTAGCGCTTGAGTTATTGGAATTATATGGCCAGACAACCCATGGCGATTGGCTGAGATTTTTGGACGAGGAAATCATCACTCAGATGCCACCCGACGAACATGATTTATTGGCGATGCTGGCATTGAGCGAAAAACCGATTCCGTGGAAAAAATTAGCAAAAGCGGTTTCTTGGCAAGGAAAACCCCCACAAAACCTTCTCTCCTACGGCTTGCTACTCGAACTCGAGGAAGGAATGTGGTTACACGAAGCACTCAGAGAGAGATTCTTACGAGAGGTCGGCAAGGATGCCCAAGCAAAAAAAGCTAAATTGTCTTGATCAGAAATTATCAGAACTCATATGCTGATTCAACCAAGCCATAAGCGCGGGTTTTGGAACCATGCCGGCTTGATTTGCTACCATCTTGCCATTGTGGAAAAGGAAGAGTGCTGGAATTCCGCGCACACCCATTCGAGCAGCATTCATCGAATCAGTATCGGTATTGACCTTTGCAATCGTTACCGGAGAATCAGCCGCAACCTGCTCTAAAATAGGTCCGAGTGCTTTACATGGGCCACACCAAGGTGCCCAAAAATCCACTAACACCCATTCATCAGCATTGATTGCCGAATCGAAATCTCCATCAGTTACCGCCTTGACTTCACCCATGCTCTCACCAATCGGGCGGTTAGGGAGGTCATCTATGATGCTTTGCTAGGACCCCAAGCCTCATGTCACCGTTTCGCCTCGGCCACAAATAGAGGGGTTCCCGATGATTATCGCACCATCTGTCCTAACCGCCGATCTCGCCGATCTTGGTCATGCTTGCAAAGAAGCGGTTTCGGCCGGTTTAAATTGGCTTCATCTCGATGTAATGGATGGAAATTTTGTTCCCAATTTGACCTTTGGTCCGCCGGTTATCGCTAAATTGCGCAAAGCCCTCGGCAAAGGCCCTACTTTCGATGCCCATTTGATGATCTCAAATGCTGAAGATTGTTTTCAACAATATATCGATGCAGGTTGCGACCATATTTCAGTCCACGCCGAAGCCGTTACCCATTTACATCGTTGCTTAACTGCGATCAGGGAAGCGGGAGCGACAGTAGGCGTCACCCTCAATCCAAGTACTCCTGCCGATATTGCATTAGAGGTATTACCAGAAGTCGACCTCGTTTTGATAATGAGTGTAAATCCAGGTTTCGGAGGCCAATCCTTCATCCCAACAGTTGAGAAAAAAATTCGAATCCTCAAACATGCCATCGATGCCCAAGTCGCAGCAGGGGGCCGTCCGGTTCAAATCCAAATCGATGGCGGGGTTAAATCCCACAATATTGCAATGTTGAGAGAATGGGGCGTGAGCAATTGTGTAGTCGGCTCGGGCCTATTCAATGATTCAGCTAGTGTAGCTGATAATTTGGCAATAATCCATTCTGCCCTCGAGTGATGCAAATGCGAATTTTGCTGGTTACCCGGCTATTTCCTTTACCGGATAATTGTGCTCGTGGAACCTTTGTTTCAGATCATGCTCGTTTGCTCAAATCCTTAGGCCACGAGGTAAAAATTCTCAATGTCCTACCGAGAATGTTGAGGATGAATGAATCTAGACGCTCAACCATGGCAGGGGTTGCTAAAGCACCATCAAAATTTAATCATGGCGATTTTGAAGTTCAAGTAAAACGCCATTGGGAAGTACCCGATTTCCCATCAATAACCGCCCGAAGTGCCATGAAAATAAAATATGATTGGCGACCGGATTTGATAATTTGCCATACTCTCTGGCCGGCTGCAAATACTGCCTCAGCTCTAGCCAAAAAATACAAAATACCTTGGATCGGAATCGTTCATGGTCATGATTTTGATGTGGCTTTGAAAGATCATAGGGCAAAATGGGTTGAACGATTAGCCCGTGATGCTAATAAATTGGTTGTGGTGAGCGATAGTTTGAGTAGATTCGATTCAATAACCATCCCATGTCATGTAAACGTCGACCAAGAATGGCATAAGCCGATGAAAAAATTTAACGGATTATTTAGAAAATCAAAATTGGATATTTTATTCCCAGCCGACCCACGGCGCCCGGAAAAAAATCACATGCTCGCCCTAAAAGTCGGGGAAAAATTAGAGTCAAGAGGTTGGAAAATAGGCATTACGATTCTACAAAAACAACCGAGACCAATAGTATGGGACCGCATGCTTGTCGCCGATATTTGCTTGATTACTTCAACTCGGGAATCCGGTCCACTCGTAGCCCGTGAAGCGATTGTTTGTGGCTGTCCGGTCGTAGCTGTCGACATTGGAGATCTCTCGACCTGGATGGATGTTTGCAGCCATGATGTTGAAGAATTAGCCGATAAAATAGAACAGGTTTTGATGGAGGATTGTAAAACTATTCTTCCTCAGAAATTTGATCCGGATTCTGTAGGTGACGCGTGGCGTCAATTGCTGGAATCACTGTGATAAAACCGATTATCGCCAACCAACTACCAATCGAAATCAGGTAACACGTTACCACGCTTAGTATTGCTAAACCATCGGTTAGCCTGTCTTCGTCTTGGCACAATAATTTGCTTCCAGACAACATTACACTACAACCGATGACACTTGCCCAAGCAGCCCCGACAACCCCTGCAACCGGTATGATAAACCACCCTGATATTGCCGAAGCGAGAACTACTAATCCAATCAATCCAGTAAATCGCCATGGATTCTTTCCTGCTTGTAAAGCGACGTACCAAGGAACGCTTAGTAGAGCACAAGCCCACCCAGCCAATAATATATCGAAAACTCCGACTGCGGCCAAATATTGAGAGCCAAAGAAAAATGGAATCGAAAAATGGCTGATCACCACTCCCAAAATCAAACCGATCGGCAATAATATCACAGTATAGTGGTGAGCTTTAAGCATCCTTTTTGAAAATTGTGCTGGCTTATCTCTAACCTCGCCTAAATATGGTAAAAGTGAGGCACGCATCGCTTGAGGTAACATCAAGCCGGCGATCCAAGCCAGTTGAGCAACATGGTAAATCGCAACATCATCGTATGAAGAAAAATAGGCCAAAAGAAATTTTGACAATTTGGTTACATATGGGAGAACTCCAAGGGTAATTGCAAATGGTAAAGCCGCGATTATCAAAGATTTGTTGCTCGACCAACCATTTGGTAAGGCATCATCGGTATTCATTTTTCTAGCAATTCTTTCGCCTTGCCAAATCGATATGGCCAACGAGATTACTACCCCGATTGCGAATGCTAAAGCATAGATCGTCGAAAGAGAATATCCCTGGAAGAAAAAAATAGCATATAGGGCGGTCGTAATCACTCTCTCGGAGAGTTTGACCATCGATTCGATGCGCGCTTCACCTAAAGCGCGCAACAAACTTCGATGAGGATAGGACATGATATGGCCAAAAGCGATAATAGCGCATAATTCAATCAAACCAGATGGCACATCTGCCCAAATATAATGTGAAAAAATCAAACTTCCCAAAACAAAAGGAATCGCAATCAATAATTGTAATCGATAAATTCGCCGCACCGCTATCTTCGCACAACCAGGGGCGCGCGGAATATCTCGAGCTAATATCGTTGGCAATCCTGCATCTATCAAAATATACATGGTTGCAAATGCATCGAGGATTACCACTAATATGCCATAATTGGATTGCAATAATGCCTTGGCCAAAATTACTTGGCCTATCAGACCGAACACGATGGCTAAGCCGTCCGAAGAGGCTAACCAAACCGTATCGCGCCCTAATTCTGGCTTTCGCATATCAACTGCTACAGGACAATGGTTCAAAGCACAGTCCCTTGTACGCCCTGATATGGTGAGCACTTCTTGGCTTGAGGACGAGGTTAGAAGCGTCTTACCAAATTGTTCGGTCGAAGCGATTGACCTTCATGGCACCGGAGATCATTTTCATATCCGAATCATCGAGGATACCTTCGAGGGAATGAGGCCATTACAACGCCAAAAGATTATCTTAAATCACTTCAAACCACATATTCCTTCGCCGATTCACGCAATCGACCTCAAGTGCATGACGCCTCAACAGGCTGAAAGCTCAGGCGATACCGCATTCGACCCTCATGGTGGGGGGCAAGGGATTCACATCAAGCGAATTCGTAAACACCAAAATAAGGAGTGAAAAATATGGACTGGACACCAGAAGAATTGCAATCGATCGTCGACGAGCACGCGCTCGTCCTATTTATGAAAGGAGACCCTAATGCCCCTCAATGTGGTTTCTCAAACCGTGCAGCACAGGTGCTTCAAACCCTCGGCGAGCCTTTTGCTAGCCTTAATATCCTCTCGGATCCAAGGGCGATTCCAAGTGTTTGTGCTTGGTCCGATTTCCCGACGATGCCGCAGATTTTCGTCAATGGCGAATTGATCGGTGGCTCCGACATCGTGTTGGAGATGCTCGAAGATGGTTCTCTGCGCGAAATGTTTGATGCTGGGCGCAACTAATACAGTCATCTTCATATTGAGGTTCTGGCAGGA
>PSPR01000072.1 GCA_004195515.1 Methanobacteriota archaeon | reverse complement strand
GGTTGGACTCAAGAACAATGGAATCATTTTGGACAGCAATACCTCGATGGTACTCTTTGACCTAAATTTCCCCGGAAAATTGTGTTAATTTTCCGATAGTTTTTTATACTAGTAGTTGTTACCATGTCTTGCAACGCAGCAAGGTGATACTATGCACTACCCAATATCCGACGAATCTAATTTTCTTCGCCGGCGTGTGCGCAGTTTTGAATTGAATTAACCACTTTGCGATCTGTGATTAAGTCTATTTTAGGCTCTAAGTCTCTTTTTTAAGGACTTTTGTCTATTTTGATTTATCTAGATCCAACTTTGACCAGCTGGGGGTGTAGTGTAATGGATAGCATAGGGGGTTTCGAACCCCTAGATCCCGGTTCGAATCCGGGCACCCTCGCTGGTCAAATTAATCTGAGATGATGATATGAATATAATAAAAGAAATAACAAACCATGAGGTGTTCAAACCTCACCCCAGAGAGAATAACAAGCAGATGTTTGTAAAATTCTCACCATTCGCTAGATGTTTTATCATACCGAACCATGATTACTCTGAAATCGAAGTGGACAATTTTGTTGTCCACTCGAAAGTTAATAGAGGTAAAGGAATCGGTACTAAGATGATTGCAGCGATTAGAACTTATTTTCCCCATGCCCACATCTGGGTCGATACCTGGAATCATTCCAGGCCATTTTGGACCAAAATGGTCGAAAGGGGATTTGTCGATTCGATCGGCAACGACTATTCCTGGCCCTGTTTTGATACGAATTGTAGAATTTGTCATCCCAATAGAGCAAACGGAAGGAGGAGAACAATATGATGAATGAAATATGGAAACCAAACCCAAGCGCACCATTATGGTACGGAACGAATGAAACCTTTTTTGAGGATTTTGAACTAAAACACATTTTGCAAAAAGGTCCCTCTTGTGTACCGACCACTCTTGCTATGATAGCAAGAGCTACCGGCGCCGAGGTGACCATTTCAGATATGAAGGAAGCAATCAATACTCAAGCACCACATACGTGGTCAAATGCCCTTAAACCATTTGGATTACAACTTGCATATTGCAACAATGATGCAAGGTCAATATCGTATTTTATCGATGAATTGGTGGGTCTTAACGATTTGTTCTTATTGAGTTTTTACTCATCAGAACCGCCAATAGACCCCGATTCAAATGGTAAGTTGTGTACTGCACATATCGTAACATTGCATAAAGATGAAATTTTCGATACTGCCAAGGGGTACGGCAAGTGCAAAGCAATCGATTATTCAAGATTAGCAAATAGGTGTAAGAGAATTTTCAGAGTGGTTCCACTCGGCCATGAGAGGTGTTTGTAATGACGGAAGATGATGAATGGGTACAAAGTGAATACTGTAAGATATATGTTGAAATGAGCCAAGGAGCGATCAAGAGCATTGGAGAATTTGAACAGGTTCTAAACAGAAAATACTTTTACAAAATCCACTTTTTTAAGATAAATCCTTCTGCTTCTGAAGAAGATTTTATCAAGTGGAAAAAACATCAAAGTATTGGAGATTGGGAATCGGATATCTGGATTATGAGCGATGATGAATTCCTATTTTTCTGGCCTTGGCAAGCATTCATGATTACAGAATTTATGGAAATGGAGGACGAATAAAATGACGATAGAACAGAATAATATCTCACAAAACATTTTTGATAATGTCGATGAAGAATTTATCAAGGAATTCAAGCAATACGCGGTATCACAAAATATGATACATCAACCAACCTTCGAAGCGATGAATGCTTTTTGTAGCGATGAATGGAAAAAATTCACAGATTGGAAGGAGTTTAGAGCTAGTTGTGGTGGTTACCAATACATTGTTGAATGGGAATTTGATGAAAAGGATATGATGTATTATTATCCTTATAATCACATCTTATCGAAGGAAAATCCGACCGTACTCGAAAAGAAAATGTTAGCCGATATCTTCGATGCGATGGAGACAGAAAATGAAAGAAGAGAAAGAATGATTGGAGAAGGAAAATGGTTTTGCATCCATTGTCACGGCGCTCCCGATGAGGTTGAAGATTGGATCAGAGTTGATTGTTGCGACCATGGTTGCTCCCATTCAGAGCACTGAGGTGGTATTATGATGTGGAAAGATAATGAATTATTGATTGAAATCCCTCTTCCAAGAGTGAAAAATAGGCCCTTAATTGTAGCCCATCCTGCTTCAGGGTCAAATTATACTGCAGCCTGGAATGTGATGATAGAACATGGTGAAGACTTTGTCCTGGTGTGTGATGATGTAGGCCCGCACTATCCTGATGAATGGCCCTATCATTGTAACGAGGTAGGTGCTGAGTATTTTGTGAGAATGCAGAATTCAACCCATGGTGATAGAATATATAGGAATCCGGATTTAAAATTTGATAATCTACTGGTTCATAGACAAAAAACCGCGCTCGAAGGCTTCCAATCGATGCCTCTAGTCGATGTTTTATTTGTTGATTGGATACCGCCGTTTAGTGAAAATACACCTGATTTAACTTTCAAAAAAGTCGCAGCCGCAATGGCAGATACCTGTAGAGATGGTGGAATAATCCTGCTAGATGAGAAAGCGAGAAGAAATTTTCCGCATTGGTTTGAATTTGAAGATGGAGAGTTTGGCCTCGAGTATCTTGGAAGAGCCGAATGGCCCATCCCTTCGCTCGAAATGACCCAAAGGGTCGAAATCAGTGCTGAAGTATTCAGAGTCCACAATACAAAAAAGCAAGCAGATGTAGATGATTTTCTATCGACCTTAACCATGGAGAGAAGGATGTCGCCAAAAGAATTGAAATTGATGAGAAAGAGGATTCCAAGAAGGAATGATAGTTTGCCAGATAAGGACATTTGGTGGGAAAGAAAATTCGATTCAACATTTCATCAAGGCTTTGATGAGCCCGAATGGCCAATGCCTCAAGCAAGTCCATGGGATTTTGGCAGATACAAACTTTGGATCGATGATTTGATAAAAGATTCAAAAAGATTGAGGCCGATTAGTAGGGAGATTAGATCGGTAAATGTTGGCTTCGAAGTTCAATTGATTCACGGTGATATCGCAGATCACCTCGATTGGCTATTTTTGAATAACAATAGCATAATCTTGAGAAGAAAACACATGGTAAAATGTTTGGAAAGGTGTCCAATGCTCGGGGAAAGAGCGATTAAACTGCAGCCAAAATGGGAAGACCCGTTAATTCAAGAAATGAAATGGTCAGGTAATGAATCCACGCCGGATTTGACCTCAAAATTATTAGATTTATCAAAAGATGAAATCAATGTAGCAACCATCGCTCATAGCCAAGCTAACCTTGAGCAATTGCTCGACCAGTGTAGCAAATGGAAGAAAGAAAATCCGAATTCACCTTTAGAATCTTTTACGATTTTTTACCTCGATGAAGCCGATTACCAATAAATATTGTACTATTTTCCACAGGTTTACAAACCCCCTTCTTTTTTGCAATAATTATGGCATGGTTAATTATTCCAGATAATAATAATAATATGAATGTATTTGATATCCCCGATGAATTGAAAGATTTTTATCATTTGTTGTCAAGTTCAACCTCAAAATGCTTAGATGATGCTTTTCTCGAAGGCCAATCTGAATTTCATTGCTTCAGCGATAATGGAACCCCAATCATAATTGTCCCAAGAAATTGGCCACCTCATCAAGATTGGAAAAACGATTCAAATCCACCAAGAAAGGCTCTGATCTATCTTGATGATTTGATAAATATTGACTATGAAGGCAGACCTTACAATATCGTTGATTCTTGCGGCTTGCCGATCAAGCCGATTGAAGAATTGAAATCAATTGTTAGACGTTGCAAAGACCATGTCGAAATAATAACCATATATGGCTCATATTGGGCAGCCCATGAGTTCTTCAAAATAGTAAATAAAAGGGGCGATCGGGCATCGACAGAGGTAACAAGTTTATTCGAATCAATCAATGGAAATTTGCCAAGAAAAATATTGTTTAAATTTGTAATTACAAAAGGTTGCAGAGGAATTCAAAGGAGTTCCGCGGTTGAATTCATCCATTATTGATGCGAGATGTACTGAAATTGCCACCAGTTCAATGATTATATTGGGTAAGCCCGGTAAGGCTTCACCACCATTGCTACGGATTGCTTTTCAGGCTTCATATTTGCAGCAATGACCTTTGGGTTATCAATTCCGAATTGCTTCCAATCTATCGATTCCGATTCTTTGTCCGCTCTTATCCACGACCCCAAACCTTCGACATTATCGTAATCTCCAATCGACGCTTTCACTTGAGAGGTCAACAAATCCAAAGAGATTGCTAAACTACTTTCTTCACCTAAACTTTCAAGATATTCAAGATGGGTTCGCTCGATTAATTTAGATCTTTTTAAGATCGATTTTGAATAATTTGCTGGATCGTTTCCCCCGGTTTGTGCTTTGATTTCAGCTTTGATTTCAGCATCGAGAGGTTCATCTAAACCTCGAAGTTGAGGGTTGACATATTCCGCTTTGAATGAACCTGATAAATTTGTCGATTTTGAGATATACTTTGCAACTAATTGCGGATGATCCTTTTGGATCTTGGTTTTATCAATGGCTTCCTTTGTTGTTTTAATTTGGAACGAACACACACCGTCAATGCCTTGATTTATTCCCATTAACTTTCGAATCCTCTCGTTGAACAACTTGGATTTTGCCGATGCCAATACATGTGC
>PSPR01000071.1 GCA_004195515.1 Methanobacteriota archaeon | reverse complement strand
AAGTTCTTCTATTCCTTCGCCGGTTTTTGCGCTTACTTTAACGATTGGAGGTGGCCTAGTCCCAAGTTGTAATGATATTGTCAAATCGTTAACAACTTTGTCAGCTCCATCCAAATCAGATTTATTCACCACAATTAAATCCGCTAATTCCAGAAGCCCTGCTTTTTCGGCTTGAACACCATCTCCTCGGGCTGGGCCTTCGACCAAAACGATGCGATCTGCGACTGCGGCACAGCGGATTTCGGCTTGGCCTGTGCCTACGGTTTCCACCAGTACTATATCGAAAGAATTAGCCAATAAATGCTTAGCAAGACCTCTTACTATAGAAGGTATTGAACCGCTGGATTCACGGGTTGCAATGCTTCGAAAATATACTGAATCCATATGATTTGGATCATCGAGAACCGTCATTCTAATCCGATCGCCCAAAAGTGCTCCACCGCTGAGAGGAGAACTTGGGTCGACCGCTAAAACTGCAACTCGATGGTTTGAAACAAGATTCTTCAACAATTCATCGATCAAACAAGATTTACCAACCCCTGGCGGGCCTGTGATCGCAATGATTTGGCCTTGTCCAACCTTCGGCTCAAGTTGTAGATTCTCGATTGCGGTAAGCTCACGAGCCAACTTGCGCCGGTCCAATCACTCACCCCAATGCCAAGGGTCATTCGAGCCGACGCCGCAATCTTTAGTCGCAGCAGATTCCACAAATTGAAGAATTTCGCTCGACAGGGTGCCCGGACCAAAAATCGCCTTGACCCCAGCTTCGAATAATGCCGGCCTGTCATCGGTGGGAATGATACCCCCTCCAAATACAACCACATCGTCCAATCCAGCCTGGCGCAATAACTCGCAAACTTTGGGGAATAAATGTGAATGGGCACCCGACAGGCTCGATAATCCAACAAATCGGGCGTCTTCGTCGAGGGCGGTACGCACGATTTGCTCGGGAGTTCGGCGCAATCCGGTATAGATCACTTCGTGACCTCCATCCCGCAGCGCCCGTGCCACTACCTTTGCACCACGGTCGTGGCCGTCAAGGCCAGCTTTGGCGATGATTATGCGCTGGCGCTCTCCCATGTTTGAATCGGTGCAAGTTAGTCTATGAAGTGGTTGCGGTGTGGAAATGCTCACACAAGCAATAAGGAGGGTCGGCAATACCGACCGACTGGCGAATGCTATGATGAGTACTGAAGACAGGCTCAAAGATCTGAGAGTGCGAAAGGCTCAAGTTGAAGCCGGAGGCGGTCAAGCCCGTGTTGATGCTCAGCATAAACGCGGTAAAATGACTGCACGTGAGCGCCTTGATACATTGTTGGACGAGGGTTCTTTCCAAGAGATGGACACCTTGGTAGAACATCGTTGTCGAGATTTCAATATGGATAAAAATATTATTCCCGGTGATGGGGTCGTCACCGGTCATGGAACCATCGATGGAAGACAAGTTTTCGTGTTTTCTCAGGATTTTACCGTATATGGCGGAAGCCTTGGTGAAATGCACGGTTTGAAGATTTGCAAAGTTCTCGATATGGCATTGAAGACCGGTCGCCCAGTTATTGGACTCAACGATTCAGGCGGAGCACGAATACAAGAAGGCGTAGCTTCACTAGGCAGTTACGCTGAAATCTTTTTCCGCAATGTTCGGGCAAGCGGCGTAGTACCCCAAATCAGCGTCATCATGGGTCCTTGCGCTGGAGGTGCCGTATATTCTCCGGCGATCACCGATTTCGTCATCATGGTCGATAAGACCGCACATATGTTCATCACCGGACCTGAAGTCATCAAAACGGTTACCAACGAGGATGTCAGTTTCGAAGATTTGGGTGGAGCAGGGACGCACGGCTCTAAGTCAGGAGTTTCTCACTTCACATCAGAATGCGATGAGGACGCTTTATTATTAGCGCGAGATTTGTTCGGCATGTTACCAAATAACAACCTAGAGCGACCAGCGAGCAAGAAAACCAACGACCCCGTAAACCGAATCTGTGAAAAATTGGATAGTATCATTCCAAATGATCCCTCTAAACCCTATGATGTAAAAGACGTCATCACCGAAATATTGGACGATGGTGGATTCCTCGAGGTCCAAGAAGCGTGGGCTGGTAATATTGTCATCGGTTTCGGCCATTTGGCTGGGCAAACCGTCGGAGTGGTTGCGAATCAACCCAAGATGTTAGCGGGATGTTTAGATATCGATGCTAGTGATAAAGCTGCACGATTTATCAGATTCTGTGATGCCTTCAATATTCCGATCATCACGCTCGAAGATGTACCTGGATTTTTGCCAGGGACTAATCAAGAATGGGGCGGTATCATTAGACATGGAGCAAAATTGCTATACGCATATGCAGAAGCAACCGTTCCGAAATTGACTGTCATCTTGAGAAAAGCATACGGTGGAGCCTATGACGTTATGTCCTCTAAACATATTCGAGGCGATTATAACGTCGCTTGGCCAGCGGCTGAACTCGCGGTGATGGGTGCTGAAGGAGCGGTTCAAATCATTCACCGCAGGCGCCTTGCTGGGGCCAGAGATCCCGAGGGAGAAAGAAGCAGATTGATCGAAGATTTTGAGGAAACATTTGCTAATCCGTACAAAGCGGCCGCATTGGGTTATCTCGATGATGTGATCGAACCGAGTGAAACTCGCAACCGATTATGTAAGGCCTTGGAAATGCTTCTCGATAAAGAAGAATTACGCCCAGCTCGCAAACACGGCAATATCCCGCTATGAGGTGAGAAAATGACAGATGATTCGATTTTGAGAATGGCTGCGATCGCTGCTGTCCTCGCTGCTTCTAGTGGTGGAGAAGACCCCGGCCAAATCGGTCGGCGATTAGGCGAGGCTTGGGCTCAAGACCAACGCCGAATCAATATGGGTCTCAGTTCATTGATGCACAAGAGAAGTGCACGTTCAACCTGGAAGTGATATTATGAGTGAAACTAGAAAGGTCATCATCGATGGTCAAGAATTCGAAGTCGAATTAGAAATGGACGGGGATTCTTGGACTGCTACAGTCGAAGGGAAAACATTTCAAATTCAAGTTCCAGATGCCGGACCTGCACCAAAAAAACGCCGTGCATCCGGAGGGAAATCAAAGAAATCGGGTAAGGTTAGCGCCAATATCCCCGGCAAAGTTGTCACCGTCGAAGTATCGGTCGGCGACGAGGTAACAGAAGGTCAAGTCGTGATGATATTGGAAGCGATGAAGATGCAAAATGAGATCCAAGCACCGATTGCTGGAACTGTGACCGAAGTGCATTGTGAAGAAGGCCAATCTATAGAAGCGAATATTCCACTACTCGTCATTACTCCTCCACCGAGTGAGGACGCAGACTAAGTTCGTGCAATAGTTAAAGTGAGACCGCAGGAAAGGAGTGAACATGGGCGAGAATACGGTTTGCGATTATCCCGGCTGTGGAGCGGTTGGAGACATTATTTCTCGCTTATCACCTGAAGGTTATTTGGTTGCAACCGGCAAAAAAGCCTATTCGTTCAGAGAAGCTTATCGGCGATTCCACTATTGTGGAGATCATCATGATGATTTGATGGGTGGAGTTTGGTCAAGGGTGAGAACACCTGATGACAAAAACGACGGACATGTCGCTCCAACCGCTATTTGATCAAGGTAAACCGAATAACTTGCGCAAACCTGGTGCTGCTTTCATCAATGGAACTACCAATCCACCGGCTTTACCGGCTTTACCAGCATTTTGTTTGAGTAATACCGATAGGTTCCTCGACACGTTAAAACGCATCGATTTACCCTCCAAAATGTTTTGATTCTCATCTAATAATGAAACTATTGTTTGGTATTCTCCTTTTGATTGGGCTTGCATCGAAAGCCAAACCACCCTGCCGCAATCCAATGCAGAACCCATCATGTGGACCAGATCCATCTCATCGTTGCTGATGATTTGCAAATTATCACTTACAGGTAATTTGATGCATTTGTTTTGCTCAAAAGTTAGTGTTATCGATTGAGTTTCAGGAGTTAACCCTGGTGAATTAACCTCTATTGTATAAGTTGATTTTTCGGAGTTAGTAGTTGCCAAAAAGAGCATTAAGTTGATTTCACTGCTTTCTACCTGGCGGTCAATTTCACAATCAAAGATTAATGATGATCTTCTTAATTCTTTTAAACGATTGATGAACCCATGCTCTAATCTATCAATCACCCTAAAGAAAGATGGATTCGATTCTCTCATCAAATCAAAGAGGTGGTGAATCATTTTTACATCGAAAACCTCGTGATTCAATATTTTTTCAACTTCGTCTTTATGGTATATTTCAGCCATCTCAGCCCTGACCTCATCCAAATCCAAAACCCCTTCTTGGTTGAGGTGAAGCAAGAACAAAGTTCTCTCGAGCGCTTCCAAATCTGAAACCTCATCGGACGATAGACTGCTGGTTATATGAATATGCTCAAGCCACTTATTGGCTAATCCGGGCTCCATCAAATATTGAAGCGCTTGAGAGAACGGAGCGGTCAACAGAACCGGGTGGCCTGAGGGATGGTAAGTCGATAATAGACCATCGGGTTTTGAAGAATCGAAATCCTTGGTGGGGTCCATAATTGCTGCAACCCAAACAAAAACGGATAATCCGGTCCCAAACGCAACCGACATAGCTAAGACAAATGGCCAAGCATTAGACAAATCAATTTCTATCATCTGGTCCCAAGCAGCAGGTTGGGCAACAAAAATAGAGCCCATGAAGGTACCAAAATAGCATAGAATGGCCAGAATTCCAAAAACACGATGCGATATCGCTTGCATATGTTCGTTTTT
>PSPR01000070.1 GCA_004195515.1 Methanobacteriota archaeon | reverse complement strand
GATGGTGTTCGTGCCGATGGAAAACCATGGTCGATGATGACCTTCCATCTATGGGATGGCCAGCGGGTTGCTGAGGTTGCGGCTTTCGGTTCTGCGATCAATGGGACCCTGCTTTCAATCCGTCCTGGAGATACGGTTGGACTGACCGCTGCCGAGTTGGGTTGGCGCGAAGGATTGGTCCAATTACGCATAGATACGAGGACGACTAGAATCGAAATTAAATCGAAGGATTGAAGAGACTTCACTATTGGCCTGACTATTCATGCCGGTCAGACTAGCAGACCCGAGCCGCGATGAAGTCGGCCAATTCAATCGCCTTAGTGCTTCGCAGTCTAATGCTTGGTACGATTGTCCGCGCATTTGGTGGTATCAGAATAACCAACGGCTCAAGTTTGGCCAAACCCCACCGCTCTTCCTTGGGCGAGCGGTCGAAGAAACCGTGTGCCGAGTTTTGATGGAATCGCCTGGAATTGTCATGGCAGCAGCTCCTGCTGATGTACTTGCAAATGGTGCTGATGCACTATTACCATTATTCGAAGATGAAATCCCAACCGATTTCTCAAAATGGATCGAGGGCCGAGTCGATGCTCATTGGCCAGTTATCAGAGATGCAATGCATAAAGAATGGCAAAACAATGAACGCAGCGCCGGAAATTGGCATGAATATTCGATGGATGACTATCGTGACATGTGTGCAACAGCGCTCAAGATGCATCTTGACGAAGTAAAATTATGCCAATCAAATATCGATGAAACAGAATTGAGCGATTGGAGAACTGGAATCAGGCTAGAAATTCCGGCTCCTGATGGTCGCAACTCTTTCGACGGGTCCCATCCATTGACAAGAACTGGGCCTTGTACGCTCATCGAGGCTTGGGAAATCGCCCGTCCATGGTTCGTCGATCCGAATGCCGAACCATTCTCACTCAATGTCGTCCACCCAGACCATTGGTTCCAAGGCGAATATGACTTGGTCTATCGTCACGGCGGCCAAATCCGTATTATGGACCTCAAGGCCAGCCGCGGCGGTGGTGATCGCTCTGGTAATTATGTCGAGCAATTGCGAGTTTATGCAATGCTGTGGGCACTTACTCATGATGGGAAAATCCCCGATGCGCTCGAGGTTTGGTACGCTGGGGTCAATGTTCGAAAAACCGTT
This sequence comes from Methanobacteriota archaeon, assembly GCA_004195515.1. GTDB lineage: Archaea > Thermoplasmatota > Poseidoniia > Poseidoniales > Poseidoniaceae > MGIIa-K1. The sequence goes on along the minus strand of PSPR01000070.1, from coordinate 3,734 downwards.
CCTCCACCGACCGAGGAAGAGCTTAAAGAAATGGAGTCTCGACTTCACGATTTATGGACAGAAATCAAATCCGAGCCTGTCACGATGGATGATTGTCCACCGATGCCAAGGCCATTGAGAGGCTTTAGCGAAGGCGGGGTCAAAACAGACGACCCTGAAGCGAGCCGGTGCGATAAATGTGAATGGCGTGGTCTTTGCCCTAATGGCGAAGGTGATGATGATCTCCCCGATGGTGGTCAATACCAACCATCTGGAGATATTAAAAAATATGATTTGACCGGTTTTGGTTCACTTCAACCGCGCGTAAACATTTTCTGTGAGATATTCAGCCTGACTCAAGTTCCAAACAGCCCACCAAATATTGTCATACAGCACAAGGATGGTTTCGCTTTTGTCAAAATTATCGCGAGCGAAAATAACGGTGAATCTACCTATCCTCTCGACATAACCAAAGGAGATAAGGTTCGATTGGTCGGACTAATACCTTCGACCAATTGGAAAGGTGAAATCCAACTCAAAGTAGACCCATCGGCAAGAATCATCAGAGCTGACCAAGCCGAGGATGGCGATGTTGGATTATTCGGCTTCAATACTCGATCTCACGTGGCCGGAAGGGTCGCTTATACCACGTACAAATCTGGAGTTGGAAAAACCGGTAAGCCATGGGCTCGCAAAGGTATTGCTCTAATAGATGCGACCGGGAGAATCTCTGTTGAAGGTTGGGATAATGCTTGGCCACCGATGTTTAATACCCTCAAACAAGGTGACGAAATCGCGGTTCTCAATATATCTTTGGATGCATGGGCAAGCAATATCAAGGCCAATCTGGAAAAAGGTAGTACGATGCATATTTTATCACGACTGAATGAATAACCACAAAAGTTTCAAGGCCTTACAGAGAATGCCTTCATCTATGAGGCGATGCCCAATCCTAGGTGTAGCACTTTTGCTAGTTTTTACATCAATGATTCCATTGCTTACGGTTTCTGCTGATGAAGGGCGTAATCCAAACCGATTGCTGCAATCTGGCGGGGAAAAATTAACCTCGACCAACCAAGGCGAAAATATTCTTGCAATCGATTCAGATATTCAGGTTGGTATTTCTGCATATTCGGTAAAGACCGATGAAGGGCACTTCATAATTGTCGAAAGAGATGGAATTATCTACCAATTAAACCCCGGAATCAATAGTGGTATTGGTGAACAACTCGGACAGTTCATCAAAATAGTTGAGGCTGGAAACGGAATCCTATTTGTGGTAAAAACCGCATCAGAACGAGACTTAAGACATCTTGATTTAACCAATGTCTGGGCAAATGGTCCTGGATTTGAATTTACATCTTGGACTTATGAATTAGATCATCCAAGTACCGGAGCCCAATGTAATAATGAGATGGAGGTTATCGCTGCTTCACAATTGACATTCGATCCATACGAAGGTGTAGAGAATTATGATTTGATCTATCAGGATTTTGGTACCGGTAGTGGTCCGATTTGTGTAATGAATCTGCAGGTAACAGATAATCAGCCTGAATCTAATTATGGCCTTTCACCTTTTCAAAGCCCAACTCCACTTACAGGTACATTCACCAGCGATGGATTAGCGATGATAATTATGCGAGCAGATAATCAGATAAGAACTCAGATAATTGAGCCAACTGACGGTTATGTTTACGATGAATCAAACTTTGATGTCGAGAATATGAAAGGCGTCAGCCTAACAGAGGGCCATCTATTTCTAGCCGGAGTTAAATCCGGGAAAACAACTTTCATCAGTATTGTTGATGGTGCTGAAGTCTCAGAATCTCAAACCGAAGTACATGGCTCGTTCGATATGATCGCGGCAATTGATTCCAATACCGTAATCGCGTTGGATGAATTCGCAACTGTAATTCATATGGTCAAAAAAATTGGCAATAGTTGGCAACTCGCAGGTGCAGGTGTTCCATATCCAGATAGCGATAGTCCGACTACAATCGCTAAACTTCACAATGGTACCGTTGCAGTAGGGTTCCAAAATATTGGTGTGATTTGGTACACTTACGATGCTGATGGTGATGGGATTCATGCTAACTTGGATGAATGCCCAGAAACTGGAACCGTCGCTCAAATCGATTCAAACGGTTGTTCTAGCAACCAACTGGACGCCGATGGTGATGGCGTCAATAATGATGATGACCCATTCCCTAACGACTCAACTCAAACCGCGGATGCTGATGATGATGGTTTTGGTGATAATCCCGATGGCGGCGAGCCTGCGGATCAATGCCCTGGAACCGACCAAAATGAATCGGGTGATGTCGATGACTATGGCTGTGGTTACTCACAACAAGACCTCGACGAAGATGGTATAGGAAATGGAATCGATCTCTGCCCTTACTCTCCATCAACAGATGTTGGAGAGTTTGGCTGTACTTCTAGTCAACGTGACCCTGATAGTGACCTGATTGAACTTTCAGCCGACTTATGCCCAGGAACCGCACCAGAAATGGAAGTCGATGCAGATGGTTGTAGCGATGCCCAGCGCGATAGTGATGAAGATGGATTGGTCGATGCTGAAGATGATTGTCCAACCGGGGCCCAACGTTGGACTAGAGATTCATCTACCGATCACGATGATGATGGTTGTCGAGATTCAGATGAGGATTCAGACGATGATAATGATGGCTTGATGGATATGCTTGATACTTGCCCAAAGGGTGCAAGTTCCGGTAGCGATATCGATGTCGATGGCTGCAAGGACGAAGGCGAGGATTTCGATGATGATGGCGATGGAATCGCCGATACCCAAGATGGTTGTCCAACGCTGTCTGGAACCTCGAATAAAGACCGCCATGGTTGTCCTGATAGCGACGGTGATGGTTATTCGGACCCCGATGATAATTGGGGGATTGAACAAGGAGCGGATTACGATTCACTCAATGCAGAGGTCTTTGCCGATTCGGGGCCACTTGGGGTCAATTTAGACCTATTAGCATTGATATTAACCGCAGTAGCAGCAATCGGTGGTGTGATATTTGCTTCGAGAGCAAAATCATCGAAAAAACGTCGTATGACCACCATGATGACCGCGATGTCGCTAATTCATGACGCACTAGAATTAACCGATTACTTTGAATCGACCGTTGAATTAGCAGCGGTAGAAGAAAAGATTACTTCACCGATGATGGACGTGCTCAAAAAGCAGTATCGAAGAAGGATGCGGGCGCTTGAAGATGGAGTGATTACACCGGCTGAGCAGGCGGTGCTTTCCTCAGAGATGACAGATATTAAGAAAGCTTTAGCAGATGGCTCAATATCAAAAGAAGAATTGGCTAATCTATTAGAAGATGATACCGAATTGGATTGGTGAGGTTTAGCCACCAGAACTAACGATTATTAGATCCAACTCAATGTCTGCATTCAGTATTGTAACATGTGGCAAAACCACGTCTTCATGACTGACAAGTACGGTCGAAGGATGGATCCCAACCGCTTCGAGCGCTTGTTTAATTGTACTGCCTGCCTCTAATTGTATAGAGTGGTCGTGGCCATAGCCCTTCATCCTAACCTGCATCAGTCTTTGGGACTAACATCACGCTTATGATGGTCGTGCAAGTGGGCGGGCTGCAAGCCGAGATCGCATAGCCTGGTATCGCGGTGGATTCGAAATCCACTGTCCCCTGGACGCGGGAGTTCAAATCCCCCTCTCGGCGCTCACTGAGTAATGAGGTACTGCGAAGCATACAACAGGT
>PSPR01000069.1 GCA_004195515.1 Methanobacteriota archaeon | reverse complement strand
ACCGACAGACCGGTCTCAATTCAGGTTAGGTATTCAACCACTGTCATCAGTGACTGCTCAGGAGTTTTGGTGGATGGCCATACAGAAGATGTTTCACAATTAACCAGACCTCCTCCTGTAATCAGACTTGAGAATCTCACCAATGAGCAGGAGCATTACGTCTGCTTATTCATTTCAGATATCAGAGGTAATGAGTTAATCTTGGGGCCGAACAACGCCACTCCAACAATTAATCTACGTCCTAATTATGCATACAATGGGACAATAGGGAATCAAGAGATATTGGAAGGTGAAGATTGGATAATAAACTTATGCGATTATTTCAATGATGTTGAAACAAGTTGCACAGATTTAATATTCAGCTTTACTCCTGATGATGAAGATCGTATTATCATTGGAAAAGGTGTAAGGCATGGTATTGTAGAATGGAGGCCTGCTGGTGGAGTTACAAAACTTTTGAATCTCACATTTATAGCATGTGACGAAAAGGGACTATGTGAAAAATCGGAAAAGATCGATGTTGAATTGGACCAGCAAGGTCCATCCGGAGGGAAAGGTGAATCGGGAGGGTACTCCATCGACCTCCCATTATTCGGAGAGACGGAGGTATCACTGGACTCAGTTGTTGGAATCGTAGGTTCTGCATTCCTTGGAATCGTCACGGTTCTGATAACTGTCATGAGGTTCCGACGTTCCAGATCAGGTAAGAAACGGGTATCACAAATCATCAAGGAAATTCGAATAACTAAGAATGAAAGTTCTCTTGATGACTTACTAGATGAAGCAACTCGTCTGTACACCAAGGATAAGATAAACACAGAAGACTATTCCTTGATAGATGGGCATATCGAGAAACGTAAGGTTGTATTAATGCGAGACGCGGTAGCACCATCTCAACTTTCCCCACCGGGGGCGTCTCCATCTATCGATGCCAAAGGAGAAGTGCGTCCGGATGGATACGAATGGCTTGAGCACCCAGTTGGAAATGGTGTGTGGTGGTATAGAGTCCCTGGCGCTAATTCTTGGGGCAAGTGGGATGATTAGGTTTCACCCATCAAGCATGCGATCCCTTCTTCATCGAAGTCCTCAATTCCCATTCCATCGATGGGCTCTGACCAAAAAATCTTCATTTTGAATCATGCAAACATGCAAGCATAATACTAAATCTGCTCTATTGTATTGCACTTTTAAATTTGTTCAGTGCCAAGTTGATGCTTCACCCGACTTATACATCGAATATTCGTCACCTACGTGCCTTGGAATTGTGTCTCTTCCACCGTGCCATGTCGCAGCCTCGAGCCAATCTTTCAAATTCGGCCCACCGATCTCTATGGTAATTACTCCGCCCAATGAATTATCTCCAACCAGCGGAAAGGCGATTTTCCCAGTTATTGCTGCTTGTCGACTAATATGGAAAATCGTCCCTTCTTCGTCCATATGTTTACTCATGTGATCTAGAGCGGTATCCAAAATTCTTTGCTGGTTCAATTTTTCCAAGAACAAACCTAACGACACCTCGTTATCGGCCATAATCTCGTTGGACTCGTTGGGAAAAATTGGTGCGTCTGGCAGTTGACAAGCAAAATCAGGAAAGACCGATTTCACGGCATCCATCACCAATCCGGGGTGGTCTGCACCCGAAACAATAGTGGAAACTACGACGGTCAACCCTTCGTCAATTCCGGTCAGCCTCAGCCGCTCCATATTACCTGCTAATCAGCCTTTACTCATCAATCCAATAGGCCAAACTTGACAACAAGAACTGCAGAGGAGCCACTATGGATGTAAGGGTATGTGCGGTCGTGCCTACTCTGAATGAGCAATCTCACATCGCAAAATGCATCGATAGTCTAGTTGCACAGACTTATCCAATAGAAATTTTGGTTATGGACGGTGGTTCGACTGATGACACTTTAGAAATTCTCAAAAATTATGGTGAAAAAATTCGAGTTGTTCACAATCCGGGCAAGCGAGTAGCTCAAGCACGCAACCTTGCGCTTGAATTGATCGGAGATGATATTACCCATTGCTTGGAAATAATCGGCCATTCTTGGGTTGAACCTAATCATGTGGAAAACCGAGTTCAGGACCTTTTGAATTTGGAAAAAGAACTCGGGGCACAGGTCGGGGCCATTGGCTGCAGGACCGAATCTGGTGCCAATCTGAATCGGGTCTCAAATTGGGTCGAGAGCGTATTATCTTCACCAATAGGCTCAGGTGGTGGCCAATTCAACCGATTCAAGGGTCGTAGCAAAACGAAAATTCCTGCATTTTGCCTCCATAATGTCGAGGCATTACGCCAGGTCGGTGGCTGGGATACTCGCTTTATCACCAGTCAAGATAGCGATCTATCGATGCGCTTGCTCCAAGCAGGTTGGCAATTATGGCGTTCTGATGTTTCATGCGTATTCATGCATAAAAGGAGCACGATTAAAAATTGGTGGAAAATGTCGCATCGTTACGGTTTTTGGCGCACAAAAGTAATCTTAAAGCATCCAGCCAGAGCAGACCCTAGAGAATTCTTACCATTGCTCGGCCTCATTCTAATAGCGGTACTACCGCAGTGGTGGTGGGCTCCGGCAGCATACGGAATTACAATTCTTATAACCGGTTTAATTTTCAATCAAAGAAAGAGTGACATCACGGCAATTATCGGAATACCTCTCTGTATTATTATTCTTCATACCGCATTCACTATCGGTCTCTTTGACGGCTTAATTCGTTCTGGTAAAGCCCCAAGCGATAGGTCATGACTTGGAAACCTTCATCATATAAGAGGAAGGCCGGAAAATTGGTGATTAAATGACAAGGCAACTGACCTCGTGGGTTTTACTATTTGTTCCTGCACTAATTCTCAACACTTTGAGAATGGTAATCACTCCACTTGGTGAGATGATGGAGATCTCATCTAACTTGGACATCGGCCTCCATATCGTAGCATTTGCAATCGGATTGGTATTATTTAGGAGAACCAGAACAATTCGTGACCATGAATGGTCCCGCACCAAAGCGGTCAAAGCTGTCGATTCTCATTTCAAAGCAGAAGATCAAGGGGTTTGGGAGAAGGATATTAATTTGGACTCAACACTCTCACCAGAAGCAGAAGCTAATCTAAAAGGCCAAGTCTCTCACCTATCAAGGGTAAAGGATATTGGAAAAGAGGTCGACACCGAAGTCGATATTGCGATGCTAACCGATTCCGAACATGTATTACGGGCTCAAAGAAGAGTTGTGGGTGATGATGTATTCGATGAGGGCAAGATCGATTCAACCATCGGAGCAGTTCGTAAAAAATCTCCAATGGATTCTCTACTCGATTGGATTGGAAAATTGCGAGGAAAGGACAAAGAAGCAACCCGTGGTCGTGCCAAGGCTGCCAAATTAGAAGCCAGAGCAATCGAGGCCCCGGTCATTGCTCAACGCCCGATTGCACCGATTAGAATCGAAGAAGACAAAAAAGTCGAAAAAGCGATTGAAGCGGGGATCGAGACAATCGTTGATAGCGATTTCAAACCTGCCGAAGAGGCACCACCTACCTTATCTATCGAAGAGATGGCTTACGGAGAACCAATCGCTCAAGAATCCAACCAAGTAATGGCACCTCAATCCTCTGAAGCCAAGCCAGCATGCGGTTCTTGTGGCGCTCAAAATCCGGCAGAAGAGCGCTATTGTCACAATTGTGGGATGTCGATTTGAGGGTTGAACTCAAAAACCCCCTCTCCCCCCAAGCCGACTGAGCGGGTGGTTGTCACATGGGTGAAAAGCGTGATTACTATGAGATTCTCGGGGTTTCAAAAGGAGCCGACGATGGTGAATTAAAGAAGGCCTTTAGGTCGATGGCTCGCAAATTTCATCCCGATAAAAACGATGCACCTGATGCTGATGAACGTTTTAAGGAAATCCAAGAAGCATATGCGGTTCTCAGCGATAGCCAAAAACGCGCTCAGTACGATAGATTCGGCCATGATACTCCCGGCGGTTCCCCATTCGGAGCAGGTGGCTTCCAAGGATTCAACATCAATTTTGATGACATTCTTGGTGGTGACCTATTCTCAAATATTTTCGGCGGTGGCAGGTCTCGCAGTAGATCGAGCCAGCGCCAAGGCCAAGATATCTTATTACGCCACGAAATAAGTCTTGAATCGGTCCTCAACGGCTCGAAAGAAGAGGTCGAAGTCGACCTGCCGAGCCATTGTGAAGATTGTGAAGGAACAGGAGCACGTGATGGAAAAACCACTGCCTGCGATGAATGCAATGGCAAAGGACAAGTGAGAGTTCGCCAACAAATCGGCCCATTTGTCCAAGATGTGGTGCGCGAATGCCCGCACTGCGAAGGTTCTGGCCGTAAAGCTGCAGCAAATTGCAAAACATGCCGCGGCAATGGATTGTCGACAACTGCTCAAACTCTAAGATTTTCAGTCCCTGCCGGTGCGAGTGATGGCACAAGGCTTCGCATGAGAGGTAAAGGGCATCCGGCACCATTCGGCAGAGGTAACTCTGGTGATCTATTTATCGAACTCAATATCGAGGAACACTCTTGGTTTGAGCGAAATGGAATGGATTTAATAATGTCAATACCGATTGGATATTCTGATCTTGCACTAGGTACTGTAATCACTTTACCTCATCTCGATGAAAAGGAATTGAAAATAAAAATTCCAGCCGGCACAAATTCTGGTGATACAGTAGTGATATCCGGTCGCGGTTTGCCTTCGTCAAGAGGAATTGGCCGTGGTGATGTAGTTGTATTGTGTAAATTACACATGCCGAGAAAATTCAACAAAGCAACAAGGAAAACCCTTGAATCGATAAAGGATGAATTGGCTGGTGGCGATGATGCCATTCAGAGAATTCTCGATGATGCTGCTGACCATCGTAGTTGAATATTATTCTTCGGAATTCAACTCTCGTGAGGTTGGAGTCTTGAAAATATAGTTTTATTAAAGTATAACTTTTCCT
>PSPR01000068.1 GCA_004195515.1 Methanobacteriota archaeon | reverse complement strand
AATGGTTACATTAATTTGGCTGTATATTGAAATTCTCAGACTTCTCTCAAAACTATCAAGGCGCTGAGTGAATGGAAATTGAACCAATACTTACCTTAGCTTTAGCCGGAGCCACACTTGGCGTTGTTGAAGGAATAAAACCAGGTCCACTATTGACAATGGTATTTCGGGAAACACTTTCTGGAGGTTTCAAGGCTGGTCTTTGGACTGCTACAGCGCCAATTTTCACAGACGGCCCACTAATTATTGTCAGCTTAATTGCGGCTGGATGGTTAGCAACAAATCCAGCCGCCTTACTCATTATTTCAGTCATAGGGGCACTTTTCCTCACTAAAATGGGAGTTGATTGTTTCAGTATCGAGCCACCCAATTTAGACGTTGAGCAAAAAGATACATCAAATTCTTTCAAACGAGGCATATTGACGAATTTACTGAACCCCAATGTGTATGTTTTTTGGTTCCTCATTGGCGGTCCTTTGATGGCTCTATATGTTGAGGTTGAACCCCTTGCTCCTATTGCATATGCTTTGACCTTCCTTCTTTCGATCATTCTTACAAAATCAATTATCGCCCTAATTCTTGATAGGATGAGGGGAAACTTTTCTGAGAATGGCTATCGAATGGCTCTCGGAGTATGTGGAATTCTCATGCTCGGTTTTTCAGCAGGTTATCTCTGGCAGGCTTGGTCATTGATCCCGCAAGTTTTCTGATTGTTTAACGTCGATTAAAACAATTTGGCATTCACGGCAGCGATACCTTCCCCTTCCTCTGCGAGTACGCTGATGCTCTTTGGAGCACTGCGGACACTTCCACAACCATTTCACGCATCTTTTTTGCAAATGAGTTCCAAATGATTTTCCCATACCTCTGGCTTTGAGATCAGGCCACAGCGCCTCAAGATTTCGAAATGTCTTGTCGTGACCTGCAAATCCAAGTGCGTGTAGAAATTCATGATAGAGTAGGAATGCTGCATAACGTTGCCAATCATTGGTTAATGCTGCCGGATGAACATCGACACATCGAACATCGCCAGGCCCTGAAATCTCTGATTTTTTCACACCTTTCTGGTATCGACACACAGCATGGAGGCGAGTCGCATCTCTGCGAAGCCGTCCGAGAGGGATATTCTGTAGTTCACTCACTGGAAGTAGACTAAGTTGAGGGATTTGATGCATGGTGTGAACCACATTATTGGCAAGCTGAGTCAATATCCTCTCATCATCCATTCACTAACCTCCATTAATGCCAAATTGTTTTAGATGGATAAAGTAAGATTACCACCAAACGGCATAGGATCTAATGGACCCATGTCATTTCTCAAACTTGGCCCTATTGTGAATGTTGCAAAAATCCCTTCATCTACGATATTATGTGATAATCCAAACCACGGACGGCCGTATTGGTCGACAAGAATATCAATGAAATCTCCAAACCCGCCACACCTATTGTACCCACAATCAGCTGTAGTATCAAGGGGGTCGCCAATTTCGTTAATTTGAACGGTAGTAATCAATGGATTTTGATTGAAAGCGTCTGTAATCACTGAAATATATCCATTCCATGTATCGTTCCCAGTATCTCCAAGATAAGCGAAAGCCCCTCGCCCTTCTGAACCAGCAGCGAGAGCTGGGAATCCGGTGCCAATTAGCCCGGCGGGCGGGGCAATCATCATCGGATCTGACCAAGTATCGCCCTCATCTCTCGAATAGGAATAATATGGCAAATTATCTACACCCATCCACATTGCGTGCAGATTGTTTTCTTCGTCCGGATGAATCTGAGCTTCTTCTGCATTCCAAGTGGCTGCAGTGCCAGTGGTTTCAGTTGGTAATGGGTGCTCTGTCCATGTCAGTCCGCCGTTTTTGCTACGATAAATCGAATATCCTTCACCACTGCATCCTGGATTCCCTCGATAGAAATTTCCATCATTGGCGCCAATCATATGGCCAGTCAATCCTCCGCTATTACAATCGATGGGTGCACCAGAAACTTCGGGCCCCCAAGTCAGCCCCCCATCTTGACTTGTAGAGCAAATTGGATGCGGGTAATTGCCGTTGACACAAAATACCCATGTTGTTTCATGAGCTAATGCATTATATGGCGAAGACGCAATTGTTTGATGATCTTGAACAGACCAACCAGTCGCAACAGAAGGCGGACTCCATGAACCTCCATCATCATCTGACCATTCAACCGTCATCCCCAACAACGCATGCATATCGAATTTCATGATACGATCTGTCCATGGATCAACATATACATAGGGGTCATTCGAATTTGCAACCGGAACTGTGGGCGGGTCGTATACATCTGCACAAGCATAATTTGATTCTTCGCTTAATCCAATTAATCCTGAACATTGCACGATAGCAGTTGCACCATTTTGTCCATTACCCCAACTGCTGATGTAGAGATTATTTGTCGAAGTGATCCCAATCGTCGGCTCAAAAGTTGTCATTCCAATCCCATAATATGTTCCTTGTGCACAAAATGGGGCATTATTGTCGACCAAAACTTCTGTACCATTAATCACAGTCGAAATATTAGTCGCATCGGTCGCATTAGCAAAATGATACCATGTAGTTTGTACTATTCCCATTTCACATAGGTCGTCAAAAACACTCTCCCCCTTCACAGTTCTAGGCGCATCATCACCGAAACACCCAGCGACTGCAGGCCCAATAAGTAAGAGGACGAGGGCAATCGCTGTGGTCTTCACAGCCTTCGCTGACGCATCGGCTACATCAGATAACCGGAAAAAAACATCATCCCATTAGTCGAGTCGAATTTCCACCCAAAGGTAATTCGGGTAAAGCCCGGAGTTCTCCATAAAGAGCAGGGCCTGAAATAAAAGTCCCAATTATTGCTTCTTCAAACCCGCCAGCATTGTGTGCCAAAGCGATCCAAGGTCTGCCCTCATCATCGATTTCAACATCGATAAAATCACCGAAGGTCCAACGGGTCGCTTGCAAGATTAACTGCAACGCTAGTGATCAATGGATGCTCAGCAAAAGCATCAGTCATTACAGCCATGTATCCGCCCCAACCACAAGCAGTGCCGGAGGTTGTATTGTTTTCCTCATTACAATCATTCATCTCTCCGATATATCCAATGACGACACGGCCTGAATCTCCCGCAAATATTGTTGGGAAACCAGTTTCGCTCACTCCCGGAGCAGCGATCATCATTGGCTCGGATCAAGTGGCACCTTGGTCCCGGGAATATGCATACCAAGGCATTTCATCGGTCGAAATCCAAGTGGCATGAACTGCACCTTCTTCATCTACAGCAACAGCAACTTCGTGAGAATGCCAACCTTGTTGCATCCCAACCTCAGTTGTAATCGTGTGCTCAGTCCAAGAATAACCCCCGTCGAGGGAACGGTACACAGCAGGACCTTCACAAGACGGGTTTCCTCGGTATACCGACCCATCTGAACCACCAGCAACATGCCCATGCAAGCCTGAACATTGTGGATAACTTTCAATTGGATAACCAATTTGTTGAACATCCCAAGTATGGCCACCATCAAGTGAGCGAGAACATTGTGCTCCGTTAGCCGATGAACCGGTGTTGATACAATAGACATAGATGACCTCATGGAATGCAGTAACTCCTGGAGGAGCAGGCATTGAAGCAATACTTTGATGATCTTGGGGCTGGTAATATCCTTCCACAGTAAATGGAACAGACCATGACTCTCCATCATTATCTGAATATTCGACAAACATCGCTGCTAATACATGCATATCGAATTTGATAAGTCGGTCGGTAAATTTGTCGACATACAAGTAAGGATCATTCGAATTTGGCGTCTGTCCACTATCGTCATCAATTGCTCCGAATGGACCAACATCTTCCCATGTTTGACCCTGATCTTGGGATCTGATAATATGCGTACCATCACCTAAACCATTGTAATTTGTAAAGAATATCGCCCCAGATGAAGTTACCCCCAGCGTCGGCTCAAAGGTATCATAACCAGTTCCATAATACGTGCCAGTAGAGAAATATGGGGTTGAATTTCCACTAAGATTAGCCGTAATATTTGCTGCGGAGACAGCTTCTGAATTTGTTGCATCAATTGCAAAAGGAGAACTAACGGTTCCAGGATAATGGTACCAAGTTGTACTCGACACATCACCTTCTTCGAAAATGAAAGGACCATCCGGCTCTTGTGTCGGCGCCTTTTCTTCTCCGAAACAACCAGCGAAAACCGGTGAGATAAACAACAGTGCAACAAGCACGGCTAGGTTACGCATCGAATTAGCGTCAGAGGCCCGCCTCTAAATCTAACCTAATCGTTGAGTGTCTTGACCCAGTCATTTTCGATTACTCTATCAGCTGCCGCTAGAATCGAATCAGGAGGCAATATCCAATCCATTCCTAGATCATTAACGGCTGGTGTCGAATCCCAAAATATTTTTTTCTTAAGGTGATTTCTAGCCCATGACACACTAATTTTTGGGTGGAAAATAGCTGCGATTAAAGCGAGTGAATAGGGTAATTCGAATGAAGGTAAATTCATGTCCGGATATTGAGATATTAGCAGTTTAGCCATCTCTTTCATTGAAACGTCTCCTGCAGTTACAAGATAGCGGCCACCATCTTCTCCCTCAGTCAATGCTTTGACGTGTGCTTCAGCGACATCTCGAACGTCTACAACATTGATTTGCATGGGCAGGACAACAGGCATCTCTCGTCTCAACACACTCATCATCAGGGCAAGAGATCCTCGGAGATGGCGGGTTGACATCGGCGGGCCAAATACCATACAAGGATGGATTGTAACCAACCTTTTCCTTGATTCTACCGACTTTTGAGAGTGCCAATTTCGGACAATTCGTTCAGAACTAACTTTTGCCAATCCATATGGATTATTTTCCAGAGTTGCATCATCTGCCCATGTTTCACTAGTTAGTGTAGTACCATTCTTCCATTTTGTAGGCCTTATTGCTGCAGTTGAAGAAGTGTGAATAAGGCATCGAACGGTGTCACTATTATCTATCGCAGCAACTATGTTTTGGGTTCCGATAACACTGGGATCAACAATTTTCAATTGAGGGTTTGATGACATTATCATAACAGCCGCCGCAGTGTGAATGACTTCTTCAGCTCCTGCAATTGCTTTGTTGACTGAGTCTCCATCAAACAAATCCATTTCAACAATTTCTAATGAGCCACCTTGTCTAATTTCTAGTGCTTCTAAATGAGCAACTCTGTCTGGGTCTGAAGAGTCTCGAACAGTAGCTCTAACATGTCTTCCTCGACTCAGTAAGTTAGAAACAATATGGCAACCAATATATCCACTAGCACCGGTTACAACTACAATATTCGAAGCCATAACTAACGCACCATTAACAAAGTTCAGCAATAGATTCGACAACTAATGATGGATTTTGGTTGGCGACCGCTAAATCCTCCAACGTTGCTTCCCCTGAAAGAACAAGAATACCATGAACACCCGCTCTTTCAGCCATTTCCATATCTGTATAAAGACGATCTCCGACCATTGCACATTCCTCAGGTTTCAATTCCAATTCTTCGATTTTATGTAAAATCATACCAGGGTTGGGTTTGCCACAAATATGAGTGGGACGAACCCCTGTCGTGGCTTCAAATAATGCCATGTATGCTCCTGTATCGGGTAAGCCCCCCTCTGGTGAAGGGCAAACCATATCAGGATGGCTTGCAACCATCGAAACACCATTATGGAGGTGAATTGAAGCGGCTTTCAACTTTTCATAATTGATTTCAGTATCATAGCCGAGTACCACATATTGTGGTTGATTACTACGAGTGGAAATTCCAACTTCTTCTAGCATTGAACGCATTCCTTCAGTACCTACGAGGTATGTTTCAGTAACTCCTTCTTTAGCCAACCAAGAGAGCAGATCATGGGTTGAAAGCAATATATCCTTTGCTTCTGCGGGGATTCCTAGCTCGTTCAGTTTTGCTAAATATTCAGAAACCGATTTAGAGGAATTATTTGATAGGAAGAAGCGTTGAATTCCTCGTTCTTCACACCGAGCTAAAAATTTGATAGAACCATCAATTAAGTTTCCACCAAGATAGATAGTCCCATCAAGATCAAGAAAAACTGCCTTGAGTCCTGCCAAATCTTTATCCAAATTATTCATATTTTCACCTATGGAAGAAGTAGTGTTTTCATTAGGAACCAGGGGCTCCAAAGGACAGTCTGTGTATCTTTACTGGCAATCATTTCTGACATCATTATACCAATTTCAGGTTTTTTAGAAGCCTTCTTTACAAACCAATTTGTTAATCGCTTCCATTTCATAACACGTTGTAACTTTGTTGAATTAGACAATTCTTTACCCAACAAATTCCAAAGAGCAACCATATATCCTTCTGCTGCCTCATTTGTAAAACCATTAGAATGTTTGGCAAGTTCAAAATGTTGAGCGGTTAATTTAGCCGAGAGAAGTGCATTTCCAACTCCTTCTCCACTAAACGGATCAATCAAACTAGCAGCGTCACCAACGCACATGGCACCAGCCATTGCCGAGCGTCGAGGCTGATGAGAGGGAGCGTTCTTTCGAGGAGATCCAAATGGCAACTGCCATCCTTTCGAAGAACCATCGATTAAAGTTGAATTGGAAAAACGATGTTTGAATCGCGGATGTTCTTCGATGACCCACTTTTGAATTTTCTTGAGAGATTTTTTCTTACCTTTCTGTTTTCTCTGCTCAGAAATTAACATACCAATTCCAACATTTACGACACCATTTCCTACTGGAAAAAGCCAGAAATAGCCAGGTAAAACCTCGTCGATAAAATGTATCTCAATTTGCCCCTCTTCTCCAGCCAAACCTTCTACATTCTCCCAGTATTGTCTATATCCACCACAAAAATGCTTATCGTCCCGATGTGGCTCTTGATGAATTTCCTCTGTAATTGTTCTCGAGACTGGACAATTGTAACCTCCAGCACCTATCGTTAAGGCTGATGTGTAAGTTAATTCTGGTTCTTCTGACCTTCGCCCACCCAATTTACATTTTACTCCAGAAATTATTGAAGTAACTCCTTCTCCTTTGACAATAATTTCCGTAACACCATGGCCCTGAATTACTGCGCC
The DNA here is from genome assembly GCA_004195515.1 of Methanobacteriota archaeon. Lineage (GTDB taxonomy): Archaea > Thermoplasmatota > Poseidoniia > Poseidoniales > Poseidoniaceae > MGIIa-K1. Next base: position 2,957 of record PSPR01000068.1, on the reverse strand, counting down.
GCCATTTTCTCGAACAATTTCATTCGCCCGTTTAAACATCATATAATCGAATTGAATTCTTGGTAGGGCAAAACCAGACTGTAACCCCATTTTTGCATATGCCTCCTTTGGCAACATTACCCTAACTTCAGCTCCATTTGCACTACCGAAGAGTATTGAATCCACAACATAATGGGGGGTGGATTCGACCAAATCAAAAACACCTAATTCCTTTACGTGACTAAGTGATTTTCCTCCGACAGCATCGCCACAAACTTTGTCTCTTGGCCAAACGTGTTTTTCGATCAATAATACTTTGGAGCCATTCATGGCATTGTATGATGCGGCGGCTGAACCTGCGGGCCCCCCGCCGACAACGATTACATCAAAATGAGAACCATCATCGGGAATCGAGCCGGTGTCGATTGGTTTTGTCCACTCACTCATGCCAGCACCAAGCGCTCGTAGGTAAGTTCTGCATTCAAACTATGGTATGTTGATGAGTCAGATTTTCTTCATACTCCTTGATTTCCAAGAGTCGGCTCCGTGAAGTTCAATTGCAGAATCAAACTGCGTAATCCATGACTAAGGGAGTCATCGAAACCTATCGTAACTTCCTTCCTGTAGGTCCAAGCACAGAAATTATCTCATTATCTGAAGGAAATACACCTCTTATTCCAGCTGAACGACTAGTAGGGAAACTAGGGGGAAATTTTGAATTATTTTTAAAATTCGAAGGCCTTAATCCGACAGGTTCTTTCAAGGATCGAGGAATGTGTTTTACAGGCAATACTAGTGCAGCAGCAGCAGCTTATGCTGCACGGGCAGGAATCAAGTGCATAGTTCTGATTCCAGAAGGGAAAATCGCTCTTGGTAAATTAGCACAAGCTTTGATGCACGGAGCTCAAACAATTTCAATAAAAGGAAATTTTGATGAAGCGCTTGAAATAGTCCGAAAACTCGGCGAAATAGATGATTTTGAGGTAGTAAACAGCATCAACCCCTTCCGTATCCAGGGGCAAAAAACAGCGGCATTTGAAATCATAGATGAGTTAGGAGACTCTCCTGATTTTCATTTTTTACCCGTTGGTAATGCAGGCAATATTACTGCTTACTGGATGGGTTATAATGAATATAAATCCAATAAGAAATCCTCAAAACTTCCGAAAATGATGGGGTGGCAAGCAAAAGGTGCAGCCCCGTTCGTACTCGGAAAACCCATCAATAATCCAGAGACGGTCGCTTCTGCCATACGAATTGGCCATCCTGCGAGCTGGGATTCGGCTATTGAGGCGGCGAGCAGTTCAGGTGGCAAGATTGACAGTGTTAGTGATGAAGAAATCCTCGATGCGCAAAGGCTTCTTGCACGTTATGCTGGTGTGTTTTGTGAGCCAGCATCCGCAGCTTCTATTGCAGGCCTTCTGAAATCCGTTGAGAATAATCAAATTCCTTCTGGGAGTATTGTCGTAGCTACATTGACAGGCCACGGGCTCAAAGATTCAGACTTAGCAATTAAAAATTCGAAAATAGAGACGAAACTAGTTGATGCTAACTTGGAATCAGTTATCTCAGCGATCGGGTTATGATTAATTCAAAGCCGCTGCGGCCCCATCGTAACTATAGAAAGAAACCAATGTTTGAGTATGCCCTACGCCAGTTATTCCTGAAAGCCGATCGAGAATAGAATCTCCTAAATCTGCCATATCTCGGGCCACGACCTCAATAATGAAATCCCATTGTCCGGTAACGATATGGCAACCGATTACAAATTCTAAATTGGCAATGTTTGAAGCAACCTTCCGCCTATCTGTTAACCCCCTCNTGCGTGCAATGGCCAACCTAATTCTTGCCTATCCAAATCAATTGTAAATCGCTTGACTATACCCTTGTCTTGCAATCGCTTAATCCGGTCGTGTACGGTAACTCGAGGCATGTTAAGCAAATCTGCATATGCTTGCGTGCTTGCTCGTGAATCGTTTGTTAGTAATTTTACAATTTCTATGTCTTTCTTATCGAGTTTAGATAGTGGCACAGTATTGTGGAACTGACGAGTCAAAATAACTCTTCCCGTCAATTAGTCGGGAAATATACAAAGAACCCCAATAATCCGACGATTTTTTAACCATAATACCGTTTAATTGATTTCTCTCCCCCATCTCGGATATTCATGGACGAGAAGCATTCCGACAAAGAGTTCGCAACCAAAGCAGTATGGTCAGGCACACAGAATATCGAAGGGGCAGCAGTAACTCCAGTCTTTCTTACCTCAACGTATCAACTCACGCCTGAGCGATATCAAGGGTGGGCCAATGGTGCTCAGCACACAGAACTTTATTCGCGCCTTTCCAGCATCAATTCTGAGGGTGTTGCAAAGAAGATTGCAGCACTTGAGGGGGCAGAAGACGGCGAAGTATTTGCTAGTGGAATGTCAGCAATTTCAACAACCCTCCTCGCGCTTTTGTCCAGTGGAGATCATGTAGTTGCAAGTGCGGATTGTTATGGTGGAACTTATGGTTTAATGACTGAAGAATTTCCCCGGTTAGGAATCGAAGTTATGATGGCCGATATGCGTGATCCAGCATCTTATGAAGCTGCGATTCAACCTAACACAAAAATTCTCTATGTTGAGACTATTACAAATCCTGTGATTAAAGTATGCGACCTTGAGGCAATGATTGCGGTCGCCAAGAAGCATAATTTAATCTCAATAGTTGACAATACATTTGCCTCACCTTGGGCTTGTAATCCCATCGAATACGGCTATGATTTGGTTGTTCATTCGGCTACAAAATATCTCGGAGGACACTCTGATTTAATTGCAGGAGTTGTTGTTGGGCGCAGAGATTTAGTGGCAGAAATATTCCCGCGCAAAGTACACTTTGGCGGAGCGGCCGATCCTCATATGTGCTATTGGCTCGAGCGCGGAATGCGTACATTACACGCACGAATGCCAATTCATGTATCGAATGCGGCTGAAC
>PSPR01000010.1 GCA_004195515.1 Methanobacteriota archaeon | reverse complement strand
TTTTGCCAATTTGATTTGTTGATTGCCCATGCGGTTACCTTCGCACAAGCTGTTTTATTTGAAGTAAAAATAATCTTCGCCTTTATATCGATTAAATCACCTTGGCGAGCGGGTGCTAAAAATTCGAGAGTATCGATCGATATCGTGACAAATTCTCGATGGGCAAATTTGGCGCAAACGATACCAGCAGCCTTATCCATCAATGATAATAATCGACCTCCAAATAAGGTATTATACGAATTTGTGTCCTGAGGAAATACCTCTTCGTGGAGGGTAACAGGTTCGGTACTGAAGGGCTTCATCAAAAACGGGGGATGGTCACTTCGTATTCAACCCATGTATTGAGAAGGAGGATAGAGTGAAGGTTTGATGTGTCATTGGCAAGCCCGCCATACATATGGCGGGCACTTGTATCGCATTGGTGAGTGGCGGAATCGATTCTCCCGTCGCAGTTGCTAGAATGTTGGCTACGGGTTGGAAAATCTACCCGGTTCACTGTAGCCAGGAGCCGGTTACAGGTCCGGAAGCAGAAGAGAAAACCATCGCCTCACTTAGACATTTATTGACGATGGAGGGCTCGATTGGAGATGCAGCTAGAGCAAACCTCTCTAGGGAGTTAATCATCACTCCAGTCGCTGATGCCCTGGCAAAATTTACCGAAAAATGGAATCATTCTGAATATTTTATCCATATGAAAAGATTGTTCAATGCAATCGCAACTAATAGGGCCGAACAAGTCGGAGCAAGCCATGTTTTAACCGGTGAAAACTTAGGTCAAGTCTCCTCACAAACACTCGGTAATCTTGGCGGTGTAGAAATTGCTACACCTCTTTTACCCCTCAGACCTTTGCTCGCATTCGATAAGGTTGACATTATGGCGATGGCCCGAATTCTCGGAACTTTACCGATTAGTGAAGGGATTGAGGTTTGTGATGCTTTAGGGCCATCCAAGCCTACAACGGTGGCAAATAAGGAATGGTTAGAACGATCTGAACAAAGAGCAGGTGGCTTGCAGTCCCTCGCTAGATCAAGTTTTTCGCAACGTAGAATCGTTCAACTCTGATAACTACGGGTTCCCCCCTATAGGGGGGGACCCGGTTCAGTCACCTGCCCGTTGGTCTTTTATGTCCGACTTGTGTGGCCAAAGGATGAGGGTATTACCTATGACTGAGAGAAATAATGCAATGACCGCTTTCGTCTTCACATTTTTGATGTTGATTTCGCCTTTAGCAAGTTCTGCTTCAATATCGACATTTAGTGGAGGAGACTCGGAATCAATCGTTGAAATTCGAGATGCATCGGATTACACGAATTCGGAAGATGGAACGATCTCACTACCCGCAGGTGACACCGTCACCAGCGCCTCAGTTGATATTTCGACCTCGATGGCTTTGCATGAAAATTTATTCACTGTAGATGGTGAGACCCAACAATATGTTTGGGATCCATTCTACAATAATCAATTGACCGAATACTCAAATATCAATGATTTCACATATGACCAAACTTCAGTCAAATTGGTTAGCGGTGGTTTTTCAAGCGATTTTGAGCGAATTGATGCAGGCTTCAGAGACATTACCAATCCCCCGGTCTCCAATGGCGTGGGATGGCAACATGGTACGCTGACCGAAGGGGCTATTTTGAATGATAATTGTAATACTGGCAATGATTGCTGGGGGACAAATATGTTCGATGTCGACAATGATTACACCAATGATGATACCGGTTCTGGATTTACATACGAGATGATATCACCTGCTATGCAAGTCTTACCAGGCGCTTATACAGCCAAATTTTCGAGTTGGCACGGATTCCATTGGTCTCAGATTAACCCAGGTACTAACCCTACGAATTATTATTATGATTGTGGATATGTAATGGTGCGAAATTCTTCGAACCCAACATTTCCACCTCCAGAACAAGGTGGATGGGTATATGTTCCATTCGATATGACAAATTCCAGTGGGATTAGTTTTTCAAATGGACTATATCCAGTAGGTAGCGGTAATGGGAAAATTCAGAGTTGTGGCGGCCTAAGTGGTAACGATTACGCATTGGGTGGCGAATCTACCGACAATACAACCAACCCAACCGGATGGGGTTCACTCGCACTCAATCTCGCAAGGCACGCTGGGAAATACGTAGAATTAAAATTCGTAATGAAACATAATTCTGGTAGCGGTACACCTGAAAATACTACCATGCCAGGTTGGTTTATCGATGATTTCAGAATTGGTGACCCACTACCTCAAAACGGTTGGATGACACTCAAGAGTTTGACGCCCAAGCAGGCACCAAACCCCGGATTCCCAGACGGATATGGTTTGGTAACCCTTGAACAGCAAACAACACCTACCAATTCTTTGACGGTGACCGTGCTTCGGGGATCGACAACAGATATTGTAGTTGACCGCAACGGCAATCAGATGACTGGATTAGAGGGTCCAATCATCGAGTTATGGGATATCGATACTTCAGTATACCCAGTGATAGATTTAAGATTTATTTTCGATACCGGTCAATACCGTCTTTCAACCTCTGTTCTTCACGGCATTAATGTTGGAACTCGGGTCGGAACCGGCTTAAACGATACGAATGTTGTATTTGATCCAATGATTGTCGATGGTGTTTGGATGTCTCCAGGGGCAAATCAACCATTGATGTATTCACCGAACGTCTTAGATGATTCTTTCACTCCGGCAATCCGCCGAACTAGATTCAGCCAACCTATAATGGGAATTACTCCGGTCGTATTAGATGATTGTGCAGAGGTTCCAACGGTGCAAATCGGCCTCCGAGATCATACACAAATCAACCTTACCATTGGAACTCAGTGGCAACCCGAAACCCCAATTTTTGGATTTTCTTCTGTAATCAGTTATGGTAGTCCTTGTGGGATGTCAGAATTGTGGTTTGATCTTGAATTTGGCCATAGTGCAACCGGGGTAATCCTCGATGTAGCAAATGATGGAGATGCTGAATGGGGAATGGTAGAACCAGCCTTCGGCGCTTTCGGCCGTCAATCGGTATTCTGGGCCGGTTCCTCGAATGGAATCAATTACGGGATGGATTCAGCAACTATAACTTTGAATTCTATTGGAGAAGGAACCGGTGCTAGTTTTATGTTACCTAAAGGCGCTAATATTTCGAATACAGATATCACATTATCGGGAAATACCATTGGTGAATTTTCATTATCTTTGATTTCGAGTGGCCAAGAAAAAACGATTGGTCAGATGCCAAATCAAAGTTTGATATCTTTCGAAACAATGCCTATGATGTTCTCATTGACCGATTCCCTTAACGAATATATGAATGACCCATTATTGGATACTTCGGTAATCGATGAATACGGTAACGAATGGTCTACTTTCCAATTAAAGATTGTCAACACAAACGCTTTGAGCAATTCGCAGGTTACGGTAAGTCATTTGGATATATTTTATGATTGGACGATGACCCTTGGCGTTGGCCAGAATCTCGACCGGGAATTGAATCAAGGTATCGCATTAGGTACTGGTGCAACCGTCGATGTTCCAATTTCACTTAGTGGAGAATCTGGCGGAGCTGTTGAAATGTCATCTCTAATCGTCACTACTTCAACCGGATACGATTCGACTCTGACCTTGCCCGGTAATCCGGTTGGACTTTATCCTAATGGAGATATCATCGAAGCGGATTCAACCCATTCGGTCGATCCCTCGACCGGGACAACTTTTGCTGAAGCACGCTTACGCATGGAATCATCTAGCGGTGTGGTCGAATTAGGTTATTCTGATCTGATGGGATTCTCTGAAATATATGACCCGAATAATTTTGTTTCATTGGAATCATCTGCAATTTCAGATGTCGGAGATTCAAAGCACATCACTTGGAGATTCAGAATCAATACTGCTTGGGAGGACACAGCTGAAGTTCGATTATATGCTAGTTTAATCGCTGCCGATGGCGTAAATGGATTGCCAGGTGCAGTAGTTCTTGCACCTGCAGATGGAAATGCGATTGAGAATGATGCATATATCGCATCTTTCGAATTACAAAACGACGCTGGTCAAGTTCAAGATTTAACCTCTGCAAAGTCGAATCAAAATATCAAGTTGATCGGTTCGATTCGACTCGAAGGATTGGATGTAGCACCAGACCCAACTGCTTACAATATGAGTTTACAACGCTGGGATCACAATTCGACCAATGGTACGGTCACATCAGAATGGGTTGAGATTGCAAATAGCACCGGAATAATCGGTGGGGATTTCAATTGGAATGTTGATCTTGGCTCGACTGCTGCAGGTGATAATAATTACCGCTTCTTAATCGATGGCTACACTGGAGGAGATACACTTTGCCCACCAGTAGAAATCGTTTCAGACTCTGATTGTGCAATTCCATTTAATCTTTCAATCGATACTTATTCACCAACATTAGTAAATATTTCAGTTCTAAAATCTGCAAATTACGACCAATCGATTTGGTCAAATTGGCGTGGATTGGTCGATGATACTTGGGTATTGCCCTCCAATCAACAAAAGGTTAGAGTGGTAGCACAAGATATTCCTAATCCGCCTTCTTCACTCGACATGTATTACTGGGTTGAATACGACCACGACACCGATGCAGATGGTGAAGCTGATGCTGACGAATATGTGATGATCACTCTGATGAGCGATGGAAATGCACCGACTGCAAACTATACTGGAACTTATAGTGACGATGCAAATATGGGCCAAGAACCAGCTGGAAAAGTTAGTATTTACATCATTGGATTCGATTTGGGAGGAAACCCAATCGAAGCAGGCAATGTCGGATTTGAGGACGATTTGGTCACCTATGTATCGATGAGTGCAAAGGCACCAAACATCCGTAATTTCTTCATTGAAAATGCATTCGGTGAGCGTTTGCATAATCCTAATGAAGGTGCTCCACGTTACCAAGGTCCATTCAATATGTCCATGTACGCTGGTAATGAATATCACTTGATTGTAGAAGCGGTCGATGAAAATGGATGGAGAGATATTTCTTACTTTGAGATAGATTTGGGACCAGAGAATATGGTGATTTACTACTCGCCTCGCAACGAAACTGCATGGGCGAATACCGACGATATCACCATCATCGAGGCTAGTAATTTGAGTGATGGCCCTCAGGTCTTGAGAATGGATGGTGGCCGACTGGTCGATCCATTCGAAGATGAATTCTACCTTGACTTACCGATAAGGATGAATTGGAATATCGTAGGGATTGAATCTACGACCTACGTGCCACAATTGAGAATCAAGGATATGGATAAGGATCCCTCTGTTATGAGCGAATCCGGTGGACGCCACAAGCAACGTTGGGTTTATAGTGACGGAATTCAATTGGATTTCCGATCTGGAATAACGCCTTCATTTACCGATTTATCGGAGCCTTATACCACTAATATCCAAACCGCATTCGTATTCCCTGGCGATACTATCGCTTTTGAAGGTCAATTTGCTTATGTTGATGGAATCAACAATGGGGTTTACGTTTTGCCTCAAGGAGAATTGACTCTTGAGGTTACACGATTAGAAGCAATGCCGGATTTCGATAAGGGATACTTTGCATATCAAGGTGAAGTTACAACTCATTTGATCGATGGCGGAGCGTTCAATATCAACATCACAGCTCCGGTTAACAATAACGAATATACTTACACTTTCCAATTGATTAATTTACCAACCGGTGCAGTAGATTCTACCGACGCACTGTGTGAAGGTGGTTCATCATTCGGTTGTGCTTCATTCAAGATCAAGGTCGATGGCATCAAGCCGAAAATTGATAAGGATTCTTGGACAGCAACAGCATCAAATGGCGAAATCTTGAGTGATTTGATGCCGTCTTCCACACTTCATTGTGTCGATGTCCAAGCAATAATTCAAGAAAACGCAGCTCTGTTGGCTGGAGAGGTCAACCTACGTTGGAGATTCTTCAAGAATGCGGATAGCAACCTAACTTGGGTTGAATATGGATTGAGATTTGGAGTTGATTCCCAAAGCGCAGACCTCAATGTAAAGCGCCAAGGTGGCGATTATATGGTCTCGGCAGATTGTGTTGATCTATGGCCTGACCCCCAAGAGCCAAAAGCCGCAGATATGGTCGGCATCGACGTAATTCTTTGGATTGAAGGCCGAGATTCGGCTGGTTGGTCAATCGAAGGCGGCGGTCCAAACGATGCCGGTGGAGTGAGTTCAATCTGGTCGAGTGATGCTAGTCATAATTCTCAATACCGTTTGGTTCACCAAGAGGCGACATTCGTTGTAACCGATGTAAGGATGAACCCGAAATCGCCACAGGTCGATGATACCCCAATTCTTGAAATTTCAATCAAGAATACCGGGACGATGGATGGAAACTTAACCTTAGAGGTTCAATCGGTTACCGATGGTTCTTTCCCAGTTACCGAGTTAACCTATACTACGGATATAATTCAACAATCAAAGACAGATAATATCTTCATTACCTTAGAGAAATTTACTACTCCAACAACGGGAATGTACTTTTTGATAGTCGATGCAGATTCAAATGAAGTTCTTTGGAATGGATCCGAATCAAGCAAGGATTTCAATGTCGCCGTAAAGGGCGAAGATGGCGGGCTATTAGCGGGCTCAGGAATGTTGATCGTTATTGGTTTAGCAGCTTTGATTCTCATCCTTTTGGTTGCAGTAGTTGTATTGGTTAAGCGTGATTCTGGAGATGGAACTTACGAATATGAATATAATGAAGGCGATGTCAAAGAATACGTCGATATCCCTGCGGCAATAGGGCCACCTCCTGGTGCAGCAACAGCAGCGCCGGTCGACCCATTGATGGCTCAAGCGTTGCAAGAATTCCCGCAGTGGGACCAAGCGACAATTCAGGGCTATTTCGATCAAGGCTGGGATATTCCAAGTCTTCACGATTGGGTAAATTCCAATAAGTGATTATAATGGATTTGAGTTGGCCTGATATCCATTGGGAAGACCCCGATGGCGGTACAATCGTTTTGCATGGGACATTACCAACCGTTGTCTATCCGCTATCGATGAGGCCGAGGTTTACTTGGCACGGTCTTGGTTTGCTAGTTACCTCGGAAGAACCTGAGGTTTGGCAAGGTGAGGAAGAAGCGGAATTGGAAGATTCGGGAATTAACTTGGATAGTGCGATTCTCGGGGGTGGTATCGATGGATATTATCTTGAGATGTTAACCTATGTAGAAGATATACAGATTGGGAAATTCCCAGACCCTGAGCCTCGCCGCCTCCACAAGTCGGCGCTAAAACATGGAAGATTGATCACTTTTGCAGAGCCTGACCTATCGGATGAGAATTGGGTAGATCACCTTGAAAACGAAGCAAAGGTGATGACCTCCCCTCGTAAGTTACTCGGGATGGCACTGATTGGAAGAAAGTGGCGTAAGCGGCTTAAAAGCATGAGAAAATACGTTGTTACACAACCGGATAAAGCACCCGATGGCCTTCAAGCTGCGAGTTCGCTATGTGGGACCTGGTGGTCATTATTGCAAGACCGTTCCTCGGCCGAATTAAATTTGAACAGAGACCAAAGATTCGCAGCGCGGCTGCGTGGAGGATTGGCGAGTTTACGCCAGGAATTCGGTGATGATGCAGTCATGTTAGTACCAATAATTCTGCCTTGGAGAAAGGGAATTCAAAACGCACTTGAAGAATTACCTGAAGCAGAGGCTTCATCAGTTAGCGCTCAATCCGAAGACGAGGAGGAGTGATTATGTCGGGCTCATCAAAGATTGATGTCAGGGTTGAAAACCTGCTGGTAAGATTCACTTGTTCGCCTCCGGTCGACCTCGAAGAGGCGATCGAAAGATTGGGCGGAGTCCAAAATGGTGATGTAATTATCAAGATGTTGGATACACCTAGAGCGACCATTATCATAGATAAAGATGGACGAATTATCGTTCACGGCACTCATCGAATCGGGGCTGCAAGAGCAGCTGCTAAAGAGATGTTATTGCGCATGGGCCGAGATGATGGTGGAATGACTACCGAACTTGGACCAATTGTGGTATCCTTCGATTTTGGCCACGATATCGACATCAATTCTTTCAGAACAAATCTTGGCAGCGGAACTTCATCGGTCGACAAAAGATTAGGCTGTTTACGAATTGAAGATTCTCGCCACGATTTGGAATTATTGATTTGGCCAAACGGTCGAACAGTTGCACTCAAGGCTCGCCACCCAAATATGGTCGCGATGGCTGCGGTCCACTGGAAAGATAAATTGACGCAAAAGAAATCTCTCAAGGTGTGAATGAAATGGATTGGAAGGGTCCAATCCTCGACAACCATTTCCACCTGAATCGAAACGGTCGCTATTTGGCTGCCGCTTTGGATTTTCAACGGGTTGGCGGTACCGATTTAGTTCTCGTTCATTGTCCTGATTTTTCAGCTCCACCCACTACTCGTCAAGGCCACCTAGATTCATATGCAAATACTGTGGCTATGGCTGATGAAGTACGCGCACTTGGCCTAGGTGTCAGGGTTATTTTAGGCCCACATCCGGCCGCGTTCGCTCATCAATTCGAAACATTGGGTGAATCGGCTGAAGAAAACTATTGGGATAGTATCGAAACCGCTTTGCAGTTCGTCCACGAAGGTTTGGCTCATGGAATCGGTGAGGTCGGCCGGCCCCACTGGCCGGTTTCAGATGAGATTTGGCAAACTTCCAATCGATTGTTGTTGAAGACCATGGAATTGGCGGCTAAAGAGGGCATTCCTCTACAATTACATGTCGAAGGTGAATCGGATGAAACCTATGGCGAACTGGCTCAATTAGCAGATAAAGCCGGTTTATCACGGCAAAGGTTGATCCGACATTATGCTCCACCAAATATTTCAAAAAAGTACACCCATGGCCTCACTCCTAGTGTTTTAGCAGGTTCAGGTGCAATTCAAGAATTAATCAATACTCATCAATCATCGAGCCATGGCTTTTTTTTGGAAACCGATTATATGGATGATCTCAAACGGCCTGGAGCGGTTTTAGGTCCTAAAACCGTACCTAAAAGAACCCGGCAATTACTCGATGCTGGAATGGACGAAGAGGTTTTATGGCGTAGCCATAGGGATTTGCCCGAGCAAATTTACGGACCGATATGACCACAAGTTCATGACCCAGTCGCAGGTGGCAAGCATATTAGGTGTAATCGATGAGGACCTCAATTATCTTTGCGCTGCTACTTTTATTGCCATTAGCAATGGTTGAACCAGTCGATGCTCAAGGCGGAATTAGTGTTCAATTAGACTGTGATAGTCAAACTGTTGAGATTAATGTTCATCCGGAACAAAATACTCCGACAGCCGTCGGTTGTACCGTCAAAAACACCGGATCTGGCCGGGAATCTATCACAGTAGATTACGAGTTGAGTGCAAATGATTTTTCGTTGACACTTTCTGAAACTACATTTGAATTAGACGCGGGAGAAGAAAGCGTATTCCTCGCTACTTTCAACGCCCAAGCAAGAATGGAGGTTACCGAGGTCGATTTCGACATTATAGCTCAGGTAAATAGCGTCGTTTTCATCAGTGACCCGGCGGTTATTCCGGTTGGATTATTGAATATAACAGACAATGTTGGTGGCACGGTCAAATCACTACCATATTCTAGAGTCGATTTGGATATTTCAGATCGAACCACCAGAAATATCGAATCTGGGGATGAGTTTTCATTCCTTTTCACAATTTACAATGATGGTAACCGTCTTGATACATTGGAAGCATTCGTAGTTAATGCAGATGAGTTGGAAGAAGCAGGATTTGCATTCATCACCGATCCATTTTTCAGAGAGGATGTTCAACCGAGTTCTTCATCTGCTCAAGGCACGATTACTTTGCAGACTCCAAGCGATTTAAAATCCAATAAAGAAGTCTCGGTAGTCATCCGTGCATTCAGCAAATTGGATGAGAGTGCTGAGGTTTCAGAAGTGACGATTAAAGTTGTAGTCGAATCTTCTTCGGGCGGAGGTCTAGGTGGGGGTTCGCTTGACCTAGGTGGATTTGATACTATGAGTCAAGATAGTGTTGCAATGATTGCGATGGCAGGCGGCGGCTTATTCGCTCTGATTCTTCTCTTGGTAATTATTTCAAAATTATCGAAGAAAACCGGACAGAAAAAGACTGCAGCAAAAGCTGCAAAGAAATCTGCAAAAGCCGCGATAAAATCCTCGAAAAGATCTAAGAAAAAGAAGGCTATGCCGGTTGTTGAAGAGATTGAAGATGATTTTGATTTCGGTGATCTAGATGATGATTTGGATGACTTTGATTTTGATGATCTCTAATCGCTGTAGTAGTGTATTTGCCACACCATTTGGCGATTAACCAATTTCCCTAAATGGGGGCCGCGGCTGGATTAGACACGGCAACTATCATAGGGGGTAGTGTGGCGAGTTACACCTACCCATAGGGTAGGTGCTCATCCATGCTCGGACTGAACGGCAAAGTCGCATTCGTATTTGGGGTTGCAAGCGAGGATAGTATCGCCTGGGCAATCTGTCAATCTTTAGCCGATGCAGGGGTTACCTTGTATCTGGGCTATCAAAAGAGATTCATGTCTCGGGTATTCCAACTCAAGGACAAATTGCCTGCAATCGCAGGATTTTATCCACTCGACGTAGCGACCGATGCCGATACCAAGGAATTTTTTGAAAAATTCTCGGCTGAAAACCCTGGTCTAAAAGCAGATATCTTGATCCACGCCATCGGCTTCGCTCCACGCGAATGCTTTGACCGACCGATTCTATTCGTGGAGGACTCGGCGATTAATACCGCATTTACCATCTCAGCAAATTCATTACAACGCTGTTTGAAATACGCCTTGCCCTACCTAAATCCGGGCTCATCAACAATCACTTTGACCTATGCGGCCTCGACCCGCCATGTGCCATCTTATGGCATAATGAGCATGGCAAAAGCTGCACTCGAATGTTGGACCAGAGAACTCGCTTGTCATCTCGGACCAGAAGGCCATCGGGTCAATGCGATCTCGAGCGGTCCGATCAAAACCTTGGCTGCGGGTGGCATTCCTGGATTTGACAAAATTCTAGAACATGTAGCCGCCAATTCGCCCTTGCGGCGAAATGTCAACCAAGAGGATGTAGCCGGCTGTGCCGCATGGTTGGCCAGCCCATTGGCGAGCGGAGTGACCGGACAATGCATCCATGTCGATGCTGGATATTCAATCACAATGGTCCCAGGCAGCATAATGAGGGAGTGAATCGATGACGATTACTACCGCTAATGGAAAGCCTTGCGAAGGTTTAGACCAAGCGCCATTCGAGCCGATCGCGGTTATCGGAATGGCTGCTTTGATGCCAGATGCAAAAGATTTGAAGCAATTTTGGCAGAATATTATCGATGCACGCGTATCGATTAAGAACGTTCCAGAAGGTCGCTGGAACGATTCGATTTTTTGGGAAGAAAGTGGACCAGGGACCGTTACCGAAGGTAAAACATATTCTAAAATCGGCGGTTTTGTCGAAGGCTTCGAATTCGATTGGCGCAAATGGCGCCAACCGCCTGGAACTTTACCACAAATCGATCTATGCCAGTTATGGGCTGTTACGGTTTCCGATGATGCTCTAACCGATGCAGGATATGGCGAGGGTGGAAAAACCCTCGATCGTTCACGAACCGGAGTGATAATCGCCAATGCATTAGGCGGGGAAAACCGAACCTATTCCAATTTGAGAATCTACTCTCATGAAATGAGAGAAATCGCAATTTCCAATGGTATGTCGGTCGAACAAGCCGACAAAATGATCGCTCAAATGAATGAGGGGCTGCCTCGAATCGATGAGGATACAATGCCAGGGGAATTAGCAAATGTCGTCGCGGGACGAGTTGCTAATCTCTTGGACCTCCAAGGTCCAAATTATTCTACCGATGCAGCTTGTGCATCCTCTATGGCTGCACTTCTCGATGCTTGCAGACTTCTGCAAACCCGTCAGGTTGACACCATGTTAACCGGCGCATCCGACCGAACGATGGAGCCACAAACCTTTGCAAAATTTAGTGCGATCGGTGCACTTTCTGCTAGCCATTCCACCCCATTTGATGCCGGAGCAAACGGCTTCGTGATGGGTGAAGGTGCTGGAATGATGGTTCTCAAGCGCTTGGCCGATGCTATCGCTGAAGGCGATGAGGTCAAAGCGGTAATTCGAGGGGTTGGAGGTTCTTCTGACGGGCGCGGTAAAGGTATTACCGCACCATCTCAACGCGGTCAAGTTCAAGCGGTTAGTCGAGCATATTCTCAAGCAGGATATGAGCCGTCGACGGTCGAATTGGTCGAAGCACATGGAACTTCTACCAAGGTTGGAGATGCTACTGAACTCTCGACCTTGTCATTATTATGGACCGGTTTGGATGGTGGTGACCATATTGCGGTCGGTTCGGTCAAAAGCCAAATTGGTCATCTTAAAGCCGCGGCAGGAATTGCAGGAATCCTCAAAGCATGTAATGCGGTCTATCATTCTACCATTCCACCGAGTGCAGGTTTCAAGAATCCTAATCCGACCGTTGAATGGAACCAAATTCCATTCTTCGTACCGACCGAAGCGAGGGATTGGCCTCAGCCAGAGAATCATCCTCGGCGTGCTGGTGTTTCTGCATTCGGATTTGGTGGAACCAATTTCCACGTAGCAGTCGAAGGTTTTGACCCGAAATATCACGCTGCAATCGCCCAAGAATGGGAAGGTCGTTGGCAAGTATATTCACAAAAATCAATCTCGAGTGGAATCAAAGCAACCATGACCCATGAACAATTGAAAGCGGTCGAAGGTGGACTTTTATTATTGTCTGCAAACAGCATGGATGAACTTAAAAATAAATTGAATTCAATATCCTTCAACGGTCCAAATTTCGACGATGACCCATCGGGTACAAGACTTTCATCGGCCTTGCATTCAGCATGGTCCTTCGATACAAAAGATAGCCACCGTATGGCTTTCATCGCAACCGATTGGGCTCAATATTCAAAGCGGCACAGCTTAGCATTGAAGTCGATCGACGATAAAGAAAAATGGGGTTTTTTACAAAGCCAAGGCATTCTGATCACCGATACTCCAAGTATGCCCGATGGTGCAAAAGTGGCCCATATGTACCCCGGACAAGGAAGCCAATACATTGGAATGACCGGGGATTTATCACGCCGCTTTAATGCGGTAGCAAATGTTTGGGCTAAGGCCGATGAAACCATGGTCGACGTACTTGATGGAGAAATTTTTTCATCTTTTGTTTTACAATCTAATCTTGATAAAGAACAACTCACAACCGCTGAGAATAAACTAAAGCAAACCGAATATACTCAACCTGCAATGTTGACCGCAGATTTAGCAATCGAAGCCGCACTAAACGTTCACGGCCATACACCTGACATGGTCGCTGGCCATAGTTTAGGCGAGTATGCTGCTTTGATGAGTGCGGGGATTCTAGACATGGATGGTGCTTTGCGTGCAGCAGCTGCACGAGGGACTGAAATGGGTAGCGTAGTCATCGACGATACCGGATTGATGGCGAGTATAACCGCACCATATGACCAAATTGCAACAATCATCGACCAGATAGATGGCTATGTTATCGCAGCGAATAAAAATTCACCCAAGATGACGGTTATCGCTGGAGAGACCGAACCGGTCAAGCAAGCGATGGCCAAATTCGAAGCCGAAGGATTCCAATGTTTTCCACTGGCGACAAGCCACGCTTTCCACTCTCGTATCGTCGCACCAGCCAACGAACCATTGCGCCGATTTCTCGAAGGATTGGATATTCGCTGGCCAAAAATTCCGATTACCAGCAATGTCGATGGCGGTTGGTATCCAATGGATGACGGTAGCGATTCGAAAACCGCAGTACTTTCAAAATTAGCACCTCAGATGGCTTCGGCGGTCGAGTGGACCAGCCAGATCAATACCATGTACGATGCTGGAGCCCGATTATTCGTCGAGGTTGGGCCAAAGCGTGCATTAACTGTTTTCGCAAGCCAAATTCTCGAAGGTAAACCAAGTTTACCAATCATGACAAATCACCCAAAGGCCGGAGGAATTGCGACCTTTTTGGGCGCACTAGGAAGCCTCGCTCTTGCAGGGCGACCGCCTGAGTGGCCGGTCGGTGATAGTGCTCATCTTACCGATGGCTTCAGAGCAGGACCTATCGAAAACCAAAAATCGACATCATTGCCGACGACTCCTCTCAAGGAAAGGTCGCGGCCTCTTCCTTCGACCGGCGGTGAGACAATCATTGTCCAACAAGAAAAGACGGTTGTATCCGCTCCGGTAAATAACGATGGTTTGGTTGGAAATTTGATCGCAAAACATTGTGGCTATCCGGCTAAATTCTGCCAAGGAAATGTTGATATGCGTAGCGTTCTTTTGCTGAGTAATTCTCAAATTGAGCAAGTTATTAGCCAAGTTGGCTCTCAATGTCAAACCGATCCAGAATGGGATGTTAGTGTAGCAAAAACCCCTGCTGATATCACTCGTTGGATTATCTCAAAACCTAAACCAATTATTACATCGGCTCAATTATCCGTTGACAACCGGGCCCAAGACCCATATGTAATCACCGGAATTTCTCTTGGCCTTCCCGGCGGAGAACGAGTTTTCGATGATGATAATTTCGAAAAATTAGTTCGTGGTGAAACATGTATTAGTGAAATTAGCGACGAATACAAGCAAAGGTTGCTCGACAAAAACCTGGTTCGGTTGATCAAAGGTAGAGACGGCAGTGTCAATATGGAAGCGGCGACAGAATTCGGTGATATTCCTCAATTAGCCGGAATCAAAGGTGCTTTCGATGCGGCAGAAGAATTCGGAATCGATGCCAAAGCCCTCGCAGCCTGGGATATTTCCACCCAATTAGGTTGTGCTGCTGGTTTAATCGCCCTAAGAGATGCAGGAATTCCACTCACCCCGGTCGAACAGGTTGGGAAAGGTGGATTGAGATTGATCAGGTCTTGGCAGGTTCCTGCGATATACCGAGACCGAACCGGAATTGTATTTGCTTCTTGTTTCCCAGGAATGCAATCGGCTGTAAAACACGCGAAAACCAATGGCGATGACGATGGAAAATTCGATCGGCGTTACCTGTTCCAAACTCTCAATATGGGTCATTCACAATTCGCTCAACACGTTGGAATCCGTGGTCCCAATTCGACCATCAATCTTGCTTGTGCATCGGCAACTGCAGCATTTAGTGTTGCAGAAGACTGGTTAGCAGCAGACCGATGTGACCGAGTAGTCATCATCTCAGCTGACGATGTTACCGGTGACGATATGTGGGAATGGATCGGCGCAGGATTCGCAGCAAGCGGTGCTGCTGCAACCAGTAATGTAGTCGAAGATACTGCAATCCCATTCGACAAGCGTCGAAACGGACTCATATTGGGTATGGGAGCAGCAGCGTTCGTAGTTGAAAGAAAATCCGAAGCTGCTGCTCGAGGCGTTAATCCAATAGCAGAATTACTTGGCTCAACAATCGCAAATTCGGCTTTCCACGGCACCAGATTAGATGTTGACCACGTCGCTCAAACCGTTGAAGATTTCATCGCCAAAATGGAAGATAGATGGGGCTTTGACCGCCACAAGATCGCACAAGAAACGGTCTTCTTCTCTCACGAAACCTTCACCCCCGCCCGAGGTGGCTCGGCTCAAGCCGAAGTGAAGGCTTTGCGCCAAACTTTTGGCGCAAGTGCCGATTCTTTGGTCATCGCCAATACCAAAGGATTCACTGGTCATCCGATGGCGGTTGGAATTGAAGATGCGAGCATGTTCTATGGCTTGTTGACCGGTAGAATTCCACCGATTGCAAATCATAAAGAACACGATCCAGAATTGGGCAACCTCAATTTATCCAAAGGCGGAGCATACCCTCACCTCAAGTATGGAATGAGGTTTGCTGCAGGATTTGGCAGTCAAATCGGTTTATCATTGGTCAGGAAATCAGAATTTTCAGGGCCGAGAATCGATGGAGCCAAATTGATGGCTTGGAACAAAAATCTTGCTGGGACCGATGATTTAGAACTCAGAGTTTTACAGAATAAATTGGTCGCATATGTGAACGGCTCAGATAATTTACACGGTGGAATTCAAGGTGAGGCCTATAAATTAGAAATCGTTGAGCGGCCAATAGAGATCATCGTCGAACAGCCAATAGATATCATCGTCGAACAGCCAAAAGAAATCATCGTCGAACAGGTCATTGTTGAAGAGGTACCATCGGTAGTAAATATCGAAGGTGAAACTACCCCAGTGGTTATCGAAATTGTCGTGAAACATACCGGTTATCCTGCGGACTTCATCGAACTCGACCAAGATTTAGAAGGAGAATTAGGGATTGATACGGTCAAACAAGCCGAAATCATGGGTGATATTCGAGAGAGATTCTCATTACCCATCGACGAGGACTTCATTCTTGGCGATCACCCAACACTAAACCACATGATTGCTTATATCGACAAATTAGCAGGAACCACACCTGCGCCGGTATTAGAAATTAAAGAAAATTTAGCTATAACTCCACAATTGATCGAGGTGGTGGTCAAGCATACTGGCTATCCGGCCGACTTTATCGAAATGGACCAAGATCTCGAAGGAGAATTAGGAATAGACACGGTCAAACAAGCAGAAATCATGGGCGATATTAGAGATTTATTCTCTTTGCCAGTCGATGAGGATTTCATTCTTGGCGATCACCCAACCCTCAACCATTTCGTCACCTATATCGAGAAGATGACCGGGAGCGTTAGGCCAACCCCTACGGTAATCGAAGCAGTGGTGGAAACGGTACAAACACCAACAAAAACTACTGCTACACGCCGCTGGCAAGTCGAGGTTGAACCGTGTGAAGCGGTGCCAGAAAGTTTGCCAATCCCTGGAAAAATAGTCTTGACTCAAGATAGTTGGGGAGTTGCAGATGCACTCGCTTTAAGATTACAAGAAAGAGGAATTCCGGTTGATAAAATTGGATTCGAATTCGGCGCAAAAACCGTATCGGAACAAGAAGAACTGTCTGGCCACACTTTCAGAGCAGATCCCGGAAGCCCAGAGCAAATTGCAGAAATTTGTTCGAGATTAGAGAATGTAGCCGGAGTGATTCACTTGGCGTCACTTTCATTGGTTGGTGCATCTTGGGAACAAGGGATTTCAAAGCAGGTGACGATGTCATCTCACTCATGGTTTGGATTACTCAAAGGTTTGGATAAACAACTGGGTGCACTCTCTTGTGGATTGGTTGCAAGCGTTACCGCATTAGATGGCCGGCATGGCAACCGTGGATCTAAATTCAATTCACTCCAATGTGGAGCTAGTGGAATTACAAAATCCTATTCTTTTGAACAAGAAAAGATCCGTTGTCGTGCTCTCGACATCCACCCTGAGATGCTCATCGATGCTGACTTGGCTGCACAAATCATCGATGATGAGCTCTTTACCTTCGGCGGAGAGGTTGAGATTGGAATAGATCGAGACTCGAGCCGATGGACTCTGGTCTGCTTTGCTGAAGATTTGGTAGAAGAGATAAAACCTCTACAATCAGATGACCTTTGGTTGGTCAGCGGTGGAGGATCTGGTGTTACTGCGGCTGCGATTATCGCGGTAGCGAATCAATCTAAAGACGCCGGAGCAACCTTCTTGTTGCTCGGTCGTTCAAGCCTCATCGAGGAAACTTCACAATGGCTCGATTGGAATGAATCACAACTGACCGCTGAGAAAAACGCTCTCAGAGAGCGTTTGATTTCCGAATCTGATTCGGAGAAATTAACCATGGTCGAGTGGAATAGTTCTTGGACCAAATTTACTCGTAGCCGTGACATTTACGCAACGATTGCCGCAATTACCCAAAGTGGAAATAATGCTGAGTACCATAGTGTTGATGTTTGTAATGCTGCAGGAATATCTGCAGCAGTCAACGGCAGAAGTGTAACCGGGATTGTTCACGGAGCTGGATTGGAAGATTCCAAATTGGTCGGTGACAAATCTTGGGAGACCTTCGATATGGTTGTCAGAGTGAAGATTGACGGTTGGAAAGCACTAGTGTCCGCAACCGGTGACGATTTGCGCTTCGCTTGTGCATTCACTAGCGTAGCAGGTCGGTTTGGCAATGGTGGCCAAACCGATTACGCCGCAGCAAACTCGATTTTGGACGCTGAAATGGCTCGTTTGACTGCGGCGAAAAAATGTCGTGCAGTAGCTATTGGTTGGACCGGTTGGCGAGATGTAGGAATGGCGACCCGCGGTTCGATCGAAGCGGTTTTTGAGGCTGCAGGAATCGATACTTTGGCGGTTAAAGACGGGGTTGAAATCTTCGTCGGAGAGGCTCTTTCAGGCGGAAAACGCCGAGTTCTCGGATGTGGTTCTCTTGGCTTGATGGACCGGTTTGATGCATTTAGAGAAGCTCCATTGATGCTGCCGGCAGAAATGGCCGTATCTATTGCAGATCCTCGCCGATTCCCTTTAATCGACAAAATAGTTGATTTGAACGAAGGGAAATCCTTGACTTCACAGTGTACTCTTTCGATATTGGACCATCCATTCTTGGCCGACCATTCGATCGAAGGCGTTCCATATCACCCCGGGGTTATGGCGCTGGAAATGTTTGCTGAAAATGCGATGTTATTACTTCCAGGACATTGTTTGGCCGGATTTGAAGATGTGAGTTTTGGCCTTCCAATCAAGATCATGAAACAGTCGTTGACCGTCAGAGTTGAAGTGTCGATAGCAAAATCCGAAGGCGAATTGGTTTGGGTCGAATGTCGATTGGTATCAGATTTGATCAATTCTAAAGGAGAGGTTTTCGGCGAACCAAGATTACATCATACAGCTAAGGTTCGATTGGTATCAAGTTGTGATGACATCTGTCCCTTCTTACAAAATGAAGTTGAGATGATTCCAAGCATCGGCACCCCTGCCGATGGTGATTTGATTCACTCTCCAAGTTTCATCTACTTGCGTTACTTCCATGGGCCTAGATTCCAAAGCCACGGCGGAGTTCTTCGTGGGGTTGGTACTGGAGATAGATTAGGCATAGACAGCATTGCATTAATGCGTCACCAATTACCCGTTTGTGATCAATTCGCTATTGAAAGTGAAGGCGAGGAAGTACTTCTGGAAGCATTACCAATGCTGATAGAAGCAGGATTCCAAAACGCAGGATTGGCAGCGATGGAGATCGATGGCTATTCCAGCTTACCGATTGGAATCGAATGGTCAACCATGTTAAGAGTACCAGAAAAGGACGAAAAACTTCGAATGAGGAGTATAAAAATGTCTTCAGAAGAAGGTGGAATTACCGTTCATGACGTAGTCGTTGTCGGTGATGATGACGCTCCAGTCCTAGCATTGAAAGGCCTAAGACTCAAAGCGATGGGCATGGTTCCAGATGAACAGAAGTTCAGTCTCCAACGGTGATTACATGGAAGTGATGGTTAGTCCATCCGGTCCAAAAATGCTGCTCGCTAGATTGAAAATTGGCGATCATAAATCGCAATTTGATGAAGATTTAGGCCGAGCAACTCAAAAACGGATTCGAGATCATCAAAGTGGAAGATACCTGCTTCAACTATGTCTTGAAAAATGGGATATTCCACTCGATTCGATCGAAGTGTTGAGAACAGCAAATCGCGCACCTTACCTAAGTTGGATAGAAGGGCTATGGCGAAATGATACGCTGCCAGGCATTAGCATCGGCCACTCGGGTGAGTGGGCCGTCTGTGCATTGATTGAGGCGGGTTGGTGGGTCGGCATTGATGGTGAACCAGCCAACCGGGGCATCCAGGAAAATGCATTCGACATGATGGCAAAAGGTGAAGAATTGGATTGGCTAAGAGAGAATCCCAACCAAGCCATCAAAATCTGGACTGCAAAAGAAGCGGTGCAAAAAGCCGAACAATTGGGGATGAATCTCAATCCCCGAAATATCAATTTAGCCGACTACAATGTCCACAGTTTCCACCATGACGACCTCATGGTATCGGTCGCTTGGAGAAAATCTGGAGGCAAACCCAGAACTTCAGAAGATGATTTACTTGATGCAACCAGAGATGCGATGAAAGATAATCCAGATTTCGAAATAGGTTGCCAGGCAACTCGAAATCCTTAGGCTTGACCCATTTACGACCCCGGGATTGTATTGTTTTAGCAGGGGTTCATCAACTAGTGTTGCTTAGACCGGTTTGATGGAACAAGGGCTGTGGAAGTGGATCTCCTCATCGGCCGTGCTCGCTTCAATGTGCTGTTTGCCATCAGTGATTTTGGTGATGTTCTCACTATCATCGGTAACATATGCTGCCGCACTATCGAATAATCTCTATTTTAGTGCGGTGCGTTGGTGGTTATATTTGGCGAGCTTTTTATTCATCTCCTATGGATTATATCGCACTTTCAAAGCCGATGGGATCTGCTCTATTGATGATGTAAAACGTGAACGCAAAAAGGTCATCAATACCAGTTTAACTGTTTTTTTAATCACCTTAGTCAGTTATTTAATTTTCAATTATGTGATTTTGGAACTGGTCGGAATCGCGGTTGGCCTGCCATGGGAAGATAGCGCCTTTTGGAATTAAGAATTTTCCGCTTCTTGTTTATCCTTAAGAAATGCAGCAAGTGCATCTATACTCTCGAATTCGAATGTTACGACAATTATATTTTCACAATCTTGACAGATATATCTTTTACCGGTTTCAAAACCCATATAGGGTGAAATTCTCGGGCTGTAGCAATTTGAACACACTTCGATGGTCATGGATTGTTTGATAATCGTTCCAAGCATGAACTTTGCCCTAATTCATTCAATAATAATTTCGGCTTTTAGACGCAATCATCACAAACCGCCACGATTCAATGGCAACCGATGATTTGGTGGCAATTGGTCCTACGGGGAATTATTTCGGGCGCTTTGGTGATTGGAGCAAGCGAATTAGCAAAGAAAAATGGAATACTCGGTGCAGTTCTCGCATCATTGCCTTTGGTCTCAATAATGGCGTTGATTTGGCTGTATAATGACAGTTCTGATTTAGAAAAAATCTCACAATTTAGCAAAGGTATTTTCTGGTTAGTTCTGCCTTCATTGGCTTTATTCATTTCGTTGCCAATTTTCATTAAGAGAGGTATGGAGTTCTGGCCTTCGCTCGGATTAGCCTGTGTGATTACCATTATCGCTTATGGGATAACGATCAAATTAGTAGAATATTTTGGTGCAATTTCAAGCGTTTAGATTACGCACATTTGGATTTTGATCCGCGATAACGAATTCTAGGAATGCAGCCCAAAGTACGAACTCCATACTTTTCTCCAATTCCTCTTGCCCACCTACTACCGACGCCATATTGTCCAAAGTGTCCGAAGGGCTGTGGTACGCTGAATAATCGGCGTCGTAAGCTCCGAGGTGGAAGATGGTTTGAGCGCCTAAATCTCGGAATGTTACGTGATCTGAGCGTCCGAATGTATCCTCGTGGACATCGAGTGTCAAATCGGCATGCTCGCCCCAGTGCTGGTCACAACCAGCACCGTATTCACCATCGATTCTCAAATCCCTTGGTGCTTTCAAAATATCGAAGTGAACTTGCTCCAATACCGAAGTTATCTCGACATCTTGGGCCTCTGGATCCGCATCAGGTCCAGACCAAGCGTGATAGGGAAATGGATCTCCTGAGGCTTTTTTGGCCGGCCAAGAAATCCCCATCATATCCATGTTGATGTAGAATTCTAATTCTTTGTCTTGAGGTAAGCAATAATCACAATTATTGTTAGCAAATGCATTTGATCCTCTCAATCCTTCCTCTTCAGAAGACCATAGTGCGAGGAAGGTATCGCATTCGAACATCACATCTACGAAAGCCCGAGCAAATAACATTACTGCCACAGTTCCTGCAGTATTATCGTATGCTCCTTCATAGGTTCCACCGCCAGGAGGACCACCCGGTGGTGCGATATCCATGTGAGCGCCCATGCCTTGAACACAATCGTCTCTGCGTCCTTCTTTCCATGCTATGACATTGAGGCTTTCAGGTTCGGTTGGGTTTCCGTGGTCGATTACTCTCAAGATGTGAGTTTCATATCCTAAGCCTTCAAAATGGCCTTGGAAGAATGAAGCGCCTCGTTCGAAAGCAGGATTTGGCGTCCCCATCCAGCGGTTGATATAACCGCCACATTTGCTTGAATCACTACAAACGCTGGTAATGAAATCCATTTTTTCAAACCAATCCTTACCGTTGACGATAGGCGTGCCATTTTCCAACGGCACTACAATTATTTCAGATTCGCCTTTTGAATTCATGAAAGTGATATTGACATCTGTAGTATAAGGTGTGGTTAACAGCCTTCCTTTGACGGTATTTTCGCCACCATAAACTATGTGCTCAGGGATGTAGGAGCCATTTACGAATAGCAGAACATCAGCTTCGGTAGAGATCGCATTTCCTATACCCTCAAGGGTGAAGTCATGCCACTCACCTGTTTTCATAATTGCATCAGTCGGGTCGACAAAGTCGATCTGAAAATCTTCGGCAGGATTGATAGCCTTTTCTTCAGCATTGCCAAAGCAGCCTGATAAAGGCGCTAAAACAAAAACAGAGGTCAGAATGAGTGCGGTCATCTGCCTGTTCATGTATGGGGCGGTTTGACGATTACTCTTGAATATATGCTTATCTTGAATTTAAATTCAACGCATTTTTCCTGCTAAATTTAAATTCAACGCAGGAAGAAATGCGGATAGCGGAACCTGAGACCTGGACTGAGCGAAGAGAGGGAAGGTCGAATGGTCAGCGTGAACTGAACAGTACTTAGCAAAACGACCGTTCACTCGCTAGCTAGACGCACTTAGATTTCATAGAAATCTAAGTGCGGATAGCGGGAGTCGAACCCACGACATGAGGTTGGAAACCTCAGGTGATAGCCACTTCACCATATCCGCGAAGTAATCCGTGGGAGGGCGTCCTCCTCTTAGCCGATTCGGTCCTAAAATCTCGGTGGAACTCGTCCGAATTGTGGAGTTTGTATATCGGAATTCAAGCGTTGGTATCGCATTGCATTAATTGTTTGTTGACGCTCAGTTTTACGCTTCTTTGATCTGAGTTTTGTATTGACCAACAAAATCGATAGAAGAATTCCAACGATGCTTAATGCAACGATTTCTTGAGTATCACTCAAGTTTTCAGCCATTTCGAGGATCTCTGAAAGACTATCTCCTTCTTCGGTATTTATCGCCTTTAATGGAATTGAGACGAAAGCCATGCTTGAATCCGCACCGGGCTCGCTAGCTTCTATCACCAGCGTATGGTCGCCAGATTCAACAACCTCGCCGGCAAAAGCGATAGTTTTTGTTTCTCCACTATCCAGAATGAGCACATGAGTTCTGACAGCAGCATCTACAGCATTCATCGCCTTCCATTCGAGTCGAACGGTTAATTGATTTTGAATTCCATTGGTTACACTACAACTGAATGCAACACTACTGACATTTGCGATATCGAGTTTGAAGCCATCGCTATCACAAGACAATGTCACTTCGGCTTGGTTTCGAGTTGCATCATCGGGCCAATGGTCGGCTTGCTGAGAACCGGGTTCATTGTTATCTCCGAACCCGTCTCCATCGCTATCGATGTATTGGCTTGGATTATTGATGAATGCATCACCAGCATCAGACCATCCATCGCCATCAGAATCAGCACATCCCCTCAAATCTTCGAAGGATATGCCTCCCTCCTCAGGGCAGTCATCCCCATTTGTACCAGCCGCATTATCACCATATCCATCTTGGTCAAGGTCTTGCCATTGGCTAGCATCAGTTGAATCGAAATCGAGGTCATCGGACCACGAATCTAAATCCGAATCCAAACATCCGATCGAGCCATTGGATGCAGTACCAGCAATCGACGGGCAAATATCTGAATTGTCACCAAATCCGTCACTATCGTTATCGGCCCATTCGGTTGGATCGTTTTGGAATAAGTCTCCATTATTCGACCAACCATCTCCGTCATCGTCGAGACATCCGTTTAAATCAGCACTACTATTTCCTGCAATTACAGGACAATCATCGGGATTACTTCCATCAGCATTATCGCCAAATCCGTCCTCATCGAAGTCAGCCCATTGGCTAGAATCTATTGGGAATGAATCGTTGTGGTCAGCCCAAGAATCTTGGTCAGCATCGAAACAACCGATGCTGCCGTTGAGCGAGGTGCCTGGGACTTGTGGACAATCATCTTCGAGATCATCAAAGCCATCAGCATCACTATCTGCGGCCCGGGTAGGGTCGTTAGGGAAGGCATCGTTTAGATCCGATTGACCATCGCCATCAGTATCGACACAGCCGAAACGCTCCAAGGTTGAATTTCCAGGGGTATTTGGACAGGAGTCTGGTGTTGTGCCTTGTTGATTATCCCCATAACCATCACCATCACTATCGATAGATTGACTGGCGTCGTTTGGTAATGCATCGTTTAGATCCGATTGACCATCGCCATCAGTATCTGTACAGCCATAGCGGTCCAAGGTAGAATTTCCTGCGATGCTAGGGCATGAATCCGCAGTTGTTCCGCCGCTATTATCGCCGTAGGAATCACCGTCACTATCTACCCATTGAGTTGAATCATCGACGAACTCATCTTCATCATCGCCCCATCCATCATCATCGGAATCGACGCAGCCGAGGTAATTATTTTGCCAAGAAGTCCCTGAGATTAACGGGCAATCATCGGCAGCATTTCCAGCTGGATTATCACCGAAATTATCACCATCAGTATCATTCCATTGGGTTGAATCGGTTGGAAATACATCGTATTCAATGGTGCGTCCATCACCATCTGTATCGATACATCCCAATTGAATATATGTCGAATTTCCAGCGACGTTCACGCAATCATCATTACCATCTGATACTCCATCGCCATCGGTGTCAATCGATCGATTTGGATCCGAAGGCCATTGATCGTTTGAATCTGAAACTCCATCGCCATCGCTATCTATGCAGCCTTGGAGGTCGGCGGTTGAATTTCCAGATATATTGGGGCAATCGTCCCAATTGGTTGCGGGATTAGCATTGTCATAGAAACCGTCACCGTCGCTATCGAGCCATTGGCTCGAATCGTTCTCGAGGACATCGTTAATATTCGACTGGCCATCAGTATCATTATCGAGGCAACCATTCCGGTCCAGATAAGATGTACCGGAAGTATTCTCGCAAGCATCTGCTCCCTCAAAGGCGGTCCAACCGCCGTCAGGATTCGACCAAGTATCACCATCAGAATCTTCGCAACCATAGCGGTCTCCGGTAGAGGTACCACTTACCGAGGGACAAGAATCTGCATTTGTTCCACCTGGATTATCACCGTAATTATCACCATCTGCATCAGCCCATTGGGTGCCGTCATTGGGGAACTCATCTCCGACGTTTGACCAACCGTCGCCATCGCTATCTGGACAACCGGTCGTATCTTCGGTCGAGGTTCCGTACGTTGTCGCACAATCGTCGTTTTCGTCGAGTACACCGTCTCCATCTTGGTCGGTTGTTAAATTGGTCATCGTATATGGTGCGTCCATTACCAGAGCAAAGGACTGAGGTCCAGTTGGAACCTGACTACCGTTTACATATATTTCCCAAATTCCTGCGGTCGGCGAGGAAACGGTCCCACCAAATATATTGTCCAGATCATTTCCGAATTCGGTCCAAGTACCCGATGGGTCTTTGACTGCAAAATCAAGATCGTTTACCAGATTGGTCGCAGCAGCAGTTGTGCTTGCTGGGTCGGTCCAAGAAAGCATGATTTTGAGGTCAGGTGCGCTATTTGGAACTGTAAATCTCCAGCCCAAACTATCGCCGGTATTGACCGAGTCCCCATCTATCCACGAGGTATTTACCGCGCGGTCCAGATCAACCAAGCCCCATCCTTCGTGATAATTCGGTGCAGGCTCACCAGCGCCATTGGTAGCAGAACCATATTGGCCGGTCATATCACGAGAACTGGTTACGATTATCCCTTTCATCAACGCACTCGATGGATTAGAATTGTTGAGATTTACCGCCATATGCTGGTAGAGCAAGGCAGCAGCACCTGCAGTTAGTGGTGTAGCCATAGAAGTCCCGCCCATGTAGAGGTAGTCTGTATTGGCGTGGGTGCCCCAACCTGTTCCGGATGCAGACCTGCTTCGAGTTGAGAGGATATCGGTCCCTGGTGCAGAAACATCGGGTTTTAGTCGATTATCATCGGTAGGCCCTCGGCTAGAAAATGCAGCCATCCCTTCGGTATTATTGGAACGTAGGTCATTGTAGATTGGGTTACTACCTGTTCCCCATATGTAATTGATTGAAGGTCGATTATTTTCTGAAGCACCGACCGTTAAAACATTTTTTGCCGAACCTGGTGCACCTAAACTGTCATGGTCTATTTCACCATCACCATTTGCATCAACCCCATCGTTTGATGCTGCGAACAGAATTAACATCCCAGTGTGATTTCGAGCCGAATAATCAGATTGCATCGACGAGGTAGTATATTGGCCGTTTACCGAAGAACCCCATGAATTAGTATGGATATTGGATCCATTAGCAGCAGCTTGGTCATACAGATCTGCTAAATCAGCAGGGATGCCGGTTAAACTGTAACCATCTGTTAATCCATAGGTGTTTTGAGCATAAGTCGTCCAATCGGTATAAACCTCGGTTGCTTGCATGTACAATCTAGCTTCAGGCGCTAACCCCTTGATTACCCCAGAAGATTGGGTACCATCACCGAGTACTGAACCAGCTACGTGAGTGCCGTGGCCACTATCTAGGTCAGACGCGCCATCTGAAGCTGTTGATGTAACTAAAGAAGAGATGCTTGAATCAATGGGGTAATCGTGAATCCCAACGATATGGTCTTTGAAATCGGGGTGCATATTGGAATTATTAACTCCATTATCTAAGCCGGTATCGGCAACCGCTACAATTACGCCGGTACCATCCAGACCATTCCATGCCGAGTTGATCCCAGCCATTGCCACAGCAGATTGTAATACATCTGCGCCCATTACCGAGTCGGCCTCATCGTTGAGGATCTTCATTTCGAACTTTGGCTCAATCCATTCGATTTCGGATTGATGACTCAACCATTCGACACCAGAGGTTTGAGCCTCGACCGTCGACCACCGCCAATTATGACTAAGAACTCTAATATCACTTCTGTCAAAAATTTCTTCTGGTAATTGATCACCGGATAGAACTAAATTCAACACTCCGATACCTTTGGCAATAAAATATACATCCTTTTCACCTTCAAGTGCGGGTATAACATCGGGGTGGATCTTGGATTTTGCCGGCATATACAACATACCTTCTACCTCGAGATGAGCGAGTTCAGCCGGTGTTTGTCCACTAAGTTCACAATTGAATGCATTCGGTGGCAAATAGGACCAACAATCAACACCCGAATCGGACAGGCTCGCAGTCCAAGTGCTTGGAATTGGATACTCGTGAGTTAAAATCCAAAATCCGTCGTAATTGATTGAAGACATATCTTCAATTGGTGTTGTGATAACATCGCCATTTCTAAAATTAATATCGGTGCCTTCATGGCTTGGTTCCGAGTAAGCAAATACAGGAGATAGAGAAGAAATCAACAGGATGAGGACTAGACCAACTACGCGCATGGGGGGTGCTTATCTCCGGTTGTGAATGAAGGTTATGGCTTCGCGCAAGTTCAAGAAGGTGCGGCATACGCTCCGAACTCATGGGAGCAGGACATGCGCGGGCAGCACAGTATGACCATCTCTCGGTTGAGGATTTGAATTCCGATAAAACCGAGATTTTGGGTAAGCAAATATGGAGAATATTGCCCTATGCCCGCAATTATAAGCAGCGAGCATTTGTTGGAATTCTTTCGAATGGTTTGGCTCGGTTTGCCGATTTATTGCCATTTGTGTTCATTGGATTCGCGGTCGATTTTTATTCGGGTGACAAAACTGAAGGTTTTTTTGGAGGTTTCCGAGAAATTCTCGATGAAACCGTCTTCCCACTCTTTACCGATAATCTAGCGATCGGCTATGGTTTCCTGATATTCTTAGGATTTGCCAGTTTGGCTGTATTCCAAGGTATTAGCGAATATTGTTGGCAAACCCTTGGCTATAAGGTTCAACACGATCTCCGCTTAGATGCTACAAAGTCACTTATCGACATGGAAGCATCGTATTATGACCTACGTCAAACCGGGCAATTGATGAGCGTGCTCTCAGCGGATGTCAATCAATTAGAGGATGTTATAAGCGATGCATCGACCTCGATTATTAGGATTACAGTTACCTTTGCTACCGCATTTTTAATTCTGACTTTAATGAGCTGGAAATTAGCCGCAGTCCTCTTTGCTCCCCTGATATTGATAATTCCATTGGTTTATCTATTCTCAACTAGAGTCCAGCGAAAATACCGCCAACAGCGGGAATCAACTGGCGATATTACCGCCGTTTTGGAAAATGTCATTTCTGGGATTTCGGTAGTTCAAGCCTATAATGCTCAAGATTGGGAAGCGAACCGAGTAGATAGGGAATCGAGCGCTTATCGCGAGCAAGCGATTTCAGCAAGTCGAACCCGCAATAAATTTTTGCCAGGATTATACGCGATCGCGGGAATTGCATTCGGCCTACTGGTTACAGCAGGTGGATATCTAACCAAATCTGGCGAAATCACCACCGGTCAATTGGTGACATTCCTATTGATCTCAACCAGAATGACCATGCCGATGTTTATCTTTGGAATGCTAGTAAACCAATTACAAAAGGGTGAAGCAAGCGCTCGAAGAGTCTTCGCCTTGGTCGATTTAGAACCTACAATCACCGATAAAGAAGACTCGACCGATTTGGATGGGCCAATTACCTCGGTCGAATTCAAAGATGTGCATTTCACTTATCCTGGCACCTCTACCAAGGTCTTAGCCGGTATATCATTCGAGGTAAAAGCAGGTCAATTTATTGGCGTGATGGGCCATACAGGGGCCGGTAAAACTACGATTCTCAAATTGTTGATGCGCTATTACGAACCGCAATCAGGGCAGGTATTGGTCAATGGTGTCGATGTTCAAGATCTCACTTTGGATTCGGTCAGAGCCGCGATGGGCTTTGTCAGCCAAGAGCCATTCCTTTTCTACGGCTCATTGAAGCAAAACGTGGTTTATAATCGAGAAGCAACCGATGAAGAGGTAATGAGCGCTTTGGAAATGGCTGGGGCATCAAAATTCGTAGGCGAATTGGAAGATGGTCTTGAAACGATGGTTGGGGATCGCGGTGCAAAACTTTCAGGCGGCCAAAGAGCGCGTGTTTCTTTAGCAAGGGCTTTGCTCAAGAATCCAAGTCTATTGGTTTTGGATGAAGCATCCAGTGCTTTAGACGCAGAGACCGAGCAGAAAATCCAGGAAAATTTGCTAGCAAGTGGTAGCCAAAGAACTACAATAGCAGTTGCACATAGGCTCTCGACAATAAGAAAAGCCGATGAGATCATTTCGATGGTTGATGGAGCAATAGTCGAGCGCGGAACTCACGAGAAATTGGTTGAAAGCTCAGGGGTTTATGCAAGCCAATGGCGGATTCAGACTGGGGTTTGAGCAGATAGTCTG
>PSPR01000067.1:5097-5519 GCA_004195515.1 Methanobacteriota archaeon | reverse complement strand
GTGCCAAGACTCGATGTTTGAGTAGGTGTGTTTCTATCAGTAGTAGTTCCATCTCCAAGTCCGCTAAAGTAATTACTTCCCCAACAACTTACAGAACCATCGTCAAGAATAGCGCAGGTATGTCCGTATCCAGAAGAGATTCCAACCGCAGTTCTTCCAGTTCCAAGAGTCGATGTTTGAGTAGGTGTGCTTCGGTCAGTAGTAGTTCCATCTCCAAGTTGACCATCGCCATTGAATCCCCAACAACTTACAGTTCCATCATCAAGAATTGCGCAGGTGTACCAGCCTCCAGAAGAGATTGCAACTGCAGTTATTCCAGTTCCAAGACTCGATGTTTGAGTAGGTGTGTATCTATCAGTAGTAGTTCCATCTCCAAGTCTGCCATTGTAATTGCCTCCCCAACAACTTACAGAACCATCGTC
>PSPR01000067.1:0-5088 GCA_004195515.1 Methanobacteriota archaeon | reverse complement strand
CAGTAGTAGTTCCATCTCCAAGTTGGCCCTCACTATTCATTCCCCAACAACTTACAGAACCATCATCAAGAATAGCGCAGGTGTAATAGCCTCCAGAAGAGATTGCAACCGCTGTTCTTCCAGTTCCAAGACTCGATGTTTGAGTCGGTGTGTTTTGATTGGTAGTCGTTCCATCTCCAAGTTGACCATAGCCATTGTCTCCCCAACAACTTACAGATCCATCATCAAGAATGGCGCAGGTGGTCCATAGTCCAGAAGAGATCGCAACTGCAGTTCTTCCAATTCCAAGACTCGATGTTTGAGCCGGTGTGCTTCGATTAGTAGTAGTTCCATCTCCAAGTTGGCCAGCACCATTGTTTCCCCAACAACTTACAGTTCCGTCATCAAGAATGGCGCAGGTGTGGTAGCCACCAGAAGAAATGGCAACTGCAGTTCTTCCAGTTCCAAGACTCAATGTTTGAGTAGGTGAGTGTCGATCAGTAGTAGTTCCATCTCCAAGTTGTCCATCGCTATTGTATCCCCAACAACTTACGGAACCGTTATCAAGAATGGCGCAGGTGTGGCCGTTTCCAGAAGAGAGGGTCGTATTTGTAAAAATTGAACCCTCTTGATGGCCTGGTTGATTTAATTGAGATAAAGGTAAAATTACATTTTGTTGTTGAACGCTATCTTCAAGTATTGTGTTGTCTACTTTTTCAGTCACTGGATTTATCGCTACAGAAATACTCATCACAAGCATTAGTAGAGAGAACACAACAGCAGTAAAACGTTCCATATCAATCCCAAATACCTCAATGATAAAGTATTTGCGCCGGCAAATCTTGCGATTTTTACGATTTTACATATTGTTTGGTTGGATTGAAATGAACACTAGCCATGCGACTACCTATTCAAAACGGCCTTTCCAACTGGAGAGAACTTTCTGGTTTAGGTCGACTGAGCATAGCGATTAACCCCATGGCAGCCAACCCTGCAAGGTTGCAGTAGGCGAAAAGTGTAGGTGGCATCGTCAAAGGATTCATTCGCCAATTAATGGAGTTATCGGGATTATCTCCAAAAATGGTTTGGACGATGTCCAATTCAATCCACACGCATGCCAGTAGAATAAGCAACATAATCGTGCTACTGCCAAGAAGTGCCTTCTTTGAGAATCCGAATCCGATGAAAGTGAGAATTGAACAGATCAAGGTCACAATCGCAAGGACGATGACCAATGAAAGCAGGGTCGAGAGGTTCACCATCGAATCACGAATCGGGTCGAAATGGGCTTCATTCAGGTCGACACTCCGAATCTCATACCTATGGTAGAATGTGACTGCCATAATGACAATTGACATCAGTAGACCGATAAAGCCCATCAGGATTCTTGACCCAAGCCCACTCTTTTCAGAAACAGGTTTACTTGATTCCAATCGATGATTGTTTTGTGTTTGCGCCGGAATCCAATCGGTGCCATCCCACTGCCACTCACCATCTTCAGACCGTTCACCGACCATGTAAGTCCTATCATAAACATTCTTTTGAATCCACCGGCCATTGAATAGGCGGGGGTTCTCAAGAATTTTCGGCAGCGGTTTTCATTTCTCTTAGGAATGACTTGATGGCACCCTTCATCTGAAGTTTCATCAGTGGAACTAAAGGCAATATCCACCACGCCAAATCAAAGTTAGCATCGCTTCTAACTATGCATGAATTATCATCGATTTTCTCAATTTTCCAAGCGTTTACAACCCTTCTCATCATCCCGGGCAAACCGGACAAAACGAGGTAAGTCACCTCCATAGAATCACGATCTAAGTGGGTGACTTCTTCTTTGACTGACACTACTATTCAGCAAATTTAAGTGCGGTATTAATTTTTCTTCCGAGATAATAATGCCACTAATAACATGATTACCATACCCATGCCTACTGGTAATAGCCAAGCTGGAATCTCATCGGTGTTCTCGGAATTATCTTCGATAATTACTTCGGAAAAATCATAGCTTTCAAAATCGGTATTCGACCATTGTTGGGCTTGAGAATCCCAGACCTTTACCTCGATTCTCTTCCATCCAGAATCGTTTCCAATCCTCGGAAAATAACTGGAGCAAGTCGCTTGAATCGTCCCGCTGCATTCGGTTCTATCCTCGACCGGCTCACCTTCAAAAGTAATATTGAAAATTAATCCATCAATGCCATCAGCATCGCCAATCGTCCACAACAAAGAAACCTCACCATTAAAGGTTGAAACCGAAGAAATATCCACGGTTGGTAGATCCGCGACCGATATTACCCTTATCGTGACATTCAAAATATCGGTTGAAGTTCCATCACTCACGTTGAGAGTGATGGTCTCTTCACCATACATATTTGGCTGGCCGGCAATTGTGAGTTGTTGGCCAGTAATAGAGGTTGCAAATACTAATGATGAGCCTTCTATTTCCCAAGTTAATTGGTCACCATCATAATCGATTACCAATTCTGATAGGTCGATTAATTCGGTTTGGTCCTCCTCCAAGGTGAATGTTTGATTCTCATTTTTGAATTCGATCGGGTCATCTATTGGAGAAATATCGATTGGGATGATGATTGTTATAGGAGCGGTTGTACCATCCGATACTGAGACCTCAACCAATTCTGCACCGTTCACATGAGGAAAAGGGTCGATGAGAATAACTGAATCGGTTGCTACGATTCGTAAATCAGGATATGAATTAGGTTCGACCACAAGGGTTGCTCCTTCGGGGTCTGAAACATAATTTGCTAAATCAACGATGATATTGTCGCCATCTTCTTCGGTTTGTTGAGTGCCAACCAAATCAAATGAAACAACTTGGTCATCAACTGGAACCACCGTCACGATGAGGGTGACATTGACCGAATCATCAATACCGGCAAAAAGAACCAAATCTAATAATACGCTTCCGGACCATTCTTGGTCGTTTTCATGAGTAATTGTAAAGTCGATGAATCCAGGAGATAGTCCCAACCTATTTTCCTCGTCTCCAACCAATGCTGCTGAGGCCAAATAAATGGTCAATCCATCGGGGTCTATTGCTAAAGTGCTCACATTTATCAATGTTGAACCGTGTTGAGCAACAATAACATCAGGCATTGGATCTGTTAATATGATTGGAGTACCAACTCTTGTCGCCATAATGGTTAACCAATCGGAAAACGAATGGTCTTGAATTATCAATTGTATATATTGAGTTCCTGGAGCAAGCATATTACCTATCAAATCACAGCTTGCTTCACCTTGTGACAAATTACCAATTATTATCGATTGGTCAGGTAAAACACAACTGACATTTCCGGTTGCTAACATTCCGTTTCGCAACGTGACATTTGCTGAAATCGTGAATTCGTCATCTTTCATTATTGAATTTAATGAGATAACCGGATCGCTCATATTGTACAAGCGAGAAAGAGAAAGGTCTTCATCAATATATGCGTTAACATCGGAAGAGGAGGTTTTATCCTCTCGGTTAAATGCGGCTTGGTAAGCCGAATCGTCGGCTTTTAATGTCAAATTTAGATATGGCAATATGTGTTCGAGAGCTTGTTGTTGTTGGTTATCTCGACCCATCGTATCGTCACCATCATTCCATCTTTCCAAGAATGTGTCATCCTCTTGGTAACCGATGTGATTTGCACCAAGTGGATGCATTACTTGCCAAGCACCTGGCCAATTTTCAAGATAAGGAATAACGTTTTCACTTGCTGGTGATAAGTCATCGGTTGTTCCGGTTAAAAATAATGCGACCGATGGCCGGTTCAAAATTGCATTTGGGTTTTGATAATCGGTGGTCGGCCCTTCAAGTCCAAGGCCGAATAACCCATTCAAATCATATTGATTTGAGCGGATGATTTCTGCAGCGAGATGAGCACCTGTACCATGGCCACCGAGCGCAATATGCGAAAGTGCAAACATCGAAAGACAGCCATCAACCGGGCAAGTTCCATTATTCCATTCACTAACTTTTCGTAAGATCTTAGGCCAATCTACTTGATCCGGTTGAACCACTATTGTGATATAACCCCAAGATGCAAGTTCATCTTGCAACCAGATATATTGGTCGACATCTTCGCCATCATCGGGATAAAATACCACGGTTGCAAATGGCCCATTTTGGGCCATCGCTACATCTTCTCCAGCACTAATCCCTGGATACGACATCCTAAATTCGCCTAATCCTTGAACAGAACCTTCGGTGAAACCGGTAAAACCTGGGTTTTGATTTTGGATAGGAAACGATGAGACAATTCCGGTTGGAATCATCGTAATCAATAGCATTGCTACGACAAAATGCTTCATGCAAGATACACCTCGGCGGCAACGATTCTAGTCATAATGAGTGAAAGTGAGGGCAGGTGAATCGCGTTTTCTGGCGACCAAAGCCGGGCCCAAGCGATAAGATGTTGGGCCACCAATAACCATCTGCCATCAGCAATTTTTGCTAAGTGCTCGATCCTCGAATCGAAATCTC
Organism: Methanobacteriota archaeon; assembly: GCA_004195515.1. Classification (GTDB taxonomy): domain Archaea; phylum Thermoplasmatota; class Poseidoniia; order Poseidoniales; family Poseidoniaceae; genus MGIIa-K1. Next base: position 617 of record PSPR01000067.1, on the reverse strand, counting down.
CTTCCATCGGACCGTAAGGAGCGATGATATCGCCGCCACCATCATCGAAATCAATCGTTAGTGCCGGCTCATCTTGGCTGAATTTCCAAGGGCCGTTTTCGTCCAAAGTTCGCCTGCCGCCAAGTGGGTTGACTTTGCCTCCTGCCGCGCACCAAGCTGCTGCGACCGAACGGGCGGTGCCTCCGCCGCCAGTAATTCCCAAGACCGAACCGGTCGAATGTCCAAATGCCTCTGCGACCATCAAAAATCCATCGCCATCGGTAGTGCCTGCCCACCATTGACGGCCATCCCAACGCATGGTATTGACACTGCGAACCTCTTCGGAATCATCGATATAGCGCACCGCTGCTGCGGTTAACTGATGTTTGAGCGGTGCGGTGATCGACATCCAAACCTCATCGTGGCCAGGAGCAGGGGTATGATGTAATTGGTCTGGAGTTTCGCTACCTGGAAGCCGGGGGTCGGCTTGTACGATCTCCATCGCAGCATCAACTGCCCGTTGCAATAATGTGTTGGCTCTAAATTTACCCAAAGGCGAGCCAACCAATTCCCAATCCGGAGGATTGGGAACCGCTCCCGCATAGGCCCAAGCCAATGCGTTCTCAACCCCATCGGTA
>PSPR01000009.1 GCA_004195515.1 Methanobacteriota archaeon | reverse complement strand
AATGAGCGTGACAAGCAATTGCTGGTATTCTCTGGCGTATTCGAAGACAAATTCTTACGCCAATCGCGTGACGAAGACCGTTCTATCGAGGAGACTCTAGACCTTTGCTGGGAATTACTATCCTCTATCGATACCAAGTATCTGGTTCGACTCGACCAAAAGTGGATCGATAAGTACCACCCAGAAAACAAGGAGTGAACAGCGGGAACGCTGGAGATTAATAGGAGGTGAAATCGCATGGCACTGGACATTAAACCAACCCGCAGCGAACTGATCAACCTAAAGCGTCGCATCAAGCAAACCAAGAATGGTTACAAATTGCTAAAGATGAAGCGCGACGGTCTATTCCACGAATTCCGTAGTCGTCTTTCCGAAATGATCGCCGCAAAGAAAGATCTTACCGCATCCTTCCGCCTTGCCAAGTCGAGAATCGATCTTGCTAATGCAATAGAGGGTGGCATGAAGGTCCGCTCGGCAGCGATCGCAAACTCGGCTTCACCCCAAGTTGAGGTCGAACGCCGTAATATCATGGGTGTTGTCGTGCCTTCGGTTTCAGGAACCAATCTAAAGCAAGCCTTTAGCGAGCGAGCGATTGGATTCACCGGTTCTTCACCATATATCGATGAGGCTGGCGATTCTTTTGGTGATTTGATCGAGAAAATTGTTACCGCAGCCGAGATGGAAGCTACATTAAAGCGTCTTCTCTCTGAGATTGAAGCTACTAAGCGACGTGTTAATGCACTTGAATTCAAAGTAATTCCAGAATTGGAAGAAGCCAGAGTTTTCATTCAACTTCGTTTGGAAGAGATGGAGCGAGAAGAGACATTCAGGCTCAAGCGTTTCAAAAACAAGTGATAAAGAAATCCCTCCATTAGGGGATTCATTCATGGTGGTCGGTTAATACCGAGTAAATCAGGGGGAGGGGTTAGCCAATGTCAGAACTAGAACAACTCCCAGTCCACGCCAAGGCTTGGAACCAACGCGAATTATTGGCTAAGATAATTTCTCGCCAAGTTCACGTTATCGATGACATCGGTGGTTTTTGGCCATCTTATCAAGTTCAAGAGCGCGATGGAGATGATATTCATCAGCAATTGGATGAGATTAATTCACATCTGGAAAAATTGGATTGGATTGTTCGTCTTTATCCTGAAGAACCTTGGGTCATGCAAGTTCTACCGGCTCCAACCCGACAATTTCCTAAGAATCATGTAGCGATTGTGTTTTGGTTGCTTTCTTTGTTCACAACAGCTTTCGCGGCTGAAAAATGGATGGCATCGGGCCGGCCACAAGGTGGTTGGATTTTTGAACATGCGACTTTAGATGCTTTGGTCGGCTATTCTTTACCAATCCTATTTACGATAATGGTTGCCTCATTCGTTCAAAAACATGTTGCTAATCGTTATGGTGTAAGAGTCCCACATCTATTCCCAATGTTCGGACCAGCTGTGCTGTGGTGGCCGTTTGGGATAATTGGTTTCACCTCGATGCCTCGTAGCGATGCTCGGGTTTGGCCAGACCGTGCATCGATGGGAAATACCGCAGTTTCAGCTCCTCTGGTGATTATTTTACTAGGCATGGCAATCGCATTATTAGGACTTCAATTAACTCCTAATTATGTAGCATTATCTTCTGCTCCATTGATGTTGGAGTTACCACTCTTCCTCAACTTGCTTGGATTGTATACCGAAGGAGATGTTGAAATGATGCTCAAAACCGCGTGGGCTCATCCATTGACCAGAGCAGGTAGTACTCTGATGTTTATGGGTTGGATCTCGCTATTGCCGATTCCGACCTTCCCAGGAGGGCGGGTAATAATTTCAAGGATGGGAATCGCAGAAGCAAGAACCGGTTCAACTCAAATCATGCTATTGATGGTGATGATGTTATTTGCATTCTTATTCGGTGCTTTTTCCGGTTGGTCAATTTGGACACCAGTCGTCGCAGTCCTATTCGTATTGTTGATTCAACGTGGGAGCGACCCGCGCTTACCTGTAGTTCTGGATGATTTCAAAGGCATGCCTGAACAAGATCATCGTCGTATTGGTTGGATGCTTTTCGTTGCATTCATGTTTGCACTTCCTGCTCAAATCCCGTTTGAAGTGGCAGATGATTGGGACCAAAGTTTGGAATTCTCTTTGAAATCAGATGATATAGTTCTTGGGAATGTAACCGTTCAATACATCTACGTAAATAACCCCTCACTCGTCACACAGACTTGGAATTTAGAGATATTCCAGCCGCCCGGTGGTTCCATTGATTCCCACTTAGACTGTTCAAATGATCATCAATGTAGTGGGGAAATTTTGCCTCAGAATGAGATTACTATTCGGATAGACCATGATATTATGCCGTTTACTTCTATTACAAATCCCCAGAAAACAGTTGGGATTAAAATAAATGATGTTATATTGAATTATACCATTTCTCCAGATGAAGAAGTCTTCCCAATCGGAGATTGGGTGTGGCAAGGTTCGATTTCAGAACCCGCATATTGTGTCCAATTACATTGGAATGAACCGATTCAAACCAGCATCTCTCTCGAGAGCCAAGGTGACCTTCAAGACCTGATCACCCTCGATGGAACCCCAAATGACATTTTACAACTTGATGGAACAGAATCAGAAATTTGTTTGAGCGGTAAATCAGGACTCGGCCCAGATGATGTTAATCAAATTGGTTTCAATCTCAACCAAACCGTTTACCAGATGGATATCGGCAAATCAAATATAATTCCAAAACTTATCATGCCAGAGACCGGTATAAACATTATACCTCAATCGAACCAGAGCGGTTGGAATGAATGGTCAACCGGAGGGGAATTATTCTTGGAATTAGAGGGTGACTGTCCGACCGAACAAACCACTTCGGTTCCATTGCGACCGATTGAGGGCGATTGGATTTGGGACTTGGCAGTAAAGCGTTCAGGTCGAATCCCAATCGTCGAACAACAAATCTTGACAATATTAGCTCCAGAGCATTCGGTAATAACTTGGTGTAGCGCAGGTGATTTGATGACTAGAACCGATTATTTGGTCTCATTTGGGCCAAGTTTGTCATTATTGGTCGCTGAAGATTGGAAGCGGGCGTGGGAGGGTCAAATCACCTTCGAAAACTCTAGTATTTTTATCCATAACCCAGGTCTGAATAATTTGAGTTTAACCATCGACCAACACGGTAATGGTGCTGATTGGAATGTCTCAAACGAGATTGTTCTTCTCGCTGGCCAAACTACTGAAATAATTGCCGTAGAGCCTCTCTCAGGCCAATCTTTTGCATGGTTGGTTCACGATGATTGGCAAGTTATCCTCCATCTGGCAAACCATGAGGTGTGAACCAAATGCGAATTGCAGTCTTGGGTGCTGGAGCGATCGGTGGATTGGTCGGGGCAAAGTTGGTTGAAGCCGGTTTTGATGTCTTGATTCATTCCCGGGGTGATCATGGTGCGATGTTGGCGATATCTGGTCTGAAAATAATTGGGCGATGGCATTATCAAATTTCGGATAAGGAGTGGGTAGTTACCATCGATGAAGCCGGACTCCATCCCCAGTTAGAGAATAGTTGTGACTATGCGATAATTACTTCAAAAGCGAAAGATACCCAAAAACTTGCTGAAATCGCTAAATTCATTTGCACTGGCCCGGTGTTGAGTCTTCAAAACGGTCTTGGAAATCTCGAGATACTTCAGGAAGTACTCGGCCCTCAGCGCTGTGCGGTAGGCGTTACAACCAACGCGGTTCTAAAAGTAAAAGCTGGCGAGATAAATTGGATTGGTAAAGGAGCAACTCAGGTCGGAGGTAGATGTGGGGAAGAATTTTCTAATTTATTGAAGTGTCTTGATGCTGAATTTGTCGAGGATGTTGAATTAATTCTCTGGTCAAAATTACTTCTCAATGTCGCAATCAATCCTTTAGCGGCGATGTGCGGGGTAAAAAACGGCAAGTTGCTCGATCCAGAATTATTCGAACAAGCAGAATCTTGCATGTTTGAAGCCGCTAATGTCGGGCGTATGGAGGGGGTCGATCTACCATCGGACGAAGAATTATCTCTTCGCTTAACCGAGGTGCTAAACGCAACTTCTGAGAATATTTGTTCAATGTTACAAGATGTTAGAGAAGGTAAAATTACCGAGATTGAAATGTTGTGTGGTCAAGTGGTCAAGCGCGGTGAGAGAGCAGGTGTTCCAACTCCACTTAACGCATTGCTCCTAACTCAAATCAAGTCAATATTATAATGCAAACCGACGTTTACTTCTCTAGATATCGCATCTTGTGTAATCACGGTTCCGACCAGAACCAAATTCCTCAATTCGACCAATTCTCTGGTCGGGAGGCTTTCTTGCCAGATCAAATCTACTTCTTTGGTTAGTAAATTCAACATTCTTTTGGCACGTTCTAGCCGTGAAAACCGACGAACTATTCCTACATCTAGAGTCATGGTTTTCTTTAAGGTCTCCAAATCTCGAACCAATGGTACGTGCTCTTTGAGTTCAATCATGCCATCAGCACGCCATCTGGGGCCCTCTTCGGCATCAACAATTGGGTTTGCAATGAGGTGGTTTGCTGCTCGTTGAGCGAATACGATAGCTTCGAGCAAGGAGTTAGACGCAAGTCGGTTCGCACCGTGCATTCCGGTACAAGCTACCTCGCCGATGCCATAGAGTCCAGGGATTGAGTTACCTCCAGACATCAAGACTCTGCCATTGAGGTCAACATCTAATCCGCCGACCATATAATGAGCTGCAGGTGCGACAGGAAGCGGTGTTTCACCGAGTGAAAGGCCGTGTCGATTCAAACGCTCTTCGATATTTGGGAATTCATTTCGCAGAGCTTCACTCTCTAAATGATCGGTTACCAACCAAACGTTTTCTGCCCCGGTCTCTTTCATTTTTTGATCGCAAGCCCTAGCCACAATATCTCTAGTCGCAAGAGATCCTTGTGAAGAAAATTCAAGTATAAATGAATGAGGTTCAGGGCTCCCCCCGTCTATTCTATAGTTTATTAATCCCTCGCCATCAAGTAGGACTCCTCCTTCACCTCGCAAAGCTTCTGTAATCAAAAATGGTCGGTCTGCATCAACTACCAAAGCGGTTGGATGAAATTGAATGAATGCCATATCTTTGACATTTGCACCGGCTCTAATCGCCATCGCCATCCCATCGCCAGTAGCGACGCTTGGATTGGTGGTTTTTTCCCATAATTGCCCGCAGCCACCGGTTGCGATCAATACAGCTGCAGCCGGAATAGTTTCCATTATACCAGAATCCAAATTAAGACACCAAATTCCTTTGATGCCATCGCTTGGTTTTCCGTGGGTTGTTTGAATCAGGTCTACTGCGAGGGTATGTGGTCTCATCTCGATCAATGGATTCGAATCGACCGATTCTGTCAGAGCACGTTCTATTTCTTTTCCTGTCGCATCTTTTGCATGGAGAATTCTGCGGTCGGAATGGCCACCTTCTTTGACCAAATGAAAATCAGCACCATCTTTTTCGAAATTTACACCAATTGAGAGCAAATCTCGAATCCGGTCGCCTGCTTCTTCGACCACGATTTTCACAACATTTGGGTCACAAATGCCGTCACCACTTGCTAATGTATCATCGATGTGTGATTGTTTTCCGACTCCATCGGTCTTATCGATGATGCCGGCGATGCCCCCCTGAGCCCAATTTGTGTTGGAATCTTCAGGCCTTTGTTTGGTGATAACGACGACTTCTTTTCCAGCATCGGCGAGGTGTAAGGCGGCAAATAATCCAGCGATTCCACTGCCTATTATGACAACCCTCGACATGGGAACCGCTCATGCCTGAAGTGCTTAACATTCAAAGATGACCCCTATAATCGTCGACACCAATAAGGCAGAGTTCATTCTCACCCCTAATATGGGCTTGCTCAAAAAGGTCTCAGCCATCTTTGGATTTGCTCTGATTATCATAGCAATCGCGAATGTTGAATTCGGTGCATTGATGTCTTTGGACCCACCTCAGAAATTGATTCTAGCAAATCTAGCAAATGATGGTTGTAATGAGTTAGATATTCAACGAGACCTAAACTCGGGCTCGATGAATGCTTGCGTAACCGCGATGGGAGTTTGGGATGCAGCAGATGTTTTGATGCTGGTTGAAGGCTGTGCAATGTTCTTGGCAATATTCTTACGGTGGCCTCGAAAAGGCCGTTGGGCGGCTCGAGTGCGTAGACTTTCAATCATCGCAGGGGGATTGCTTTGTACCTTAGCGCTGGCAGACCGTTTCGACCTAATCCCTGGAGGTTCAGCACAATTGGCGGAATTATTACCATTCCCTGCACCGGCAATCGCAGTTCAACTCGCGTTCTTTTCGATTGGAATATTTTTGTTAAGAGGTCCAAAATATGTTATCGACGATCCAAATGCGGAAAAAAAGAGCGCCGGAGAGTTACGTCGCCTCCATTCCGAATTAGATCGAGTTTACGCAACAGGTGGTGCGTTGGGTAGTCTCTCTAGCAAAAAAGGCAAGATTAGCAAAGGGGTTGCAAAATATACTACCGTCAAAGATCTTTGGATCCATCAAGGTTTATCTGAATATGAGGATGAGTTTGAAGCAGGTTTGAGGGATGATTCCGGCGGGCCGGTCGCTCGAACATGCCATTTGTGTAGCGGTCAGGGCTGTGCAGGTTGCAATTTCAGTGGTGCAGCGGCTTAAACGACCTGCGTCGGCTAAATTGGACCACTTCTAGAAACGGCTTCTTAATCAGTGATTACGGGGAACCTCTAAAGCCTCCCTCGTGTGCCTGACCGCTTGAGGTCGAGGCTATTGTGTCTCGATTGGAGGGAAAGGGATGTATCTAAAGGCATTGGAAGTTGAAAATTTCAAGTCGTTCAAAGGCGAGGCTACCATACCTTTGGATCGTGGTTTTACCGCCATCACTGGGCCGAATGGTTCGGGTAAATCCAATTGTGGAGATGCGATTCAATTTGTTTTGGGCCCACGCTCTGCTAAGGTATTGCGTGCTCAAAGCGCAAAAGATTTAATTTTCAACGGTGGCAAAAATGACAGGCCTGCAAGAAACGCAAAGGTAACCCTCATCTTTGCTAATCCAATTCTTTCCAATGGCCGGCGCCGATTGCCCATCGAATCCGATGAGGTCAAACTCACTAGAGCCGTTCGCTTGACCCGATCTGATAATTTGGTCACAACCTATTTCCTCAATGGCGAAGAAAGTGGGCAAAAAGCATTCCATCGCCTTCTAGGTCAAGCGAATGCTAGGCCTGATGGCTACAACATCGTCCTTCAAGGTGATGTTACCAAACTTTCGCAGATGACGCCAAAAGAACGGCGGAAGGTTTTGGACTCGGTCGCAGGAGTAACTTCGTACGATGACGAAATCCGTAAGGCTGAACGCCAGAAAAGCCAGGTCGAGGAATATATTGACCGGATTTCTCTGGTACAGGAAGAGCAAAAATCTCGTCTGAAAACCCTTGAGAAAGAAAAGGCATTAGCAGAGAAAGCAAAATCTGCAAAAGAGGAATTTGATTTTGCAAATATCGAACTCTATCAATCACGCCACTTTAGTGCAAAGGCTGAGATCAAACACCATTCGGAAGAACGGTCTCGTCATTTAGCAGAGGCGGTCGGCTTGGAATCCGAAGTAAAAGCCGCTCAAGTTGAATTATTAGCATTCGATGACCAAATTGGCGAACTAGAAACCAAAATCCGTCAAGCGATGGGTGATGACAAAGGTGGATTACTAGAAGAGATTCGCAGATTACAAGTTGCGGTCGACAGAAATGCAGATCGAATTGGAGAAGCAAAAGACTCACAACTCGATGACGAGGAAAATCTCGAAAGATTGGAGAGCCAAATCACGGCTGCAAAAACTGATTTAGCAAATCACGAGCAAAGCCTAAGCGAAGCAAAAACCGCTTTGGCAGAATCCAAAATAGCATTTGCAGCAGCCGAGGCCGAAGAAAAAGAGATTCAAACCTCACTCGAATCATCAGATGAGGCCAGTGCTGGCCTCTCGCGGGCTTTGTCAAAAGCCAATGAGACACTCGAATTAAGCCGAGAAGCTGTTACCAAAGCTCGTCAAGATGCCGACAAAGTTCTCAACCAAGCTGAGATGATTGCAGAACAACTCAGTACGGCTGAAGAAGAGGTCGACGATGCTAGGCTAGCCCATGACGATCTAGTTCTTCAAGGCGAAGAGATGGATGAGTTAGATCCAGAAAAAGACCGAACTCATCTAGCGACTCAAATGAGGAGCGCTCAAAATGCAGAAGCACGTTTGATAGATGAAAAGGCTGCAGTCGAACGTCGTCTTCACGAAGCTGAGAGAAAACTTGTCAGCGCTCGAACCGAACTCGAGAAGAGATCGGGATCCAATGGAATGGCCCCTGGTGCAGCAGCGATTATGGCTGCGAGGGACCGAGGTGAATTACGAGGTATAATCGGAACGATTGGAGAATTATGCGCACCACGCGATTCCGTTCATGAAGATGCACTGGCGACCGCTGTTGGCGGTGGAATGAATTCGGTCGTCGTCGAAAACGACCAAGTCGCAGCCGAAGCTATGGCAATGCTCAAGAATCGAAGAGCAGGTCGAGCGACCTTTTTACCTCTGAATAAATTACAGACAAATCGGTCTAGCGGAAAGGCATCCATGGTAGCACGAAAACCAGGTGTGATCGGTTTTGCTCATGAATTATTGGATTATGATCCTCGGATTGCAACAGCGGTCGCATATGCATTGCGCAATACTCTTGTGGTCGATAATTTGGCTACTGCTCGCCGCTTGATGGGTGGTGTGAGATTGGTTACACTCGGTGGCGAAGTCACCGAACCGGGTGGTGCGATGGTCGGTGGATCAAAAGCACGAATGAAAACTGGATTTGGTGGAAAAATCCAAGGGGCGTCCGAGGTAGAAACTCTTGGTGCAGAGGTCGATCGTCTTTCTTTGATGGAACAAACCGTTGCTGCAGCCTTGCGCGAGGCTATATCACAACAGCAATCGGTGCGGGCTTTAATTAATTCATTGGCTGAAGATGACTTTTCAGTAAAGGTTGGTTCGTGGAATGCCGAAATGGAATTGGCCAAAAAAGCCCTCGACAAAGCTCGTGGTGCAGCGACTCAACTCGAAACCAGATTGAAAAATCTCGAGGCAGACCATACAGGAAAACTCAGTATGGTCGAATCTGCACAGATTAAATTTATTGAAGCTGAAGCAGCTCGAGATCAGGCTAATGAAAACCTCCAGAACTCCTCACCCGAAGGGATTCGAACCCGTTTACTAGCAGCACAAAGCCTTCGAGTAAATGCAGAGGGTGCATCGACCAAAGCGAGCGTCATGCTCGACAGCGGCCAAGAAAAGAGCCAATTATTATCTCAAAGAGCAGACTCTTTGACCACTCGTGCCGATGAAATACAATCTGCAATGGCAGGAAGAGTAATTTCAATTACTTCCTGGACTGCTGCTATAGATGAGGATGGTGCAGTCTTAGCGTCAAAAGAAGCAGAGCGAAGTATCTTGCTTGAAGAACACGTTGGACTTGAAACTGAAAAGACAGGGTTGACCGAAAGGAGAGCGGACCTGCGTGCAAATGCGACTCAAAAAGCAAACAATATCATCCACTCGCGATCGATGGCTGAAGACATCGCTCGTTCAATTTCGTCTCGCCAAGGTGTACTATCCGATTTATTGGTCGAAATGGCAGATATCAATATCCCAGTTGCAGATCCGAATGCGATTTTGCCAAATGTTGGACAAGCTGAAAAGAAATTACGAGACCTGCAAAGAAAACTCGATCGGTTTGGCCCAGTAAATATGCTCGCGATTGAACAATATAGTGCTTGCAAAGAAAGGTTGGATGAGATGAAATCCGATTTCAAGACCCTACAAGAGCGCAGAAAACGCTTGATAGATATTACCGATAAATTAGAGACCTCGAGGAAAACCCGTCTATTGGCAACTCTCAAAGAAGTCAATAAGAATTTCAAGAAGGTCTACAAGCGCTTATCAGATGGTGGAAGAGGGGAATTATTCCTTGAAAACCCCGACGAACCGTTCAAGGCTGGACTGGAATTATGGGCTCAACCAAAAGGAAAGAATGCTAAAGTTAACCGACGCCAACTCTCCGGTGGCGAGCAATCAATGGCCTCTTTGGCGATGATTTTCGCAATTCAGGATTACGACCCGAGCCCATTTTACTACTTTGATGAAGTCGACCAAAATCTCGACGTTCCAAATTCTAGATTGATCGCTAAAGAATGCCGTAACCGCAGCGAATCGGCTCAATTCATCATGGTCACATTGCGCAAGGTCTCACTAGAATTAGCCGACCACCACATCGGAATTACCCACGGTGGAGATGGATGCTCTCGCCGAATTTTGGATTTCAACCGCCAGCGTGCGATCGAATTAGGATCATTGGCCGAGAAAGAAGCAAAAGAAGCGAGTGACAAGAATCATTCGAGGATAGAGGAGGCCAGATTGATGTCTGAAGGAATGCCAGAGGTTCCAGAACCGCTCAATGCTCCAAAGAGCCTTGGTGGTTTGTTGAATCACATCGAACAAGAGGACGATTCCTCAACAGGATTCGAGGCACTCGCAGAAAGAACTGAAGAATTGACCGAAGATATCGAAGAGCACCGAGAGATCGTTAATGCAATTTCCGAACAAGACCAAACCGAAGAAGTGATTGAACAAGAAGGAGTCAAAGAGAAGGTTTGACCATGTCGCAAACCGTGCTCGACTCCTGGTTTCTACGCCAGGACATTATTGACCAATTGATCGGTCAAGAAGAGGATGTAGTCGAAGCGGAACGCTTCGCTGACCGAATCATGACCATCGCTCAGGAAGATGGGGCCGAGCACCAAGTTTTGATCGATCCCTTCGACCGTTCGGTCGCATTGGTTCTTTCATTGGTTCAAGAAGAGGGAATGGATCCCTGGAATATCGATTTGAGCGCATTCTTGAAATTATTCACTCAAAGGGTCCGCAAAGAAGCAAATTCATTGGATTTACCCGCTTGTGGTCGTTTGATCAGGTTGTCTTGGGAGGTGTTAAATCACCAAGCGTCGACATTATTTGAACGAGTTATCGCTTTGGATTTGGATGACGAAGAAGAATTTGGTGATTTTGGCTGGGAAAGTGAATATGACGACGAGGAATTCATGTTCACCGCATCTATTCTCGAAGGTAATGCAGATGCGATGTTACCGGATTTCTTCGGTGAATCAATCCGCCGTGATGAAGGCCGTCCTTCGACTTTAGGTGAATTATTATCTGCACTAAAAGATGCCTGTGATGAGGCTGAAATTCTCAAGGTAAAAGAAGAAAATCGGCGCCTTCATGCCGAGGAATTAGAAAATTTAATGCAAAATGTCGGTGCGAGAATGCACGTCGAGAATCTTGAAGAGGATTTGGAGATGTGTTGGAAAGCTATGCGCACGGTCATTTCTTCGTCTACTGAAAGTAAGATTCCAATCGATTTGGTCACAGAAATCGTTCGTGATAAATTGGTAGAACAGCACGGATTTGTCCCCGACCGCTATGAGTTAGAGTCAAAGATTACCTCGTTCGTAGCTGGCTTATTCTTGACCCACCGGGGTTTGGCTATGGTAAGCCAAGAAGGTGCTGAAGATCAGATTATGATCGAAGATAAATGGCCCAAATCCACCTCTTATGCCGAGGCTACTTCAATGAGTGAAAAACTTGCTCAAAAGGATTCAAACGATTCTCAATCCGACGATACGGGTTCTGTTCGCCATGCATTAAACTTGCTGCAAAGAGCAAAGGAAGCCGAGGAAAAAGCAGCGGCTATTCTAGAGGAAAAAGCAGCGGCTGCCTTAGCGGAAGAAACAATCGTGATAGAGGACTGGTTAGTCGAGTGAGGTAGTAATTACATGACGGAAATTGCCTTGGAAACTCTATTGGAAGCCACAATGTTTAGTGCAGGAAAATCTTTGACAGCCGAGGATTTATCTCTATCGCTTGGTTATGAAGTCGAGGAGATTTTAGAAGCCTTGGCAAATATTCAAGGTACGCTGAAACGACGCAAAGGTGGAGCATTACAAGTTATTGAAATCGGTGGGAGATGGGCTATCGAGGTAAAACCGTCAATCGCTGATTCCCTTCCGGCAGAAACTCGTACCGAGATGCCACAAAAGTTGCTCAAAGCAGCTGCGCTTATCGCATACCATCAGCCCATGCCGCAATCTCGTCTGGTCGAATTATTGGGCCAAAGAGCATATGATCACATCCGGTCACTTGCTCAAGCAGGCTTGGTCAATCGACGCCGCGATGGCAATACTCGCAGATTGACCACAACTCGACGGTTTTCAGAGGTATTTGGCTGTCCTCATACCGATCGTAAGAAAGTCAAAGCTTGGTTCAGAGATATGGTCTCCCAATCGGGCATGCTCGATGGGATGGAATCGAAACTCGCCCTCAGGGATGAGGACGAAGGACCGGTTCAAACCACCCTATTCGATGATGAGTCAGAGTGAATCTCTCATTTTGAGCAATTCTTCGTCGACCAATCCTTGTGTTATCGGCCCACCTTTCTGTTTGATAAGATCGGCAAGGAGTTCGACTTCATCACCGGCCGCACCAGCACTTACTGCAAGATTGCGAGCGTGTAATTTCATATGACCTGCTTGAATGCCATTGGTCGCTAATGCTCTCATCGCAGCCAAATTTTGGGCCAAACCCGCTGCTGCGATAACTCCAGCCAATTCTTGGGCCGATTCAACCCCAAGAATTGCCAAATTTGCTCTAGCGGCAGGGTGAATTTTTGATGCTCCTCCAACGATGCCGACAGCCATTGGCGTTTCGAGCCAGCCGACTAAGTTACCCAACTCGTCCTTTGACCATCTCGACATCGATTTGTAGCAACCGTCTTCAACCGCTGCCCAGGCATGACAACCGGCCTCGATCGCCCGCCAGTCTTGACCACAGGCGAGGGCTATCGGGCTGATTGCATTCATAATGCCCTTATTGTGCGTAGTTGCCCGATAAGGGTCAATCATTGCAAAATCATGGGCTTCGAGAATTGCGTCGATGATTTTTGCCCCTTCGATGGGGTTGCCATCGTTCGATAACTCTTCAGGAGTGAATGTGGCGCTAACTCTTGCCAATCGCAATGATGCTAGATTTGAAAGAATTCTCAAATGAACTCTCCCCCCACTAATTTCCTCGACTCTTCCAGATATCATTTCTGCCATGGTATTGACAGCATTGGCTCCCATGGCATCTCTGGTATCAACCAGGATGTGGATGACTAGTGTGCGGCCATTCATCGAATCTAGTATTCGGGTTTCAATATCTTTGCAACCGCCGCCCAAGCGAACCATTGTCGATGGTAATGAATTGCATAAATCAATCAACTCTTGTTTGTTCTCAAGAATTGCTGTTCCGGCCTCAACTGGGTTATCTAGGTCTAGAACTTGCAATTGACCAATCATGATTGGGCCATCGGTTTGAGTCTTGAATCCACCCATCTTTAAGCAGCGTTTTGCCATATTGGACGCAGCTGCTACCACGCTTGATTCCTCGAGGCAAAAAGGTATGAGGTAATGTTTGGAATCTATGACGAAATTGGTAGCGACTCCTACCGGTAAGGACATGGTGCCGATTACGTTCTCGATCATTCTGTCAGCGGCTTGTTCACTCAGTTCACCATGACTAGCCAAGGCCTCAATGGCATCTGGGCTAAGTTCAGCCATAGTGGCGACCATTTGGCGCCTTTGATTGACATCAAGTCGAAAGAAGCCTTTGAGACGACTGTTGTCAACCGGCATGAATGAGTCCTCCGACGGTGTGAGTGCGGGTGTGCATACACCATGAATAATCCGCTTGACTAACGCGTTAATTAACGCGTTAACCATATGTTAACAAGCCGTCATTGAGCATGAAATCACCGGCCTGGTCATCGATTCAACGCGTCTTAACGGGTACTTTCAAGGCTACTTTTTACTGAAACATCATATACTCTATTGGTCCGCTCATTTCTATGAGTGATGATAAACCAATTCTTGAATTACCAGCACTCCAATCCAATCCTTTCACAACCAGGCCTTTGGAAAAAGGTCAATCTTCATTATTGATCGGTCGAGGCGATATCGCGGCACGTTGGGCTCGGTTCTTGAAACAAAGAAATGCGCGGATGATCTTATTGGTTGGTGAGAGCGGTACTGGACGCACATCTTTGTTGAGATGTGTTGGTGAAGAAACATCAACCCATATTCATTTGGAGATGTTTCCATCGAGCGATCAGCAAAACCAAATTCTCCATGAGATATATGGTTCGATGATCGGCTTTGACATTCCCGGGACAACTCAAGAATTAGTGTCGAGATTGGCAAAATACACCCAGGAAAGCGACGGCCCTTTACCGCTGATTTCACTAGATTATACCAATGGAGATGGCACGCTTCTAGGTTCGGTAATTTCTAGTTTAATGGCCGGCTTTCAGCGCTTGGATGCAGTGGTTGTCATCACTCTTACCACAGACCAAAGAGCCCAATGGTCCGAATCTTTGATCAATCGATTCGACCATGTCGAAGTCTTGAAAAATCTTGACGATACACAGATAAAAGACCTCTGTGAAAAGCGTATTTCCACCGTTGCTTCCTCTGGTTGGTCAATGAATGAGGCCTGTGTTGACTTTCTAGTTGACCGCAGTATTGGGCAGCCCTCAAAATTAATGCGCTTGATGCGTGACATGGTCGATGATGAGCGCTCTCGTCCAAGAAAGCCGGTCTATGATGAGCCGGAGCCGATTATTGAATCAGCATCGACACAGATGTGGACAAAAGAACCCGAATTGGCTCAACCACAAGCACCTACTGGATTCGATTTAGATATGGACATCTTAGACCAGCCTCCACCTCAACCAATGATGCCATCGTTTGCAGGTCCATTCGGTGGCCTTAGGTCGAGAAATAAAGATCAATTGAATTATACCCCAAGTGAAGATTACATACTGGATGAAGAAAAACTACCTCGTGAGATATGGGTTGATCCTAGTAGTGAATTAATGATGGAAGCCCAAATTGTAGAAGAGGAGGTATTTGAGCCAGAATCACAACCTGAAGTCGAAATTGAAAATGAAATTCCAATATTGGAGCAATTGGTTGCAGCTTTGAATATCCCTGAAGGGATGGGGCTTGCCGAATTGCTGAGTGCGATGCGTAGGCCGGTAATCGGGACCAAACAAAGCAATCCCTTGGATTTGATGACTTTGCGAAATCTTTCTCATAATGATGCAACTTTAGTCGAGGTTGCTTCACAACGATCTTTCTCACCTTCGGATGCTAGATTGCAGGATTCGCTCGGTGTAAAGCGTCCGAGGATGTCGCAGATGTGCAACCGTCTCTATAGGGCAGGGATTTTAACAGTCCAGCAAAAAGGGCGTTCGAGATACTTCGTCCTCACCAATGATGCAAAAGCCCAATTGATAGCTTGGGGCATGATGGAGGATTCACAATGAGTTGGTCGGTTTCAAGATCATGGCAAGCGCCGAATCTTTTGGTCTCCGCCGGTTTAGAAATCATGTTACTCGACCAAGAATGTAAACCACGTTGGGTCCGTTCTTTACCGTTTAGAGTTCATGCAGCCATTTATTCAAAAGGGATGATTGGAATATTATCGGGACATGGATTCAATGTTATCAGAGCAAATGATGGCTCCCAAATAGGAGAGGGCCGATCCACAAACGGTGGTTTTAGCGATATTTTAGCACGTCCAGGTGGCGGTTGGGTTCTTTCATGTCGCAAAGGCCAATTGCATGTATTCAATCACGAAGGCAAGGGCTTGAAGCGCTTGGATAGCGGAAAGGTCAGGCGTTTGGTTGGATGGTTTGACCGTGAACACTTGATGTGGCAAGATGATGAAGGAAAATTAAGATGTGCTCGCCTTGCCAATGATGACTCGCAAAGAATTCTCGAGCAGAGGGTCTGGTCGTGGGTTAGCCGAATGGTCGGCGGTAAGGTTTTACTTCAATCGGCAGATGGAATGCTATGGGAGGGTTTGCCTCATCCATATGGCTGGGATAGCCTTGAGATGGTTGAGTCTCGTTCGCTAGAACCCCTTTGTGCAACCAGGTGTGGTGACGGTTGGTGGATATTGAGCGTCGAAGGCGGATTGAACGGATTAATAGCCGAGCAGACGCCCGAATCAGCACATGCTAACTTTGGTGATATGCTAATTGGAATGGCAGCGGATACGATGGTTACTGCCTCAAGGTCTGGATTGGTTCGAATATGGCAATCTCCTGAATTAGCAGCTTTACGCCGAATAGAACTGCAAAAGCAGGTTGCGGCAGCTACTGTTGCGAATGATTGGGAGGAGCGTAGAACAATTTTCAAGCGCGCCTGTGCTGCAGAGGATGAAGGCAGGATATCCTTGGCGATAGATCTGTACCAATCCTTAGGCCGTAGCGATGATGTAAATCGATTATTGAATCGCCAAAGAGGTGAGTGATTTGGATGTCGATGATGTGATAACCGAGGAAAAACTCAGCCATTATCTATCACTAACAAAAGCTGCTCGTGCAAAGGCGACACCTATTCATGATGAAGGGAGCCCACAATCATCACAACTGAAGGTCATGATGCGAATGGCTGATGATTATGCATCAGATGCACTCCATTTCAAAAATAATGGCGATTTTGTTAGAGCCTTTGGAGCGATCAATTATGCTCATGCTTGGATAGATGCAGCGGTAAAACTCCGCCTGCTCGATGGACATGGAGACGATACCTTATTCACTCTGCCCTAATTGGCCAAGACCGAATCGGTTAACTCAGATATTCTAGAGATCTGTTCTTGGATTATATGGAGTCGCTTTAAGGCAAGCATTCTGAAGGGCGAAAGCGCTTCTTTTATCGGGACGGATAATGAATAGGTGTGGGAGGGTCGTCCTCTTGCTCCCGGATTTGAATTTTCAAGATTGATCAATCCCATATCTTTGAGTTCGCCGATAGCGATAGAAACATCAGGTTGGCGAATCATGCAGCGTTTTTGTAATTGGTTTGAGGTAGAAGGTCCGTGAACGTATAGACAAAGCAAAGTCCTCGCAGTATGAGGGTTGGCTCCAACATTGATGAGAAGTTGGACCAATTCTTGAGCAGACTCGATTAATTCAGCCTCCTCAGAGGATTGATAGGTTGGTTGATTGGTTGCCATCAGGGTCGTATCGGCACAATGAGGTATATGAACTTCACACCGGCACAATTCATTGTGTGTCAATCCACAAGCCTCAAATGAGATCTACCACTAACCTCAATCCAAGACAGATTTGCTATAGATAATCGCCGTTTAAATTCGGTATCAACGGTTAGCACCGGCCAATTTTCCTTCTGTGCAATAGAAAATAATTGGTCGTCGGTATGATGGCCAACTTCTTTTTCGGCTTCGACCACTTCAGCTTTAGCCGAAAGAATGCCGAGCAAATAATTTCCTGGTAAAGCCTCAAGTTCGGTCATAACGGATTTAACAATTGCAATGTTTCGAATTCCAGAGCATTCCAATAATGCTTTGTCGATATTGATACCAGCTTCGATAACCGCTACCCAGCCGCAGGCATCGATGAGGACTCGACGCATCGTGATCACTGAATCATTCCATGGCCGATAAGGCGCCAGCGTGCGCCGACACGGCGTGAAAGAGAGATCAGTTGACCTTCATCAGCACATATCGGCAAGCGGAGTTTGAGGGTAGCTTTGCCTTTTCCAGGGTTCGAAACAACACCGACACTAGTGGCTGTAGCAACGTTTACCATCAACATCTCTCCAGACCTGAGTGGCATGACTGGCGAAGCATCTTCTCCTTCACCAGCAACCATATTCTCCAACAGGTATGATGAGATGGTCACCGAATCACGGATTGGTGGTAGGTCGCCTTTACGTGCGACGATTTGGCCACTAAGATTATCGGCAGTAGTCGTCAATGGATCCAATGGTGTTGCCATTCCACATAAACCACCTGCGTGCATTATATCGAGGTTAAGGCCTCCACCTTGCATACTCTTGACAATGGAGTTGATCGGTTCGTAGTGGACTTTATTGCCATTTTCGATTCTTCTGCCAGGTCCGATTTCAATTTCGTCTCCAACATTGAATTCTCCTTCAACAATGCTGCCGCCGATGACTCCTCCGCGCAATTTCTCCGGTCTTGTGCCGGGGCGATTGATATCAAAAGATCGAGCAACATGCATTATTGATCGGGTGTCTTTCGAACGGTCCGGGGTTGGAATAGTTTCTTCTATAGCGTGAATTAAGACGTCTAGGTTAACGTCGTGATGAGCGGAAACCGGAATGATAGGTGCCTCTTCAGCGATAGTTCCTTTGAGGAATTTTTTGATTTCTTTATAGGATTCCAATGCTCTTTCTCGACTTACTAAATCGATTTTGTTTTGAACGATCACGATATTTTCAATTCCTGCAATTCCCAATGCCATCAAATGCTCTCGGGTTTGAGGTTGAGGGCAGGTTTCGTTTGCAGCGACCATTAACATCGCACCATCCATGATGGATGCACCGGTGATCATGATCGCCATCAAAGTCTCGTGACCGGGGGCATCTACGAATGAAATAACCCGTTGTAATCCGGTAACGTCGTCGTTTCCACCATCGGATCTACGACCTGTAGCGTAATATTCGCCTTTTGGTGTCTTGTAGAATGCGGTATCTGCATAGCCTAATTTGATCGAGATACCACGCTTTCGTTCTTCGGAATGAGTATCTGTCCAAACTCCAGATAGGGCTTGGGTTAGAGTGGTTTTACCATGGTCGACGTGACCGACTAAGCCAATATTGACTTCTGGTTGAGCCGGAAGCTTTTGTGCCATGCTTCCTATTCCCCCCAACTTTTCTCATTTGCTTTTAATTCACTCGGATGATTCCTCTGATGAGGTACCAAGGATGTCTGCGAGAGACTTGTTAGCCGCTTCTACGACTTTGAGGTTGATTTGGCGGGTATCTGCGGTGATAGTACTGCCTCGGAAGGTACGGCGCATGCGCATACCATCTGGTTTGTAGCGGAATCGCTTCTTTTCGCCACCTTTGGTCTTGTAAACCAAATCGTGCCCCTTGAATCCAGTAGATGCAGTTACCAAGATAGATTGGCGGGTTCCGCCGGTCAAGTCTGCTCTCATAGGTGTTCCAGTCTTGTCAGAACCACCCGTGACTTGTAATTTGTATCCAGCGAGAGTTGCTTCGCCTTCACCGACAAAGATACCATCGACGACGTCGCCGATCTTCTTCCCTAGGAATTGCGAGAGGTTATTTCCGCTGATGGTCATATTGTACGAACAGCCGCCATTTGCGGGTTCGGTGTCATTTACCACTGCGACGAACGATGTATCTGCCATGAAAGACGACTCCTTTGAGCAAACCGGGCGACATGGGACGGGTATTTAGCCCCATCTGTGGTCACTTTGGAAACCGAAGCTTCATTTAAGACGTGCAGGAATCAATAATTCGAGTCGTCTAGCCACATCACTGGGCAACATATGAGGCATTGTAATATGTTGAGTTCGGCCTTTCCCGCCCTCCACTTTTTCATCTTGTGCGAGTTGTTTAATATACTTCCAAACCGTGGTATGACCCTTTGGTTTTTCATCAAATTCTTCGCAAACTACTTTGTAATTTTGCTCGGTTTCGCCGCTGGTAATCGTCCCGGTTCGGCGTATTTTCCTGCACAAACCCAAAAGCAATATCATCGAATGAACCGGAAGTCTATCGATATCTAGTAAATCAACATTTATCGAATGGGTGATGACCGTCCGCTGGACATCTTTTGAGTCGATAGAATTTCGACCTTGTATTTCAGCCCGTCTCGCCGAACCTTCCAATAATTCGATCACCCTTCGGGCATCACCGGTAGGAGCAGCGGCTTGGGCGATCAAAACCAAGGTTTCATCTGAGTAACTCCCATTGGTCAAACCAGCTTTGGCCCTTTGTCGAGCTATCGCTAGCAAACCATTCTCGTTATAGGGAGGTAAACGGAGGTGGTTGGAGCGACCCATGCGGGAGATGACCGCACCTTCGAGAATATCCAGAATTTGTTCTTGTGAAATTAAGATCAACGATAAGGTACCAGTAGAATCCATATCTTCATCAATTCTTAATAATTTATACAATACATCATCACCGCCATGGCGCAACAAATGATCGACCTCATCCAAAACGATGATGAGATGGACAGATTCGGCAATTATCATTCGCCGTAACGAAGTTAGTAATTCTCCAACCCCCAAGCCCCGGTCGGGGTAACCGGGGTCGAGATCTTTGATGACCTTTTGAATAACCCGAGAAGCGGTCGTTGCATTGCGGCAATTCACATGCACGTTTTTTATTGAGCGAGCATTGGAAAGATGACGGATCATATCGACACAGAACCGTTTGACCAAGGCGGTTTTACCAGAACCCACGGGGCCGGTTACGACAGCACGCCCTGTTCCCTCTGGATGAGCGAGACCAACGAACATGCTGGCCAATTCCTTTTGAGCATGCTCACGACCAACCAATTCTTGCGGTACGTAGTCGAATCCAAATACCTCTGGATGAGCGAGAACCAACCCCGCTCCGATTCGGTCAAGATAAGTGCCCATGACCTTGAGGGGTCACCGTCTACGGTTATTGAAGAATCCCCTCTAATAATGGTTAAGGGATTTCATCGAATTGGTATCCGGTTTCCCACTTTTTTTCACCTAGAGCAACCTCTAATTCGAAAGGCGTTACCAATGGCTTGGAATATCTGACCGCATCGTCGATTGCAATTCTTGGGCAAGCGGTATTGACGAAAGCATCGACCGGATAGAAATTAATCAATTCAGGTCCGATATGCTCCAGTGCGAGCAAGTAGCCTTTTTTACCATGTTTTGTCAATAATCTCTTGAGCCTAAGGGCGAGAGTGCGGCGCATTTGCCCTGGTTTTTCACCGATCAATATAGCAAAGGTTTGCGAGTCCTGAATCGACATTATCATGCCAAACCTTTGACGAAGAATTCTCTCGATTCGCTCCGCTCCCATTTCATCGGCATCGCCGGTATAAGGGTCGAGCATGGCTAGGGGCTTTCCGGTATGAAGGGCCAAACCAATTGGATGAAAATCACCGCTACCGAGAAATAAATAGTGGCCAATCTCATCGTCATCGCCTGAATAATTGCAACCGAGTACTTGGCCAGGGAAGGTGAGTCGAGCGCCACCAACCGGGACTTCAACCTCATAACCAGCGGCTTCGAAACGCTTTTTGAAATCAAAAATTAGGTGCAAATGTTGAATCGAACCAACCAGGCCTAATTTGGTGCCTTTGAGTGGTGCAACCCTACCGACAGCATCGAGAAATCTCTCTTTCGCTTCCTCTTCACTCAAGTCTTCTTCCAGTTGTCCCAATCTAGATTCAGCGATTGCACGATGCTGAGCCAATAGTGGAAGAACTGCGTCAATCTCGGGGTCTCCATCGTAGGTTACATCGATAAACTGAGTTGGCATACCCGATTCTATATTCATTTGTGAATGACCCATGTGAGCGACTAATTCAACTCCCATCATTTTCATTTTGTCGTGGACCAAATCGCATGCACCGTAGCAAGGATCCGCCGCGAGAATGACTTTTGCAGCGGTTTCCTCTTCGATTTCATCCATCATCTCAAGCGCTTGCATTTTGAGACCTTCCGGCACTTGAAGTGCGATCAAACGGTTATCGTTTGTTTGAATTCTATCGATGAGCTCCTTTAATTGAAAATCGTGTCGATTTAAATCCATAACTATCACTCCAAGATGATGATTTTATCGTGTTCCATCTCAAGACGAACCAATGAATTGAATGGGATTCCAGGGAATTCTTGGGCCAAAATAGCCAAACCAGGCCCCTTTTCGACCACCGTCATAACGTGCGAGACGATTCCACCTGCTCGGTTTACCCCTTCGATAACAGATCGAAGGGTGCCCCCAGTAGAGAGGACATCATCCAGGATAACAACTCGCTCTCCATCCTTGATGTCATTCAACCACATCGCTCCTTTGGAATATCCCGTCGATTGGTCGATTATCACTTCGCCTTCAAGGCCATAACTTCGTTTGCGAGCAATGACTAACGGCTTGCCACTCTCTATCGAAAGCGGTGCGCATAGTGGCAAACCCATCGCTTCGATTCCAAGAATTAAATCGGTATTTTCCCAATCGATGGCTTCGAGTGATAATTTGACTACAGCTGATAGAACTTCAGGATCAAGTCGTGGCACTCCATCGGTGAGCGGATGGATGAAATACGGATAATCTCCTTTCCAAATTATTGGCGCATTTGCAAGGCTTTGCTTCAACAGAGCCAATGCATCGGACATCAAGAATCAATCCTCAGCAAGGAAATCTACGTACTCATCACCGTCGAGTAGATTTTCCATATCGTAATCGTGTGGGTCGAGAATGATGATCCAACCAATATCGTAAGGTGAGTCATTGACCAATTCCGGATTGATCTCGACCTCACCATTAACTTCGGCCAAGGTTCCAGCGAACGGGCTCGGGAAGGTGAGTTTTTCATCAGCGGTCCAAAGGGAGAAAAGAGATTGTTCTTCATCGACTTCGGTATCAGCGTGAGGTAGAATGACTCGTAGTATATCGCCTATTTCAGAGGCTAGGTAGTCCGAAATGCCAACTACAAGTCGGTCATCTTTTTCTTGAAACCAAAGGTGGTCCCTCGAATATTTGCGGTCGTGTGCGATGCCGAATTCCATGATTTCATCGTCCATGGTCTGTCCCCGACGCGCCGTTTGGCACATTCTATATGAACGCGTTGGATATTAGACCACCATGTTAGTAGTATGGCTCATATGGAAGACCTACCTCCCACACATTATGCAGTTTGCCCAAACCGAGGAGCAAGAGATGATTAGAGAACTTGTTCGCGACTTTGCCGAATCGATACTCAACCCAACGGTTTCAATTAGAGATGCAGACCAAATCGCTCCTTCGAAAGAATGGGAGCAATTCCTCGAATACGGTCTTCAGGGAATAACTATTCCTGAGAAATACGGTGGAACTCCAGTCGATGATATATGTGAGTCGATTATTATCGAAGAATTGGCAAGGGTAGATCCTTCCTTTGCAGTAATGTATTGTGTTCATGTTGGATTATGCTCAAAAACCATTGCACTCCACGGAACCGATGAACAAAAAGCGGCTTATCTGCCTAGACTTGCAGCGGGCGAAGTCGGCGCTTATTCACTCTCAGAAGCGGGTGCAGGTACCGATGCGGCCGCAATGTCCTGTAAAGCCAAGTTATCAGAAGACGGTAGCCATTGGCTCCTAAACGGAGAAAAAATGTGGGTTACCAATGGTACCCAAGCCAAAATATTTGTCCTTTTTGCCAAGGATGTCGACCATCCAGACTATGGCATAAAACGCCATGGTGGTACCACTGCATTCATTGTCGAGCAATCTTACGAAGGCTTCACCGTCGGCAAAAAAGAGGATAAATTGGGGATTAGATCATCCGATACCTGCACTTTGATTCTCGATGATTGTAAAGTACCGGTGGGAAATGTCCTCAAAGGACCGGGCAAAGGATTTTCGATAGGAATGAATGCTCTCGATAATTCAAGAATCGGAATTGCAGCCCAAGCCCTAGGCATCGCTCAGGGGGCGTTCGAGGCCGCATTACAATATGCTCACGAACGTGAAGCATTTGGCAAACCAATTGCTCAACACCAAATGATTACCGCTTATTTAGCTGAAATGGCAACCAAGATAGATGCTGCTCGTCTATTGGTCTATAGGGCATCTTGGGCAAAACAAAACCATTATGAGAACGGTGGACCAAGACACTCTAAAGAGGCGAGTATGGCAAAATTATTCGCAGGTGATACCGCGATGTGGGTTTCTGAAAGAGCCATCCAAGTCCTTGGAGGCTATGGTTATACCAAAGAATTCCCAGTAGAGAGATTCTTCCGAGACGCAAAGATAACTCAGATTTACGAAGGCACTCAAGAGGTCCAGAAAATCGTTATCGCAAGAGCGATTCAACCTTGAATGCGTTCTGATTTGAGAACCGCTCGCTTCAAACTGGAGCGATAATCCTCAAGGTTCGCATCCAACACTACGGTTTCACCGACTTTTAAGCCATGGTCTTCAATATCGGTGTGAAGTTGAATCAATCCCGAGAATGGCCCTCCATCTATTAATCCGTGCAATGATGTGCCACCGCGGTAACCGGGGTCACCTAGAAGGGTTCTTTCGATCTTTGAAATTTTTAAAGTCAATCTGAATTTGCTATCCAATTGGTCTAATATCGCCTTTCTCTCACTTGAAAGCCTTGCTTGCCCGAGTGATTGGATTGCGTGCTCGAGTGGGGTATCGATGCCTTCGGTCAATTCAACTTCTTCATCAATGACCGATTCTTCAATGATTTCCTCTTCGAGAACTTCTTCCTCAACGACCTCTTCTAAGATTTCTTCTTCGATCTCCTCTTCGAGGACTTCTTCCTCAACGACCTCTTCTGCAATCTCTTCAATGACCGCTTCTTCGATGATAGGTTCTGGGACCAATTGTTCGATCTCCTCGACGTATTCATCGACAGTTACATTGATTGCTTCTTTCTTTACTTTTGCAGCTCTAGTCGCCTTTGCTATCATCGATGTCGCACCGATTGCAGCGGCTCCAACCGCAGCACCAGCGCCAAGTTTCATCGCCTTTGCCGCCAATGGTGAGGTCTTGAGTGAAAGGATTTTTTGCTTCTGGGAACCAGCATTGACACCATATGCTTGGGCTAATATGTTCAATTCATTCGATTCCAATGATTCAAGATCGGAGCCATTTCTAACTTCGGATATAACCCTTGAAAGAATTTGATTATTTGGATCGTTAAATGCCATAGAAGCGACCGGATTTTCCTCTCCACCTTGCTGAACCCAAGTCCACTGGCCATCTTGGGCTTGTTGGAGCACCATTTTACCATCACCTGCTGCTGCAGAAACCGCTGCACTAGAGTGGGCAATAGCGCCGGCAAATAGCATAATTACTGCAAAAAAACAGCCAATGAATCCAGCACCTTCGGAGCCGATAAAGAACATGAAAAAAGAGAAAAGTGCCGCATATCCACCGGTTTTCAGCAAACCTTCGGCCTGTTTCTTTTTGTCTTCCATCATTTGAGCCACCCCGGCTCACCTCAATGAATAGTCCGGTCAGGGCCATTCGACCTTAGGCCAATCATTCGGGTCACCACTTTGCCAAGGTAATGAACACAATATGGTTTCTAATTGCTCTACAGTCGAAAGATTTCGTTCGATTTGGATTCGGTGAATCCATTCTTTGAGTCGACCTAGTTTCTTTCCGGGGCCGAGATTTGTTCGCTCCATCAGCCATCGGCCATCGATGATACATTTCACATCGGTCGGGTATTGCAAGGAATTAGAATGATTTTCGTAATCTAAATTCAATAATTTGGCCAGTTCAATATGAGTTGGTACTTCGCTTGATATAACTGCTCTATAGAGGCGAGAGTCGAGTTTTGTGGGGGCTTTATCCAGTAGGAAATGCAAGTGCCTTGTGCGTTTGATTTGAGCGCTCGATGCTCGCAACCTGGTGAGAATTGCCTTTACGCTCATCGTGGTTTCATCTTTGAGTAAAATCGCTAATCTCGGTTCAAGATCAAGAGAATTCGATGCGATTATCTCTATGGATTCGAGTGGAATAGTGGTCTGAAAAATCGAATTCAGCACACCGTCATTTGCCATTTTCGCTAAAACAATATCGGCATTTTGCCCTGTAATAATTCGTTTTAACTCTGACCAAATTCGCTCTACTGAAACCTTGTAAAGCATTGCTCGGCAATCGATCAAAGCATTGTTTAGTTCGCTATTTGGAATCCAAACACCGGCAGCAGCGCGATCCATGAACCGATATGCTCTCATTATCCGCAATCCGTCTTCCGATAATCGTTGATTTGCATTTCCAACCGCTCGCAATTGCGAGTTTTTCAGATCGTCTTCGCCATTATACGGGTCGTGAAGTAAACCTCTTGTCAGGTCGTAAGCCATCGCATTGATGGTGAAATCTCGACGTGAGAGGTCAATGGCAAGGCTACGGCCCCATTCGACCTCATCAGGTCGTCGACCGTCGCCATAACCACTCTCGGTTCTCAAAGTGGTCACCTCAAACATAGAATCACCACTGCGGACGGTTATGGTGCCGAATTGTTTCCCGGTCGGTATGGTTTGGCCCGGAAAGAATGATTCGATTTGGTCTGGCGTAGCATCGCTTGCTATGTCGTATTCGTGTGGGTTCATTCCGAGAAGTGCATCCCGCACTGCTCCGCCGACTATCCAAACTCCACAGCCATTGCTGGCTATTGTCTTGACCACGTTTTGTAAATCGGTGTTCACAGGCAATAAATTTGGCCGTTCAGCATGAGGGGTATCGCCGAGTTTACCTTGGTTCATGGTCCTCCCCTCCTAACAGGCTCGGGCTCAACCTTTCCAAAGCATTATCCCAAACCCACGCCCGCATTGGTGCTATGTCATGGGATGCTGATGATGTCGAACTAGTATCTCTTGCATGGTTGAAGCCACACGAGCAAATCAAAACTCGCAATCGTGATAAATTGCTCGATATGACCATTAGATGGGGTGGATTCACAAAACCATTGTTGGTCGATTCGAAGAGTGGAGTCATTTTGGATGGCCACCACCGTCACTCTATCGCTATCGAATTAGAACTAAAGCGAGTACCGGCTATCCTCATAGATTATTTGACCGACGATTCGATATCGGTCGATGTTTGGCCGGCGTCTGGTCTGGATGGTTTGACCAAAGAGGAAGTGATTTCGATGAGCCTATCTGGGGAATTATTTCCACCTAAAACCAGTAGACATACCATCGCTGATGATCTGCCGCCAATCCATGTGCTGCTCGATGTTTTAGAACAGGACTCGTGAGCGCTTACTCGCTTTGATCGCTTTCCAAATTTTATTGCCTTTTCCAGAAATCTTGACCCGATGAGCCGGATTTGCTATCGGTATCACTTCGATGGTCTGTAGCCTAGCTTGGCGTGATAGGGTTATTTTGACCGGCTGGTCGATAAAATCGTAAACAGCTGCCGATAGTGTTTTACAAGAAGTTACTCTCAAACCATTGACAGCAAGAATTTCATCGCCTGTATGAATCAAATCACGGCAAGGAGATCCTGTCAAATGAGTTCTAACCTTGGTTTGATTGGTCGAATTTGACATATTTAATCCGAGCCAAGCACCTTTTTGTTCCTTTTCGACCACCATTTCTAGACCAAGACTTTTACACGCAGAATCGATGTCAGGTGCTTGTTTTGCTGTAACCAATTCATCGAGCATCATCCCGAGTCTACGTCCACCCGGGGTGTTGACTAGAGCTTTTTTGATGTCTTTATGCGAAATACCAGGATTCTCTGAATCCAAATTATGGTTATTGAATAGGGTGACCATCACATCGTCCAT
This sequence comes from Methanobacteriota archaeon, assembly GCA_004195515.1. Taxonomy (GTDB): domain Archaea; phylum Thermoplasmatota; class Poseidoniia; order Poseidoniales; family Poseidoniaceae; genus MGIIa-K1. Next base: position 58,323 of record PSPR01000009.1, on the reverse strand, counting down.
ACCGAATTCTCCTTTGGATCGTCGTCGTAATTCAGCGTCGAGGCAGAAGATAACCATCTCGCCCTCCAAATAATATGAGATTTGAACTTCTCGACTGTAAGAATTAGGTCTATAGAGGTGAATCCACGCGTCATGGGAACTTTCAACCAAACTCTCACTCAACATGCCATTGCGGTCATGATGGCGTTTCATTTTGCGCATCCAATCCTTATTCCAATCCTTCTCGCTCCAAACTCCACTACGCAAACAAATGATGTCTCCGAGCCATGAGGTCAATCCTTCAAACCACCACAAAAGATCGCTGTGAACCTCTTGCTGGAGGTCGTAATCAAGGAAATTTTTTGGTCGTAATTGTTTTACATTCCATTGGTGAAGGAATTCATGACTAAACAAAGAAACCAGATCTCGCCAATCATCCTCATTGCCTTCTTGCAAACAACGACGAGGCATCATCGATGTTTGGCTTCGCATATGTTCCAATCCTCCTCGGCCGCTTTCGGTAAAATGGAATATGGTCCAGTATTCTTGCCATTTTGGCACCCCGAAGAGGCCGTAATGTTCTTCGATGATCAACGTCATCGCTTCTTTGAATCTCTGAATCGCTTTTGTTGGGATTTCCAATCCGCCCGAATCCCACATTTTCAGATGTTGGGTTCGGCCCATCACTTCCCAAGTGATCATTTTATTGGCATTCGATTCCATGATGCCGTCTAGTAATTCATCTCGTCCATCAGCCTTCCATCGACCCTCAGCCCCCGGATATTGGGTTGCAGTCTGCCAACCTTTTGGGGTTTTCAATCCGATATTGTGAGTGAGATCCATCCTTGATTTATCTACACCTTTTGTCGGTAACATCCAGGTATATGGTGGCATTATATGGACGTGTGTAGCATCTAAATGATTGGCTCGACATGTCATTTCTGCAGCGAGTAAATCATAAGTAAGTATAACCTCATTAGCATTGCTAACATTGCTTATTCTGATTCCATCGACCCCGATTCTAACAACCTTAACCTCTTTGCCATCGATGCTACCATTCAGGTTTGTGAGGTGCTGCATCGGTTCACGAATCAGATATGACCCTGGAACCCAACGTGGAAATTTTAATTCGAGAGAATTACCGATAAATGGAGATTTGAGTTTGATCTCGATCTTTAATCTTCGACTGTTGCCATCTCTGGCGTCGGCTGAGAAGTGAAATCCGGAATTCATGGGTCCTCATTTTTCAACTCAGACACGGCGGCTGATAAATTCTCGGCAGCCATCTTTACCAAAATCGAATCATCTTCTTTGATAATTTCCAATCTTTGTGAATCGATTTCGGTTCGGCCTTCCATTTGCTCGATCAATTTTGAGCGAGTTCTAGAATCGATGGACTGGTCCTCAATCATTTGCCATCGTAATGAATTAGCAGCGGGTTCGTGCCGAGATCTAAGCCATCGTAGAATTATACTTGGACACTGCAAAGTAAGCATTTCAATTCTCTCATCGATCGAATTTACTTCGATTTTAAGCGAATCACTAATCGCTCGAATCACCTTTGGGTTATCATCTCTACAAGCGGTTTTAAGCGCATCTCCGCCAGTTTTCACAGTCATTGCAGCCACCAAGGCCCGCAATGAAGGGTCAGAGGATTTCAAGGCCACAATTAAGGTCTCTTCATCGATTTTCAAGCCTCTTCGGGCGGCGTTTGCAATCGCCTCTCTCCGAACGGTCGAGTGTTGGTCTAACATCAATGTTTTAATCAATTCAGTATCGCTTGAACACTCAGCTACGACCGCTCTCACAGAATGATGTTTATCTATTAACATTTCATTATGAAACTCATCATCATTTGAAAGTGCTTTGGCTGCCGAGCATCTAATGGAGTGGTCTTCATGAGAAAATAATGCTTGTGCGATTGGTTGATCTTCCACTCTAGAGAGCAATTGTGATGCCAGTTTTTCATTGTCATTATCAATTAAAATCTGAAGGTCTTTTCTAGTGCTAGCCCATTTTCTATAGGCTTCTATTGCCTTTGATTGAAACCATGGGTCATCATCTTTTAACAACGCGGTGAATCCAGGTAATGCACTCGGAACATCGGCATCGAATAGATGTCGAACCGCACGTCGGCGAATCCTGATATCCTTGTGCTTTAATCGAGAGATTTCGGTTTGTATCCCAGCCATATTTTCTTCTCCTTAAGGAATGAAATCTGAATGCGCTGAATCGAAATCATCATGGTCTGGTGCTCCAGGGGATTGGAGTCGAGATTTAACCATCAATTGTACGACTGGCCAGAATCTCATGAACCATGTCCCTTCGTCCATCATCAATTTCATCATCGGGTGTTCACTAGGATCATCCATCTCTTCGGGAGGGGGTAAATCATCAGGCAATTGCCTTAATTTAGCCACGAGATCATATAGCCTTATTCGATCCTCACTTTTAATCAAATCCATATCACCCATCAATTCAACTACTTGTTCGACCAATTCAGCCATCTCTTCAGGAGAGGGGGTGGCAATAATCGAATCTTCGATATTTACTGGACCGAAAAGCACAGGGCCAAGATTTGTTTCGAGTAATTCTTCAGCCTGCTTCTCTAATTTTAGAAGGTTTTGAGAATTGCTATCTCCGATTGGAGCTATTACAAATCCACCTTCAACCAAGCCATCGGTGATCCAATCTGGCAATTTTTCGATCTGTCCAGTTACTAGAACTCTGTTTAAATTCTTCAGTTCTATTCGATCTTCTTCAAGCTGGTGGCATGAGATGGTTGGGTAACCGATCAATGTACTGTTTAAGTGATCTAAGACTTCTTTCGATGGGTCCAAAACTGTTACTTTGCCATCTACTCCAATAATATGGGCGATCAATGCACAAATATAGCCGCCTTTTGCTCCATAAATCACCACTTCTTGGCCCAGAGCCAATTCTAAATAATGGATTAATGTTGCAATCATATGAGGTGCTGAAATGGTTTTTACTCCACCGGTCGGCGTTTCTAAAAATACGATTGGTCGATCGTGATAGAATGCTTCACAATCAAACTGTGAAAAATCCGAAATATCTACTAATTCCATCGCCTGCTCTAATTTTTCTGTGACATGAATGCCAGCTTTTCGTAGGCGAGTAATCAATTCGATAATTTCACTCAACCAACTTTCCTCCGTTCTCATTTTTAGTATATGAAGATCTAATATTATTCAGCAGCACTTTGAAATTTCCATCGTCCGAGACTCCCAGTTCTTCAGCATCGCTTTCAACCATTCCTGTAATTGTTGCAATCTCTTCATTGCTAAATTTGACATTTGAGAATGAGCCAAGGAAATCATCCATCAAAATACACTCAATTCGAGAAAGATGCTCAGACATGGTCGCCCTTGCCATCCCGAGTTCTTCCGCCATATCGGAAAGGGTAACTTGCTTTTTCGGATTATACCATCCGCAGTCATAAGCAAATTTTGCTAATTTCAATTGCTTATTGGAAAGTGGGCCATTCTCATCGGATTTAGCCACATTTACCCGGCGCGCTGAGATCCGATCAGGCTTCGAAATCAGCCTTGCCATAGCCGCAACCAATCGTAATCGAAGGTTTGAGCCTTGCAAAATATATGTCAAACCATCACCTGATAATTTACTCGAAGGCATTGTAGAAGTCCCTCCTGTTCTAGCATTAAAATTTGCTAATGGATGAGATAATTTGACATTCAATAGATAAACACCGTTTTCCAATTCAGGAACTTGATGGATTTCGATCAAATTTAAGAAGTACAATTCGTTTAGATCCTCTGGTTTTTTACCCGGTTGAAAAACTGTTTTCATCAGGATATGAACATCTCTAGGCGTTCTTTTGAGATATGATAAAAATTCAGCGCTTTGGACAATATCTAGCATTGGCGCAATATCGGTTTCCGCCAATCGGTTCCTGCGCCAGAAGAATGTAATCTCGCGCATGTCTATCAACAGGGGTTAGACCCTCTTGAGTCTTCCTCAGGAATCCTCAGGTACCCTTATTCGTAATTATCAAGAATCCCAACATCGCTCCGGCAACCCCACCTGCAATCGCTAAAGCAGTTTCACCAGGTGCGACCGATGAGAAGCCAAGAGCACCCCCGACCATCAAGGGCGGGCATAGCATCATCGCGCGGGTGATGATGACTCCTCGATCAAATTTGATATCAGGCATGACCGTTAAGGATTTTGTTCTCCTCTGAATACGAGACCGGTTGACCATTTGCTCCAATAAGGGTAATACTCTGTCTCTCAAATCGGTTTCTGTTTTTGAAAATCTAAAAATCAATCGTATTCGGTCACCTAATTGCAAGGCACTTTCAATGATCAATAGTGGATTTGAAGCATCAGATAATGAGACAGAAACCCCCATGCCTTCGCCCCTAACGTGCGATAGAGTTCGCCATCCACCTACGCCTTCGTTCAATTCACGTAATTGTTCTCTAACCTCGATAACATCTTCTTCGGTATCGGGGCGGCCTCGTCTTCGACCTCTCGAGAGAATTGGTGTCAATAAGACTGCGCTCACGATTATCGTGATTATCCAAATGGTAAATCCACTCTTTAAGGCATTTTCCTCAATTTTGAATTGAGCTACGCCAACTGCGAGCATAAATCCTGCGTAAAGGCCGAGGACTATTGCAGCCGAGAGGCCGCGTCTGAACCCGACCTTTTCCTCCATGAGCCAACCTGAGCCGTTTCAAGCAAAAACATATGCCCTACTTCCACATAGGCCGGATAATGGAACGCAATGGCTTGGAAGGCCGAAAGCGAGAATTCAAGGTTGGAAATTGGGTAGGTGGAATAAGCACCTTCTTTCTAATCAGCTTTTTTTTGGTGCCGGCATATCTACCAACCGATTCGGTCCCCGATCTTTCCGGTCGAGCAAATATGTTCGATTATGGATATGAAGATTCTTGGGGGAATCTGCAGACTAGTGAATCGAATGGAGTTGGTCATAATCAAACTGCAGAAGGAAAATTCGCTTGGACCGAATTGGATCCTTTCGCAGCATTTATCTATGGATTTGGAGATTTGAATTGTCATAATAAAGCCGATAGATCTTGGGAGATTAATGGTAATCAAATGCCGGTTTGTGTTCGAGATATAGGGATTTTCCTCGGATTGGCAATCGGTGGATTCTTATTTTCTCGTAGAGGATTGAATAGATGGACGATCAGGGATTCATTTCTTTCGATATTCCCAGACGATCGGCTCGAAATGGTATATCGAAAAAACCTCCGACTCAAAGCAGTGATGCTAGTCGCTGTAATCTTGGTCGCCCCGATGGCTTTCGATGGTTTTGGGCAAATGCTAACCTCCTACGAATCGACCGCTACGATGAGGCTCTTGACCGGAACCCCATTTGGCCTTTTCTTAGGTTTGTATTTGAGCGCTGCCTTTTCATCTAAGCCAAAATCCTTCGATAGTGGCGCCGGTGCTGTGCTGTTGCCCGCAGGCAGCAAATTTACCCTCGCAAAACCCCAAGAAGAAGAATGATCATTGAGGCGGCTCCATCGCCCACCAAATCATCAATTCAGTTTCATTTTCAGGAACTGGGCAATTAGCATGGCCACTAGAAATTAATTCCAAACGGTCCAACACCGCTTTTGTAGCGCGCCTAATCGCTGGAGGGGGACGTTTATCTTCAGATTCGTTCAAAATCTCAGAGAGTGCATTTGCCCAATCGCTTTGTGGTTTTGCTCGGCGCCAACTAGCGAGGGCTGCCCTTAATGGCCACATAGCTAAACATAACCTCCCGTACCCAAGTCGGCTTTTTCGTAATTTGAACATCTGAGCTTCGGCAAATGGAACGTGGCTTTGTTGGCGATGAATCCATCGTTCTTGTTCCAACCATTTCACAATTCGTTGAGTATGGCGTTTTGTTACCGACCTAACCGGGCCGAGTTGGCCATGTAAAGAAGGGACATCGGTAGTATCAGTCAATGAAAGGGTACCAAGAACCGCCCAAGTAGCATGAGCGATTGGGCGAGCGGGAACATCTGCTTTTATTGCCCTTGTTTCATTCCATTCTGATTCTGCGATTTCCATCCATTGATGTGGGGATTTTCCGTCGAGCCAATCCTCTAACAATGAGAGATGCTTCACCGGCGCCCCAGGAAGTCTACGTTGAATCTGAACTCCTTCGGTCAACGATTCCAGTAAATTCCGATCTACTTGATCTAAATCTACGTTCAATGGGTCAGGTCGACGATTGAAAAAAGTGCGTAGTTCTTTCGATAATTTCCTTTCCAATTCGTCTAGGCCAGATTCGTTGAGTATCGGTCCAACAACGGTACAACGATCAAATGGTGGCGGTGTTTCTATTTCACCCGATAAAATCGATTTAAATCCGGCACGAATTTTTGTTTGAATCTCAGTAGTTTCAAAATACTCGTGTTTATTATCCGTCATCCTCAAAGTTCCTGACTGAATTCTCTTCATCGCTTTTGCAGGATCACAATCTATCCAAATTACCAAGTCTGGTATCATTGCAGCGCCATTCATTAGTGCTACCTGTTCCAATCCAAGATTGCCAACTACACCTTGATAGATCAAAGATGAATGAATATTCCGGTCTGAGATGACCAAATCTCCTTTTGCAAGCCTTGGTTTTATCCAGGTATGAGAATGATCTATTCGGTCAGCAGCGAATAATCCGGCTTCTTCTAAAGGGGTACGATCACCGACCGATACCGCCCTTAGTGCCAATTTTCCCAATTCGCTATGACGCCTAGGCTCGTGGGTCAAATGGACATTTGGAAATGCAAATCTTTTGGCGATAGAAGCGAGTAACCGTACCGCTTCGCCTTTGCCTGAGCCATCCCCGCCCTCGACGGTAATGAGGTACATCGGCTCAGTCCTCCTTAGATTTCCAATCCTCGAAATCCTGCCGATTAAAGATGATTAAACACATCCCAGTAAGGATTAATGCAGGACCTGGAATGATGAGGCCTCGACTGAATAGAGCGATCCAACAAAGAGCTTGTGTGCGTCGGTATTTTTTTGCACGCCTAATCTCGAACGAGGCTTGAACGCCAACAAGAGCACATCCAATTGTGAATAGCCCCTCAACGGTTGCCAATGCGACCGCATCTTCCATCGACCATCCAGTGGTCTCCTCCGACTCATCGATTATTTGCACACCATCGCCTAGATGCATCGTTATCGGTGACAGCGAAGGGTCAGGGGTAAAATGGTATTCAATGGTCGTATAATCCGGTTTTGAAAATTTTATGATTGAGTTTTTGGCTGCAACATCTTCGAATCGGAACCGGCCATTTTCGTCGCTGAAAGTGGTTTGAATGACAGAATTAGTGGTTTGGTCCATCAATTCAATAGTGACATTTACCATCGGTTCGCCTTCGTTATCGAGTACAAAGCCGAATGTGTCGACAACTTCGGATGTTTTGAAAAGTGAGGAATTTAGCAGGCTTGAAGGATTCCCTTGTAAAAATAAAGCACCTGACATCACACCCATCAGTGAGCCGATTAAAACCAAAGTGGCTGCAATTTTCCTCCTTCTCTCGCCATCACTCAAAATCGTTGGTTCAAATTCAATCGAAGGCACAACGGCTTTTTCAACCTGAATGACGATTTCATCCTCGGCTTTTATTTCACGGTGCTGTGATTGAACACGAGAGTCAACCAACTTACTGCGAACCCTATCTCGCAATTTTGCTAATCTTTCCTTGCGGTCATCTGACAGTTCAATCCCCTCCCGTTACCCAAGCCGAAGCCGTGCGCGGATTTCACCCCTCCCCTCGGGTCTCCGCGTAAAATAGCCATGCATTATATGAAAACACAAATATTAAACAAGTCATAATGATGATTCCAACTGTGGTTTGGTTGTCCTTTTCAACCTCATCGACCTCTTCGATTTCTGGAATGATTGGTTCCTCGATTTCCTCAGGCTCAACCTCTCTATGATTCAGCCAAGATCCTGCAACCAATCCCCTTTCGAGCATTTTACCAACCTTTTCTAATGAATCGGCGCTCACTTTGTCAGCAGTATCATTATGAGTATGCCAATAACCCTCCCATTTCTCAACGTTCGGGCCGTATTTTATGTCTATGATGTCGATAGCTGGGATTCCTTTATTCAAAGCCCATACATGGTCGTCCAATACCATTTGTGAGTCATTGCTTGCAAAATTTACTACGGAGACATTTTGGTCACAACCGAACAAGGCCGTGGTTTGATTCCATAAACTTTCTACTCCCGGATAAGTTGGGGCTAATGTCAAGTGTTCATCACCGACCATATCGACTAAAATGAATGCCTCGATTTTGTCGGCATCTTCTTGGCTCAAGTTTTCCGACCAAGCCTTCGCTCCGAGGAATGAAGGTAACTCTCCCTGGTCTTCTCCATCTGTGAAAAAGAGGGTGACTTCATGGCTTAGATTCATTTGAGGTATCTGGCGTGCTAATTCCAGTAATACCGCAACTCCGCTCGCCCCGTCATTTGCACCTAAAATCGGTTGATCTTGGAGCGATTCATTCGAATCCATTTCTGCACGATCTCTCGTATCGTAATGGGCGGCGAAATAAACTGTTGATCCAGCACCACTATTCCATGTGGCGAATAAATTTGTCAATACCATACCATCAACATGGTGAGTTGTTTCAATTATCTCCCAACCGGTCAAATTTTCTTTGATAGATTCTCGCAATTCTGAACTTGCGGCCGAACCGGGTAATCTTGGACCAAGGGATGTTTGGAATTCGACCGATTGATTCGCTCTACTTCCATTGAATCCAGTTTCAGATAGTTGCTCACAGTCCAACGTTTCGGTCGTTGTTTCCGCCTTGATGTTGATCGATGAAAAGGAGATGGCAATGACCAGCGCAAAAAACACCGCTCTCGCCCTCATCGGTGATGCCACGCCCACCCACTCTTAAATACCTCATTTCGAGTCGGACATTTGGAACGCAGTGATGCGAAGCCAACAGGTGACACAGATGTACGAACCGCGCTCCAGCAAGGCCTATTCTATTCTAGTGGTTCTTCTTCTATCTAGTCTATCGCCATTTGTTGCTGCAGACGATGGACTGAGCGAGTCCGAAACAAAAGATGTATTCGTGCCAGTATTCGCAGATTTGAGCGATTTTACACCTGAAAATGCGAAACCTTACCTCATTCCCGGTGCCGAACAAGAAGTGTATAGTGCAACTCGAATGATGAAACAAGCATGGGTCGATGCGGGGATGCCGGGCGTGGAGATTGCAACCAATCCAACATCTGCGACCAGCGGAAGAGCATGTACTCCTCATCAAGAAGGAGATAGCATGGCAATTTCAACATCAGGAGGTAGCATCGATGTCACCGTTGAAAAAACAACTACAACCGCAGCATTCATGGTTCAAGATGGCCGTTCATTATCGTCGACAGTCCTCAATAATTGGGCGAGCACTTGGGATTCAACCGTTTATCCAACTCTGATGACATATTTTGGAAAGGATTACTTTGATGGCAGAGGGATTTCAGCACCAGATGTCGATGACAATTGCCAAATTGAAGTTGTGATTTACGCGATTGACGGGGCTTACAATACCGGTGGTTATTTTTCCCCTGGAATGTCAGCTTCACGAGAAGTTGTGTTCATCGATATCGATGATGCACCATTAGCATGGTCAAAAGTAATTCTAGCTCACGAATTACAACATTTATTGCATAATGCATTAGATCCGTACGAAAACATTTGGATCGATGAAGGTGCAGCAGATATGGCTGCTTTCCTATGTTTCGGTGGCTCTTCTACTCTCTATGGACATGTCAATGCTTGGACTCAGGGCTCAGAGCTTTCAGTTCGCTGGTGGAATCAACGCATCGCAGATTACGGTGGAGGATTCATCTTCTTACTCTATCTATCCGACCATCTCGGTGGTGGGCCGGCGATTCAAAACCTGGTACAGGATACAGCTACTGGTTATCGAGGCATTGAAAACCTTGCCAGGAATCCAGTAGGAGCAACACCTGGAATAATCGGGACCGATTTCATTGACATATATGCAAATTTTACGATTGCTGCCACCCTTGATAGCGATCAAGGAATCTACGGACTTTCCAATCTGGTTATGACCCCTGCATGTGGAAGTACTGATTTCTGTCGAATACAACCTGCTGAAACCAATTCCAATTGGGTAGGTCCTTGGTCTTCAACCGGTAACGGTATCGAAGGATGGGGGGTTAGAGTGTTCAAATTCACCCCAGGTAGTGCCTCACCTGCACCTCTTACGATGAGATTTACAGGTGATGTCCCAGGGATGGATGGTGTAGTTATCAGCCGAGCATCAGCAGATGGGATTTATTCTCGAACCGATATAAATTTCAATGGTGCAGTCGGAACTGCATTAGTTCCTGGTTTTGGCAATGCAACCGATGAGATTTGGGCGATCACTTGGTATGCAAGCAATCAAGGCGATTGCGATTATACTTCATGTGGTTCATCATATCCACAAGGAACAATTGATGTTGAGGCTGCTCGAATTACCTCTCCAGCAACCCTTTCGGTAAATTCTTCTCAAACAAGTGACCGGGATGGCGACCTAGATGTCGACACCGTAATGGTCGACTTCAATGTATTATCAAATGCTTTCTTTGAAGATCTCGATGTAACCATCGAAGCGAGAAATAGTTCAGGTGTGACAGTTGATTCACTCACAACCCGAGTCGCTGCTGGTAGCGGTGTTGATGTCAATACCGAGTTTTGGTTCACCGCATCCAAGAGCGAGATCCATTCCTTTGCATTGACTATGAGGGATATGCTTGGAGATGTAATCGATACCTCGCAAACAGGTGCGATTTATCTTGATAATATGCGCCCAGTATCAAATGGTTCGGTCGATCCTCCAGTAGCACAAACCTGGGAAAATCTGCAATATGTTGGAAATGGTTTCGATGCATGGGGGATTTCTCTGAGCAATAATACCCTTCCATATCTTGATGCTCCAGTAGCATATTCATGGGATTTTGATGATGGAAATACCTCTTCACTCAAGAGCCCGGTCCGATTGTATAGAGCCCCAGGCGAGTATAATGTGACCCTTCGTGTTCTCGACCAAGGCGGATCTTGGTCATCGATGCATAATACTACGGTCAATATTACCGACATCACACCTCCGACCCCAATTATATCGGTAAATGGTGTTGTAATAGGTTCTGATCTAAGCATTTTAACCGGTCAAAGGATTTTATTTAGTGCTGCAAGAACAACGGATAATGTACCCCTTTCCTTTTTGAATTTTGATTGGGATTGGGGAGACACGACTTCAGAAGGTGGTGTTGGAAATGCTCAAGCACATCATCTGTGGCCAGATGGTGTTGTGGCCAACACGACTTATACACTCACATTGACGGTGAATGATGGAGTGAATAATGGCACAAAATTAATTCAAATTCATGTAAACAATCGAGTCCCTGAACAAATTTTCAATGATTTGATAGTTACAGATACATTCACGCCAGTAATGTTACCGGATGTTTTCGAAGATCCTGATGGTGAAATTATTTCTTGGAATTGGCAATTCTATGATGGTATAAATCTGGAAGGTGGTTCGATTGATAGAAGTAACCTTTTCATCGATATTTCTTCGAGCGATCAAAATCCAATGGTGGCTTGGAATGCCGCTGGTCTAAAATATGTAAATTTGACAGTAGTGGATGATGATGGGTCTGCTACTACTGCCCAATTGACAATTCAGGTTTTGAACCAATTACCTATAGCTCAATTTGTTGTAAGGGACAGCGCAACCGTTGGCTCGCCTGAAATTGATTTTAGAGTAAGTGATGGTGAAGTTGATGTGCCTTATACTTTCGATGGCCGTAATAGTTTTGACCCGGATGGGACAATCGGTGACTCTAGTGCACTCGAATTTAATTGGACCTTTTCAGATGGATCAACTTCCCAAAATGCTTTGGTAACCCACAACTTTTCAACTCCTGGTGAACATTATGCCACCTTATTTGTAACCGACGAAGATGGAGATTTTAGTGAACAAAGGATTTTGACAATTAGGATTCAAAACCCGTTGCCTTCGATTCATGTGCGAATTCTTGATGCTTGGCTCGATGGCGATTTGATCACTTCGACAACGCCAATGGGTGTCGGTGTTCTTCCTTCGGGCTGGTCTCATACATTCGATGACATTGGAAATACGGTGACTACTCCTGGGCAAATGTTGTTCTTTGATTCGGCTGGAACTAGGGATGGCGACCGTAGATTTGAAGGAAGATTTGTCCCTTTGGAATCAAATCATTCCGATTGGAACGGAATCACTGACTACTCATGGGACTTCGGGGACGCATCACCAATTTCTCATGGTGCTATGCCTTGGCACTCTTACGAACGAGCAGGTACTTACACAGTAACTTTAACCGTTCGAGATGCTTATTTAACCGGCGATGTAAGCCGTGAATCATTCACTATTATTGTGAATAATGCACCAGTAATAAATGAAATAATTCTACCCGATGAAATCCGTGTTGGACTCGGCGCATCCCTCAAAGCAAATATCAGCGATGTTGAATTCGAATCTTCTTATATCGTCTGGCGGGATTTAGATGTTAACGATGGACTTCACACCGATCATGATGAGCGGGTCTCATCCACTCTAGAAGTCAGGTGGGAGTTCGATATCGATATTGATGATGATTCAAACGGCGATAGTGCAGATGATTGGCAAATCCCAAGCGGCTCAGATGGCATAAGGCTTCAGGCAACATGGGCCGAAGTTGGTTTGAAAACCATGCGTTTAGAAATTTGCGACGGCATGGGTGTTTGTGTGATTCAAGATGTCGAGTTAAATGTGCTAGAACAAGCTACTGAGCCTGCGAGTTTATCTGATTTCTCAGTCCAAGATTGGAAGAATTGGCTGGTTGATGCAAGCGGTGAATCATTCGTGATTCTAGCTCTTATCGCAGCGGTTCTGCTGCTGGGCTGGGGTGTGATGAGGAGCCCATCTGAAGTTGAAGAGGCTGCAGAACAAGCTGCTCAAACATATGATGTCGATGAGGTTGAATCTTTCGGCGGCGTTTTGGGCATGGATCACCATGCACCGCCGCCGGTGCCAAGTATTCTTTCAAAGGATGAACGTCGAAGTGATTCTAGTGGATATGTTCGCCCATTGAGAAGGCGCCGTTGAAGGTAAAGCCGATTAACCCCCTACTCCTAAGTCACCCCTGTAAGGGGTGGTGAATGCGATGAGGATGAATTTTGTTTGGTTGGTATTGGCTGTACTCATTTTACCCACTTTGCTTCCTTCTACTTTGTCTCCAATAGATTCAGCATCCGCAGCACAGCGCTGTGAAGGAGACTTTGTCGAATCTATCCCTTGGAATAAGACGATTGAACGCTTTTCTAAAACACCCGATAGCGTCAATGCTTGGGATGATTATTATTTCGAGGATGACTCGAGGCAAAAACGAGACCATAATGATCAAAACAATGAACAAAATTCAGAGGAGACTCTGGATTATGAGGGGCCGGAAGAAAGTTGGCAATTAAGCGAACCGTACAACGATCTGGAGATGATTAGTGCTGATATCCAGACCAGTTATTTGGTAGGAAGTGGTTCGGTCGGAATAATTAGAATAAATCTCGATCACACCATGAAAACCACAATTTGTGTGACATTTACCACACCAAGAACAGGTGGTGGCTATGATGAATATACCGGCGATGTATATTTGCTCACTTCAACTCAATGGGATAGATATTCTCAAACATATAATTCTCTCAATGGAGGGTATTCTTGGAATGGCGATGGCGGGGATACTTGGGAATTGTCTCCGGAATGGCGCTCTTTTGATGTTACAGGGTGGAGTTCTTATCGAGATAGTCACCAATACGAACAAGTGCAAGATGTTCGCTTCTCGGTCTCTTTAGATGCACCTGAGGAATATTCAGGATTCTTTGACGACGGCAGTATCGAGTATTTCCACATTTTATTGGATAATACAAATAATTCCCACCGGGATGATGCAAATCCTGATGGCTCCTTAATGGTCGCTGATATCTCAATCATTACCGAAGAAAGGTCAACCATCCTTCCGACTTGGAGCGTAGCATTGGTTTGCATGGGATTTATGATTGCGACCTTAGCGGTGCCTCTTGTGATGAATAAGCGATATATGTCTGCAGGTCTTACTTTGGTTCAAAGCAAGGCCGAGGAGCAAGCAGGACTTATTCCAACATTAGAGCAGTAGGGTTAAATTTAGTACTCTAGAAGAGTCCAAGCATCCCGAAGGTCACGAACATTGATCAAGCCCTTGTCCGATAAGCGGAATTCATTTTGCAAGGTTGCATAAACGATACTTTGGTCAAGGATTGGGGCGTGTAAACGAGGCCAATCACCGCCGCTGCTCAAAGCCATCAGGCTATGAGCTAAATTTTCACCGTTCAAAGTGAACGCTGCATCAACTATTTGCAAAGCATCATTGTGGTTGCGAGCACTACCACAGAACTTGACAATATCGCCATTTTCTTGGTTATCTCTGACCAAGTCTGCAATCGTTGCAGAATCTGGCATTCCATTGATATCGTGTCTTGAAGCGACGATGCTACATCCGGCTGATTTTGCTGCACTAACCAATTTAGTGCGGGTTTTTTCATCTATGGAAAGTTCGAGGTCGACCCATGAAACATTTGATTCGATCGCTTTTTCTAGGATTTCGATTCTTTCGGTTTCGACCCCTGGGAAAAATCCACCTTCGGATACAGGGCGAACGGTGAAGATGACCGGCAAAGGTAATCCTTGCTTTAGTGAAGCGATTGATGAGTCGATTTCAACTTCGCCATATGCTTTGGTTTCCCAATCATGTTCTGGAGGCATGACCGATCTCTCGCCCTCTTCTTCCTCAGTGATAGTTGGGTCTGGCTTAATGAGGTACAGTCTGTCGAATCTTACTTCGACCAAGTCTGCACCAGCCAGGTTTGCTCGAGCAGCTTCATCGGTCATTTCTGCGACGGAAGTACCATCGAGTGCGACGCATACCTTTGGGTCAGCCATGCTTTGGGCGACCTGCACTTCTTCATTAACGCTTGCGATGGATATCGTTCATATGCGCATTCAGATAATGTATATAATGAGAGTTCTGAATGCGAAAATCTCACTTTAATCAACCACTTTCAAAGGGGGGTGGTAACTAGGTTGATATACCCCCTTTGGTACCCTCTTAAACAGGTGTGGAAGGTACCTGTGGATTCGTCGGACTGAGCGCTGTTTTTCGGAAGAATATTTGAGTATTTTTAAACTCTTATCATCCTGATGAGAAAAACCGACATTTTGTAAGAATTTCACAAGATATCATAACATACAAAACCACAATAACTGAGGTCTAAAGATGACAGAAGAATATAGCGCCCAGAGCATTCAAGTTCTCGAGGGATTAGAGGCGGTACGAAAGCGCCCAGGTATGTACTTGGGAGATCCTCACGATGGTTCGGCTTTACACCATTGTATTTGGGAAGTTATCGACAATGCTGTCGACGAACATCTCGCAGGATATAACGATGTAATCGACGTGATTATTCACGAGGGTGGTTCTCTCTCAGTCGTCGATTACGGCCGAGGAATCCCTGTGGATACCCATGATGATTATGGCATCTCTGCAGCAGAGGTAATCATGACAAAACTCCACGCCGGTGGAAAATTCGATAATAGTTCTTACAAGGTTTCCGGTGGTTTACATGGGGTCGGTGTTTCTGCGGTTAACGCGGTTTCAGAATTCCTTGAAATGGTAATCAAGAGGTCCGGATTCTCCTATTTTCAAAGATATGAAGAAGGCGTTCCTTGTGATGATATTGTAGAAACTGGTCCAACCGACCTGTCTGGTACAACCATTAAATTTAAACCCGACTTAACGGTATTTACCACAGTTACCGAATTTGATTTTGACATTATTAATACACGATTAAAGGAAACAGCCTTCCTAAATGCCGGATTGACTATCAACGTTACCGATGAACGTGGCGATGAAACCGAAACCGTCACTCATTCATATGACGGTGGTCTTAGAGAATTTGTAACACAAATCAATCAGAAGCGTACTCCAATGCATGACCAAGTGATCCACTTTTTCGGTGAGAGAGAAATTGAGATTGGCCCGGTTACAGTAGAGATTGCAATGCAATGGTCCGATGCATATAGCGAGTCTATTCAATGCTATACCAATATTATCCGCAATAGGGATGGCGGAACACATTTATCTGGATTGAGGGGGGCTTTGACTAGGACTCTGAACTCTTATGCTCAGTCTAGAAAACTTTTGAAAAACCTCACCAGTTTATCCGGTGACGATGTACGTGAAGGCTTAGCTGCAATCATTTCAGTCAAGCACCCGGACCCGTCCTTTTCAAGCCAGACCAAGGATAAATTGGTCAGCAACGAAGTCCAAGGGATCGTTGAAAGTATCGTCAATGAAAAATTAGGCGAATTTTTCGAAGAAAATCCAAGTGTAGCAAAATCTATTGTCGAGAAAGCGGTTTTGGCTTCCCGTGCCAGAGAAGCAGCCCGAAAAGCACGAGATCTAACCCGTAGAAAGGGCGTACTTGAAGGCGGAGGTTTGCCAGGGAAACTAGCCGATTGCCAATCTCGTGATCCCAGCGAATGCGAGATCTATCTGGTCGAAGGTGATTCTGCCGGCGGTTCGGCAAAGACCGGACGAGACCGGAGGACCCAAGCTATTTTGCCGTTAAGAGGTAAAATATTGAACGTGGAGCGCCAACAACGCAATCTGGCTAAAGTATTCGAAAACAAAGAAATTCAGACCATTATCAAGGCCCTAGGGGCAGGAGTTGGCAATGATTCAGAAGAAGAGGGCGCATTTGACCCCGCAAAGCTACGTTATTCTAAGATAATAATTATGACCGACGCCGATGTTGACGGTGCTCACATCAGAACTTTGATTCTGACATTTTTATGGAGATTCATGAAACGTGCGGTAGTAGAAGGCAATATTTACATCGCTCAGCCTCCACTTTACCAAGTCTTTAAGGGACGAAAATCAAAATATGCGTATTCGGACGAAGAGAGAGATATCTATATCGAGGAATTTAGAGCCGATAATCCAAATGCAAAAATCAATATTCAAAGATATAAAGGTCTGGGTGAGATGAACCCAGACCAATTATGGTCGACGACAATGGATCCTGAATTCCGCACCCTCCTCAGAGTTACTATCGAGGATGCAGAGTTGACAGACCAAATGTTCGAAACTCTCATGGGAGAAGATGTGCCTGATAGAAGAGCCTTCATCGAAGCACATGCAAAGGAGGTGACCAACCTTGACGTCTGAGGAAGAAAACACAACTGATGGCGATGACCAAAGCGCACCTAGCGGCACGCTTTTACCTCGTAGACTTACTGAAGAAATGAAAACAAGCTACATCAATTATGCGATGTCGGTCATTATCGGCAGAGCACTACCAGATGCTAGAGATGGACTGAAACCAGTTCACCGAAGAGTGTTGTACGGGATGTACGAGGGTGGGCACACCTCTGAGAAATCCTTCTCAAAATCTGCAAGGTCGGTTGGAGAAGTAATGGGTAAGTACCATCCGCACGGCGATCAATCGATTTATGATACCATGGTTAGAATGGCTCAGGAATTCTCCTTGAGATATCCATTGATCGAAGGTCAAGGAAACTTCGGTTCGATCGACGGCGACCCGCCAGCAGCTATGCGTTATACCGAAAGCCGTTTGGATAAGGTTGCAAAACATATGCTCGACGATATCGATAAGGATACTGTGACCTTTGCACCAAATTTCGATGATTCCGAGATGGAACCTACGGTTTTACCATCTCGAATGCCAAATTTATTGCTAAATGGAAGCGATGGAATCGCGGTTGGAATGGCTACAAGAATCCCACCTCACAATTTGAATGAAGTCGCTGGAGCAGTAAAACTTCATGTTGACAGAATTATCGAAGAGGGAGAAGAGAGTGGCGATGATGATGCAATGCCAACAATTTCTATCGATGAGTACATGAAATATATCAGCGGTCCAGATTTCCCTACAGGGGCAACGATTTACGGTATCGACGGTATTTACGATATGTACGCTACCGGCCATGGACGATTCCACATCCGCTCTACCTGTGAGGTTTTAGACGATTCAGATGGTAAAAGAATCATCGTTCACGAGATTCCATATCAGGTCAAAAAGGCCGCAATGCTCGAACATATCGCTGAATTGGTAAGTAAAGAGGTCGTCATCGGTATTCGAGATATTCGCGATGAATCGTCTAAAGAAGGGATCCGGGTTATGATCGAAGTCAAAAATAATGCCGACCCGCATGCGGTTTTGAATCAATTATTCAAGTCGAGTCGATTGCAAGAATCCTATTCTGCAAATATGATGGGAATCATTGACGGAAGGCCGGTCCTGTTGACTCTTCCTGTTATGATTCACACCCACGTTCGACACAGAGAGAGCGTTATAGAACGCCGTACCCAATTCAATTTGAACAAGGCTGCAGCAAGAGCTCATATCCTCGAAGGCTTGGTAAAAGCTCAAGATAGAATCGATGATGTTATCGCAGCAGGTAAAGCTTCGGAAAGCAAAGATCACTTCGAACGAGTATTGACTGGAGTCGATTCAATTACGGGAATATCTACTTTTGATTTCACAGAACCTCAGGCCAAGGCGATAGCCGAGCGCCGTCTTTACCAATTATCTCGCCTAGATGTCAACAAAGTTCAGAAAGAATTCGATGAATTACAGGTTACAATCGCTGATCTCAAAGACATCTTAGCATCTCGCCGCCGTCGTTTGAGTATGCTTGTTGGAGAACTTGAAGAATTGGTTGAGAAGCATGGTGACGAACGCCGAACTCACGTTGACCCAATGCCACTCTCGATGGATAGAGAAGATTTGATTGAGGAAAGAGCACTTGTGATCACCTTGACCAATGATAATTACATTCGCCACTTACCAGCTGAAGCATTTAGGATGCAAAACCGCGGTGGAAAGGGGATGAAGGGTGTTCAAACCAAGAATGAAGACTTCCCAACCACTTTGATCACCTGTTTCTCTAAAGACCGTTTGTTGGTATTCACCAATAGAGCGGCGATGAAAAAGTATGGGGATGAACAAATTCCATATAATGAAGGACGCGTTTACGGCCTGAAAGCTTGGGAAACACCAATGGGGTCGAGGACGAGTAGAGGCGGCCACATCCGAAATATCTTAGGATTAAAGGATGACGAAGTAGTCGTGTCTATAATTCCTATCGACAAGGATTTGATCGAGGACCCATCCGGAAGATTCCTAGTATTTGCAACCAGGAATGGCGTAATCAAAAAGAGCAATTTATCAGAATATGTCAAGATCAATCGCAATGGGAAGAAAGCGATTAACCTTAGAGAGAAAGATGAACTTGTAACAGTCAGAGTCGGCACAGATGATGATGATGTGGTGCTTGTTTCTTCTCATGGTCGCGCTTGCAGATTCGAATTGAGTTCGATAAGGTCCCAAGGTCGAGCTTCTACTGGGGTTCGAGGTATCAAAATGGATTCACCTGGTTTAGTCGCTGGAATGATCTTGTCCGATAGTGAAAATTTCTCAACAACCAATGTATTGACTTTAACCAAGCAAGGAATGGGCAAAAGAACCATTTTAGGTAGCGGAAAAATGCTCGATGAGAATGGAGATGAGGTGACTGACCCAACCATTGATGGAAAGAGAGATGGTTACCGCCGAGTCCGCCGAGGCGGAAAAGGTGTGAAGACAATGAATCTAAACGAAGGTGATGAAATTTCTAGAGTTCACCAAATCCCTGATTTGGATGACCAGTTATTCTTATTATCCGGAAAGGGCATCGTTATTCGAATATCTGCGAGCCAGACAAAGCAGACCTCTGGCCGTGCTTCAAAGGGCACCAGAGTGATGGAATTACGATCAAAGGACAAGAAATCTTTCGTAGATGAATTAATATTTAGTGCCAGGATGCCAGCTGAATTGGCTGAAGAAATTCTAACCGAGAAGGTAAAATCCGAAGAGGAAGAGTGAACTGCTTTACCTCCGACGGGTTCAAAGGCTGACCGCTCATCTGCCCTAATGGGGAGCGTCGACTCTCATACGGTAGGTGATTATTAATATGGATGAAAAAAACCTAATTTATGATTGGAATCTAGTAGATTATGAGTATTCACGCGTTGCTTCGAATCATCCTCATGGGGTTTGGTTCGATGATGAAACACTGCGCGATGGATTACAATCCCCAAGTGCATTGAATCCAACGATTGAACAAAAGATCGAATTGCTAGACTTTATGGAGAAATTATCTATTCAAAAAGTCGATTTAGGTTTGCCAGGTGCAGGGCCATTTCACATTAATCATATCGATAAAATGATGAGCCACATCGTCGAAAACAATTACAAAATTAGCCCTGGTGCGGCGGTTAGAACCTTGATGGGAGATATTGAACCTCTGGTTAAATTACAAGAAAAGCATGGGGTGCCAATCCAGGCTAGCGCATTTTTAGGCACATCGCCAATTCGCCAATTCACCGAAGGTTGGACCATGGATAAATTACTATCAACCATGGAAAAAGCGGTGGGATTTGCAGTTGAAAACGATGTTCCAGTCATGTTCGTAACCGAGGATACCACTCGATCGAAACCAGAAGATATTAAACAAATCTATGATCGAGCGATGGAATTAGGTGTCAGACGACTTTGTATTTGTGATACCTGCGGCCACGTTACTCCAAATGGAGTGAAGCAATTACTCTCTTTCATCGATGAAGAAGTCATCAAAGATGGCGGATATCAACGTCGAGAAATCGAGGTTAATTGGCACGGTCACCAAGACCGTGGATTGGGCGTTGCAAATAATATAGCGGCGGTAGAAGCTGGTGCAGATGTAATTCATGGAACGGCACTCGGTGTAGGCGAAAGAGCAGGAAATGCGCCGATTGACCAAACTATGGTCAACCTTTCATTGATGGGAGTAATCGATAACGACCTCAGTTTATTGGGCGATTACATGAAAAAGGCAAATGAGTACATCAAAGTTCCTTTGCCTCGAAACTATCCGGTTTTTGGTCAAGATGCATTCGAAACCGGAACCGGTGTTCACGCTAGTGCTGTTATCAAAGCGATTCGCAAGGGTGACATGTGGCTTGCTGACCGAGTTTACTCTGGAGTTCCTGCAGGTGATTTTGGAATGGAGCAAATTATCCGAATTGGACATATGTCAGGTAAGTCAAATATTATTTGGTGGTTGGAGCAAAACGAAATTCATGTGGAAGACGAATTGGTATCTCATTTATTTGAGATTGCAAAAAGCCAGCCTCGAAATATGGAAGACGATGAAATTCACGCCGCAGTTGCCCAGTATCACGCGATGTACTAGGTTCAACTTTCGGCTTCTTCTTGCTCGGATTCTTCAGCATTGACCTCGTTCCATTCGGCATCAACCGAGCCACTAGACCACTCGCCCTCAACTTCTATTTCGACCAATTCTACATCTTCTTCTCGCCAGATCGGTTGGCCTTGACTGCCATTGACTATGAGGCAATTACGGTCATCGATTTGACCCAGGAGCAAATCCATGTGCTTTGTGACCGGTAGAAAATGACCGACTGGCATTCCTGCTGCAACGAAGGGATTAGTTGCGGTGCAAATCATCAAACCGTCTTCAGGTGCGACGATATCTACAGATAATCCCGGTGTACCAGGATCCGATATTGTCGCAATGATATCGCCGCGAGTTACCAAACTACCAGGTGATACGAACATGTCGAGCAGGCCACCTTCGCCTGCTCTTAGCCAAGTCGAGCCTGCGGCTTTGAGTCGGAATTTTGGTCGACTTGGATTATTTGGAATTACCTTTAACGATCTCAATACATTCAGACAACCATGCACTGCGACTTTTACTGCACTTTGGTCAAGCCAATTTGCGCCTCCGCCCTCATAGGTTACCGTTGCGATATCCTTGCCATTGGCACATCGCCGAAGGCTCCCCTTTGGCGGCCGGCTATCGAGTACGATCTCAATCCCGAAGGCCTTGGCTAGTAAATGTGATTCTGGGTGGGTTAAATCAGCTCGGATTTGTGGCATATTCGAACGCCCTTGAGCAGCACTATGTAGATCGATAATCACATCCGAACCTTCGATCAAATGTTTGTTGACAGTAACGGCAACCCTCGAGGTAGTATTTCCTTTGGCTCGTCCAGGAAATGCTCGATTGAGATCTCTTCCATCGGGGAAATATCTCGACTTCATACGATATCCCGGGAGATTAAGCACGGGGACGATTCGGACGGTTCCAGCCATAGTTTGGGGGTCGAGAGCCCCTCCTAAACCAGTAAATGTATTCGATAAAAGGTTGGTACAAGCGCTTGGCCCAGTCAATTCATCGCCGTGGGTACCACCGATGATAGTTATGACGGGCCCAGGTCTTGTTCCGTGGAAAACAGTGATTGGCATCATTATAGTTCTCATTTCGCCGACTTTAACCCGTTTCCGAAAGAACCTGATTTCCTTCCATTCAGAACCTCGGTCCCACTCTTCTTTGGTTTCTGAAGTATGTTCTTCTAGGGCCTTAGCAATAGATTTGCGACGGGATTTTGGAAGTTCGTGTGCGACCCTCACGGTGCGCTTCTTCCGACCCATGATATGCCATCGAGAACATGGTCATCAAGGTGCTGGGTCAACACAATTGAAATCAACCCCTTTGCAATGGATTAAACCGATGCGACAAGGAGTTCAACGAGAATTTGCACCGACCTCGATTTGTTTTGGCTGTGGCCCTGCGAATTCAAAGGGACTACGAATAGACTCAACTCGGTGTGAAGAGGGATTGGAATTATTTTTCACACCTTCACATGAACACCAAGCATTCCCCGGAATGATAAATGGTGGAATTATTGGCACTCTATTAGATTGTCATGGAAATTGGACCGCAGCGGTAGCTTTGATGGATCGACATTCGATGGATGAACCACCGTGCACAGTCACCGCCTCTTATTCGGTTAAGCTTCGCAGACCTACCCCATTGGGTGAGCAATTGCACATAGTAGGAAAGGTCGAGGACATTTGCGATGATAGGGCAACCATTGCATTAACGATGACAGCTGCAGGTAAGGTTTGTGCAACCGGAACAGGATTATTCGTTGCGGTAAAAGAAGGACATCCTGCCTTTCACCGGTGGTCTTGAATGGTAAAGCCATCCACTACCCAATCCCAACTTCTCGACGACTTGAGGGAGTTGGTCATCGAGGTGATGTACGGCATTGGAGTTTGGAGTGATGACCAACTTACTTCATTGAGTTCAATTGATTTAGGAGTGTTGAGAAAGAGTGCTACTCAACGTCATGGTGTCACGAGATGGAAAAAGGGAATTCTAAAACCGGTCAGTGTTTCAGATGTGGAAGTTATCGATTTACACCCACAATTATTTACTGAGAAATGGCAAGCTTACGCGGCTTGGGTTTTACATCATGAATTCATTCACGCACTTGGTTTTTTACCACATAACTCGACCTTCAGATCGCTCGAAAATCTTTGGCCATCAAAAAAATCCGGAAAATTAGGCGGAAAATTCACAGAGGAATTACGTCTAAATAGAGCATCTTGGTTGTGGATTTGCCCAAAATGCGCCAAGGAGTACCCCCGCCAGAAAAGAGGTCGGGGGAAATATATGTGCAAAACTTGTAAAGCACCTCTGATCGACAAACCCATGGATGGGTCAAAGTGATTACCTCGTTCCAAGCGTCATCTAATATGGCGAAGATGATAGCAGTGCTCTCCGTGTTGCTGCTAAGTTTTGCGCCTTTAGTCAACGCTGGACTAGATTCGAGTACTGACGGTGGAGAATTATGGTTTTCTTGTGAGTCAGCAGATGATTGCTCACTCACCCGCTTTCAAGTTGGAGCAGACGTCGTATCTGGGTCAATAACTCAAGCATCTCCATTGTCTCCCAGCCGGGTCTTGGTCGAATTGCCGATGTTCCCCGAGCAAACCGATTTGGCATTGATTCCAGATCGGATAAAAGAATTACAAATCGATTTGAGATATCAAGACGATTTTGCTGGATTGACAAGACCGGATGCAAAGGTCACAATTATTGTAGATCAAGCGATTACCGAAATAGAGTTTGAAGGTGACCAAAATCCAGTCGACGGCATCGACGGCGCCTATAGAGTGGAGGACGAACCACTAAACCTAGAAGGCGACCGTCTCTTATGGCCCGATGAAAAACTAAAGATATTATTGGAATTCGATGTCGAGAGGCCAGGGACTTGGGAGTTATATTTACGCGGTGCATCATTCATGAAACTCGATATTATTTGGTCGGAAAATTTGAGTTTGAGAGATGTCGATGAACCTTCATCAGATTCAGCACCGGTTCAAACCGAATTCGATGTAAATCACAAAGGAGCCTTATTGGAGGACGACCGAGATTGTTGGAGTTTTGAAATTGTAGAGCACGAGGTTATGCGAGCGACCTTTTTCTGGGAGGTCGTTCCGGCTGAAATTGAACAATCACACGGACAGCCGGATTTGATTTTACCAGATCGACGTCTGGCCCCGACCCCTGAACTGATAACTACTTCAAGCGATGAAGAATTACGCCTAACCTGGCAATGGCGAGCATTGCCGACCGGTACACACACCCTATGTATCGGTGGAAAATTGAACGCTTTCCAACCTTATCAATGGGCTGGGATATTGGCTGTTGAGGGCATAGGTCCGACCGATCCCACACAATTTGATGGCGATGCAACTTATCCTTCCGGGTTTGGGATGGCTGGAGATGAGTCGCAAAAAGTAGAACTCAATGCTGCTGCTGGGGGCATGGTGTTGGTGTTATCGATTGCAATAATGATGGGTCTAGCAATCGAGGTAAGACAAGATAGCACTTCAAATCCGATCAGATATGGACTTTTGGTCCCCGGAGTGCTCATCTTATTGGTTGGAGGTGTTGTATCTCCGGTTTGGGCTATGGCAGGAGAAACTCAAGCGAGTGATGAATTGAACCTTGATCAATTGATCGATCAAAGACTTGACCAACTTTGGCACGCATCTCATCCTGGAACTCCAGCATCATCAAGAGCCCAGCATGTCGGTTCATCATTAGGGATGTTAGACGGAGATACCTTACGCTTAAGATTGGAGGTCGATGCAGCATATCCTCTCGATGACGGCCGATTTCAATTGCACATTCCGGCATTGGATTCAGTAGACATAGGTAAATTGGTATTTTCAAAAATAGCCGACAAAGGCGGAACCAATGCCGGAGGAGAATTATTAGACGACCATTCAAGTACATTTGCATTATTGGCAACGAGGACTATTCTGATCGATTTAATTTTACTTGAAGGTTTGATGGTAGTAGAAGAATTACCGACCTCGAATGTTGTCCATCTGAGGATGGAAATGGTGTCTTCAACCGGCATAAGTGTTGTTCAGGACCCTGCTTGGGCAACTAAACCAGCCGATATTTCTGAAGGTCGGTGGCGAGGATTCCAAGATGAATTGTACCCCTCAACATTAGTTATTTCACTCTGCACAAATTGTGGAGTTGATAAAATTGATATTTTGGTGAAATCCGATGGAGAACTCAACTCTGCTCGGATGGTAAGCAGTTCTGCTATTCAACCGGTCGATTCACTGGTTGAGAATCAACACATATGGGTAATGGTGGGAATCGGTATCAGTTTATTCGCAATTTGGTTAGAAAACAAACGCCGATTAAAAGCCAAAAAGCTAGTGATGGAAATAGCGGCAAACAATCTTTGGAGTTGATATTGCTCATTCATCGGATTCGTCCAATGATTCGAGCAGTGATTTTACATCTTCGTCCACGTCACCAGAATCCAAGGCCTTGGTTATCAATGAACGCTTTTTCTTCGATAGTCCTGCTGCCTTTGCTGCGTCATCGATCATTTTCGATTCATCATCGGTGACTTTGCCATCAGCAAGGGCGGAGCGAATCGCTCCAGCAACTGCTAGGGTTGCTGCTTCTTCATCGCTAATGCCCAACGCAGTTTGGATAGTTTTTAGTTCTGCTAATTCTTTGTCGGTTAGAACTCCGTCCTCGAATGCGGTTTCGTATTCTTTGACCAAGAATTCGGTATATGCTGAAGGGTTGAGAATCACATCTCGAATCAAGCCGTGGTCGATACTGCCTTGGCGTGAACCGAGTTCAAGCATTACGATCGATTTTCGAATCTCCTTGATAGCCATATCCTTCAAGCCGTGTGCAGCCCACATCAATCCAGCGATTGCAACCGAAGCCGCGAACCAGCGCATTACATCTGGGTCGACCAAATCACCCGGTGCGACCAATTGAAATATACCAATAATCGACATAATTGAACCGCAGATTACTTCAAACCAATCGTTCAAATCCGGTTCATCATCAAAGATGGAGAGCCTCTCTTCCACGACCATGTTCTCTTCGCTCATGTTGTCTGCACAGGCAGGCCTACCCCTTGAGCATGTCGCCTACTCAAGGGGTTACCTTTTGGACTGTTGACCACCACTCGGTCTCATGGGTGGGTATGAACGCAACTTAGCAGCGTTGGACCTGCCTCCCGATTTGGTGGGGTTCGTATCTGACAAATGGGGAATCGATGTGCTCCACCCGCCGCAGGCGGAAGCGATGCCGGCGATTTTGGCTGGGCGGAATACTATGCTCTGCATTCCTACAGCCAGCGGCAAGAGTTTGGTTGCATATTTGGCAATCGCTAGGACCTTATTGCAAACCGATAAGGGTTCAAGGGCGATTTACATAGTTCCACTCAAAGCATTAGCGAGTGAAAAACAGCAAGAATTGGTCGAGTTAGGCGATGCTCTTGGACTCAAGGTTGGCTTGGGCATCGGCGATGCTCCTGGTGAGGCAAAAAAAATAGACGACTGCGATATTTTGGTTTGCACCAGCGAAAAATTGGATTCATTGATGCGTTCAAAACCAGAGATAATCGGACGGACAAGCGTTGTAGTCGCCGATGAGTTTCATCTGTTGAACGATAGTCATCGCGGTCCAACGATGGAGATAAACCTGACAAGGATTAGAAATCTCCGACCAGGTGCTCAAATCATCACCTTATCAGCTACTGTCGGAAATAGTGATGACTTGGCTGATTGGCTCGATTCAGAATTGATCGTATCGGATTGGAGGCCGGTAAGTTTGGAGTCATCGACATTGGCCGAACTCGACTTAGAACCAAGAGCGATTCAACAAAACGAAACCGAACTAACCTCCAAACTAAATCCGCCGCGTAGATTAGATGGTCCAAAGAGCCACGTTGCTTGGGCTGCACTCAAGGATGTCCACGAACAAGAAGGGCAATTATTGGTATTTGTTAGCATTCGAAGGTCAGCCGAATCTGAAGCCAAAAAACTCGGGCAAAGAATGCAAAAATTATTACAAAAATCCAACCCAGGTTCTCTATTAAAACTGAAAGAATTATCTGATAAACTTAAAGGGAATTCGAACTCAACTATGGGTGATAACCTAGCTGATGCTGTAAAAGGGGGTGTTGCTTTCCACCATGCTGGTCTCAGACCTCAACAAAGGTCACTGATCGAGGACGCATTCAAACAGAGATTACTCCATTGCTTATGCGCGACTCCGACATTGGCTGCAGGGGTGAATTTACCAGCTCGCAGGGTCTTGGTCAGAGATCTCAAAAGATATTCCGATGGCATGAGTCGCTATCTTTCGGTGATGGAGGTCAGGCAGATGATGGGTAGGGCGGGTCGGCCCCGATACGACCCAAAAGGAGAGGCTTGGTTAGCGTGCAAAGGTGGCGACCCCCGTGAATTAGCCGATGAGATCGCCGACCGTTACATCCATGGTCCGGTCGAGGATATCAGTTCAAAATTAGCATCAGAACCAGCGATGAGGTTCCACCTATTGGCGGGGATTGCAACCGGTGGCTTGCTCCAAAGAGGTGATATCGGTGCTTTTTTCGCTAGTACTTATCTCGGCCATACTCAGCCCCAAGGTTACTTACAAGAAACGATTGACAAAATGTTAAGTTGGTTGGTTTCAAAGCGATTTATTCGACGTACTGAACAGCATTCAATGACCGAATCATGGGATGATGAGACCCCCGCTTGGCTCGATTCTGCTCTAAGTGCAAGCGGTGTATCCTTGGGCGGAACTAGAAAATCGAGGTTAGAACCGAGGGAGGCAACCTTCGGATTTCAACGAGCATCAAATATAGCACCTACCGAAACACAAACCCTGCTCGGTGAATCTGTCGAAAACCGATATGAAGCCACAGCCATGGGTGAGAGAATTGCCCAATTGATGATCGACCCGCTTTCGGCTGATGTTATGATTTCAGGCTTGAGGCGAGCGGTAAGGAGGCTGGTTAGGAGGGATTTACCAGTTACTGAATTTGGGATTTGCCACCTGATTACTGCAACTCCAGATTTTTTACCATTTTACGCTAAAGCATCCGAATTAGTATTTGGTAGTGATCTCAATAAAAAAGCTGCCATTCACGAAGATGACCTCTTGGTAGAATCCCCTTTGGAAGAACGAGCCTTGGGATTGGTCAAGAGCGCATGGTGTATTGAAGAGTGGTACGAAGAAAGTGACCTTCGTTCTATAGAGAAGACCATTGGAGTGAGTCCAGGTGATGTTCACACCCGTGTTAATTTGATGGGATGGCTATTGGTTGCCGCTCGTGAAGTCTTGTTGAGGGACGATGTATTCGCCGATGAACATCTAGGTTATGTTGCCGATTTAGCTGGTTTCATAGATTTGGTTGCTAGAAGGGTTAGAGCCGGTTGCAAAGAAGATCTACTGCAATTGATTCAGGTCAAAAATATTGGCCGAACCAGAGCCAGAACCCTCTCAAAGATCGGTGTTCGTACGCCTGCGGATTTATTGGCACTCAGCCATAAGGAATTGGAGTCGTTAAAATCGAGGCGAGGTTGGGGTCCACTACTGGTTGAACGCATCCTCGATGAAGTCAACAAGTTAACCCGTAAATCGGTGACAAAAAAGCCCCGGTCTGATGATGAACCATTACCAAGTGAGCGGGTTTGATTCAATAAGTCGGGTCTGTTGGACCAAATCGATGCCGACGAAGGAATTCTCATGTTGGCGAGTAAAATTCTCAAACCCAATCAAAAATGAGAGGGATTTTGTCGCAAATTGGCTCAGCCGTCGGCCCAATGAATCTTGGGTGCTACTTTCTGGCGATGTTTTAGCTGGTAAATTCCATGTTGCGGTTGCTTTTGAAGTATTAAATCGAAACCGAGATCGAAATATGATGAAATCGACCGGAATCGATGGTGAATTCATGCGCTTGGTTGCAGGTACTCATCATGTTAGCCATGCCTTCTCAAAGGTCGGCTTAACCACTGGAGATTCACAAGCGTGGCTTGTCGATTTAACCCAAGAAAGCAGTGCCGAGGCCCAAAAAATTTGCAATATGATGAAATTCCAACTACTGCCTTCAAAACCCTCTTCAATTTTATTCGAACCTTCGAGATTGGGCTTGCCAGAAACCGCGGATGAAAACGATGCGATCGGATTGATTCATCTTGCCGATATTAGGTAATCTTTGGGTAGGTTGAATACCCACCTCGGTCAGCGTCCGTTCATGGTAGTAGATGTTACTAGGCTAGATGATACCCTCAGGGATTGTGGCAGGTTACTCGACCACAACAAAATTTCCACTGCTTTAGACTTAGCAACTTCTCTTGGTGCTGAATATGCAGATGTGAGACTGGTTAGTGAGATCACAAATTCTGCATCATTAAAGGATGGAAAACTTGAGCGAGCGATTCCAGGTCAACAGGTTGGGGTCACCCTGAGAATTTTGGCTGATGGTGCTTGGGGCGTGCATTCTACAAGCGACATCAACTCTCTGAGCGCTCAAATTGAGTCGACGCTTAAATTGGCAAAAGCGGTTGGCGCAAGACGTTCTTCCAAAGATTTGCCAGTCGAGTTAGCAGAGGTTCCCATTATTCAGGATGAAATTCATTGGAAAAGCCAAAAAGACGTTCGTAATACCGATTTGGAAACCCGAATCGAAATGATGACAGCAATCGATATTGAAGCAAGAGATCATGAAAAAGTCATCTCGACATCGACCGGCTGGTCCGATGAACACATTCACACCGAGTTATTATCGACTGAAGGAATGGACCGAACTTGGTCTTTTCAGCGTAGTTTGATCAATGGAATGGTAACTGCCCGAGAAGACTCAGAAGTAGTTTCATATCGCTTCCGCCATGGAGGCGAAGGAGGATTGGAGCAAATCGAATCCGCAGACCTCGGCCAGATGGGTCGAGACGCCCGAACCTCGGTTCTACGCCTGCTTGGAGCAGAACGAGCACCATCAGGGAAGATGACTTTAGTATCGGATAGGGATTTGACCGGAGTCTACATCCACGAGGCATTAGGTCATCCTTGCGAGGCTGATTTAGTTCAAGCAGGAGATTCTTGCCTAGAAGGTAAACTTGGTCAAAAAATAGGTTCAGATATTTGCACGGTAGTCGATGACCCACAGATGAGAGGTGGTTATGGCTGCTATCCAATAGATGATGAAGGCGTGGATACAAGACCAAAACGCCTGATCGTAAACGGTGTGCTTACCGAATATTTGAATCATAGAGAAACCGCTCACCGTTTCGGAATCGAACCAAACGGGGGTGCTCGGGCCCAAGATGGTTTACATCATCCGCTGGTGAGAATGTCAAACACCGTCATCATGGGTGGTTCGTTTCGTGATTTGGATGAGTTGATCGAAGACGTCGAATTCGGAATTTATGCTTGCGGTAGCCGTGGTGGCCAAGTTGACACCGGCCGTGGGTCATTCCAATTTGCAGCTCAAGAAGCTTGGATGATCGAACATGGTTCGCTGACTCGTCCAGTCAAGGATGTGAGTATTAGCGGCATGACTTTGGAGATTCTTAAAAATGTAGACGGTTTAACCAAAGACTCAAAATTGGCTGCACCAGGATTCTGTGGAAAAGGACAAACCGTGCCGGTTGGAGACGGTGGTCCTCTGATGAGAATTAGTGAAGCATTGGTGGGATGATCATGATTCCAGATGATGCATTAGAACGTTTGATGAATTCGGCAAATAAGATTGGCCAAGTTTGTGAAAAAGCAAATGTCACTCAATGGGAAGTATATGCAACCCAAGGATATGGTCATTCTTTAGATTTTGAAGCCGGAAAAATAGCGATGGCATCTGGCGGAGGAGACGGCGGATTTGGAATCAGAGTGGTTGAGAATGGCCGTTATGGCTATGCCCATTTAGTAGATATTGGTAATTCCGAGAAAGCGGTTGCTCAAGCGCTGTCTATCGCAAGGAAATCACCTTCGATCAAAGGGTTTAACCTGCCCGCAAATCAAGATGCCGTTAAGGTCGAAGGAATGTTTGATAAAGAATTGCTCAACATTGATTCAGAGATGTTATTAGAACAAGGTGACCAGTTACTTGCAAAAGCAACTGAATTAGATTCAAGAGCATCTATCATCGGAGGAGGCATTGGAATTAGCGCCGGTGTAGGTGCTATTATCACCAGCTCAGGCATCGAGGCAGGGGGTTCGAGAACCAGCCATGGGGTTGGGGTTCAGCTCTCGATAGATGAGGATGGATTGATGACATCTTCTTACGAAGGTGACACCTCAAGATTTGAATTGAAAAACTTGGACTCCTCGGTCGAAAAAGCGGTTCACTGGGCTCAGGTAACCCGTGAACAAATCTCAGGGGGAGATACAGAGGACTGCCCGGTTTTGATGACAAATAACGGCGTTACCCCACTCTTCTCTGTCGTCGTACCAGCCGCGGTAACAGGCGAAAGATTGGTTCGTGGTGAATCGTTTTGGTCAGGTATGATGGGGCAATCGGTTATGGCGGATCATCTCAATTTGGTCGACGATGGTCGAATGGAAGGTGGTCTCGCATCAGGGTCCAGAGACGATGAAGGCATCCCAACCAGGCGGCAAACATTGGTGGAAAATGGCAAATTAAAAGGTCAATTATGGTCGACTAGATCGGCTGCAAAGGAGGTTTCTGAAGGCAGAATCGATCAAGCAATGTCGACAGGATCAGCCTCTCGTGGTGGTCATACCTCGCCACCTGGATGTAGCACTAGTGACCTTATTTTGTCATCTTCCAAAACTACGATGAGTCGAGAACGTTTGATCGAAGAGATGGATTCGGGCTACATCGTTCATAGCGTGATGGGTGCACATACGGCAAATCCAACCAGTGGTGATTTCTCTGTTACAACATCGGCTATTCTCAAAGTCGAAAACGGCGAGGTTATCGGAGCATTATCCCAAGCTGGTTTTTCTGGAAACTTGGCGAAGGCATTTACCGGGCGCGTTATCCTAGGTGATCGTTCTGATTCGACGACTGGGTCACTTCACATACCTGATATTTTATTCATGGATGGACTTAGAATCAATCCTGCGTAAAGACTGACTTTACTTTCACTTTTCGTGCTGAGGCCGCCGATGTCTTCATGAACCGTCGTATCCGACAACGGGTTCCACCGAGGTGAAAGGGAGTGTCCAGAACCAACCAACCAGCACGAGAGCCCCAACACCCGTCGTTCGACGGGCAGATCAAACAATCATACCTGTCGAGGTGGGATGAATGAGCACAGAATACGATATTCAGGTACAAGAAGTTCTGAAACAAGTACCAGATGCAGACCCCGACAAAATTGTTGATGCATTCATCCGCTACGAAAAGGACTTCTTGATCCCACCTGCTGATGCTATTAGAGCGGTCTTGAGAAGATTCCAGGGCGATTCTGCACCTTCGAGTGGAGGTTCTACAAGTCAATCCTCATCCTCGATTCAACGCCAATCTATACCCGTGAAAAAGGTAGAGAGGTTGAGCGAATTATCAGCCGATGACAAAAATGTCGAAATCGAGGTTGAAATCATCACCCATAATGCTCGAACAACAATGGTTCGAGGCGATGAGAAAACCGTTCCATATGGCCTGCTAGAAGACATGCCATGGGCAGAGGGTGGCGAAAGTGATCGCTGGCAATTCAAAGATTGGGGCAATAGTCCTAACTTGACCCCTGGGGCAATCGTTCGCTTAGAAGGTGTTTCAGTCAATGAATATCAAGGTAAGATGAGCCTCAATATCAACCAATCTAGTGCCGTCATCATCTTGCGTGAAGGTACAAGAAGCGTGAGCACGCCAGGTGAGCCAGTCGACATCGGTTCGATCAAGAACGAAGGGACTGTTACCATCGTCGGTCGTTTATTGACCAGCCGGGAAGATAAGATTCACCGCAAGGATGGTACAGGGTCTATCGATGTGGTAAGAGGTCGACTCGCCGATGATACAGGTGCGATCGGCTTTCTTTCATGGGAGCCATTCAATCATGAAATCGGCTCGTTGCTCAAAATTGAGAATTCCCAAGTCCGATGTTTTCGAGATACACCAGAACTCAATTTTGGTTCCGGAACAAAAATCGAGGTATTCCACGATTCTAATTTTGCATCGGCAGATGATTTGGTCGCTACCAGCATGTGCAAGGTCGAAGACCTGCGTGATGGAGCAAGAGATGTTGACATCGTAATCGAATTTCAGAAGATGATCAAGCGAACATTTACTGGCAAAGATGGTGAGGAAAAGAGCGTTTGGTCGGGCGATGTAGCAGATCCTACTGGCCGTTGCCGCTCCAGTATTTGGAGCGAACCGCCATTTGATATCAATGCATTACCGGTAACGGTTCGAGTCCGATCCGCTAGGGTAAGGGCTTGGCAAGGTGTGCCGGATATTACAATCGACGATGCTTCACAAATCGAAGTAATGGCTGGATCTCCTTGGGGCGATGAAATTGATTTAGCCAATAATATCGTAGAGGTTGATTTGAGCGATTTGGTTTCAGGACCGAGTCGAGTCGGAATTCAAACTAGTGGTACAATCGTTTCGGTTCGTGAAGATTCCGGCATCATCAAGCGATGTCCAGAATGTCGTAGAGTCCTGCGAGATGGTGCATGTTTCAATCATGGTGAACAAGATGGAAATACCGATGTTCGTATGCGCTTTGTCCTCGATGATGGCCGTTCTACAGTTTCATTATTCGTCAATAAAGCATCGACGGAACAATTGTTAGGGCTGAATGAACAACAAATCGAATCAACAATCTCTGAAAAAGGACAGGTTGAATTCGTACAATCTATCCGAGAACAATTCCTAGGCCGACAATGTTCTGCCGTCGGTCGCAGTCTTGTCGACGATAACGGTGCAATGCTTCTAGCTGATGATGTCAGCATGATCGAATCGGATTCGGCTTTGGTCGCTACCGAATTGAGAGCCAAGTGGGGGGTGGAATAATGCAATCAGCACCAAGAGCACGGCGCCAACCAGCATGGCATATGTTAGCCTCTGAATTCGGCGATTCTAGTTTGAGCGAACAAGGTTCAGGGGAATTTGATCCATTATTCGTAATCACAAAACTCGGTGCCAAAGTGAATCGATTGGTAGTAGCTGGCTTGATCGAAAGATTGGAGCCTCGTGAAACCTCAAGCGGTTCAACACTTTGGCAAGGTCAACTTCGAGATCCTTCGGGCTTACATTATTTTTCTGTTGGTGATTACGCATCGGAAACCATGCGTGAATTAGTAGTGCAATGGGCTCGTAAAGTCGAAGAAGGTGAAACTCTGATGTTGATGATGGTGGCCAAAGCGAAATTTTTTCAAACCGAGGAAGGATCGATTTATACCAGCCTTCGTCCCGAAGAGGCAGCGGAGATTAGCCCTTCGGTCTATAGGGATTGGCTGGTAGCCTCAGCCGATGGATTATTGAATCGAATCGATTTCCAACAAAAATCAACATCCCTCGAGAAAACACCTGAAGCAATGCGAGAAGGTGGTATTCCTGAACATTTGATTCAGGGGCTATTATTGGCAAATACCCATTACGGAGAGATCGATTTAGAAACCTTCAGACTGAATATAATGCAGGTTCTTGATATCGCAGAAGGAAGAACTCCGTCACCGAAACCTCCAACTGAATCTAATCAACAAACCTCGATTATTTCAAATGTTGAATCCTCAACAAATACGGTTGATTTGAAAGAGGTATTGATGGGATTAATCGATAGATTAGACCAAGGAGACGGAGTTGATTTCGATGCACTGCTATCAAATGCAGCTGCACGAGGTCACGATCGCGAAGCGGCTGAAGCAGCACTCGATGAGTTGTCGGACCAAGGTTCGGTTCACGAGCCCAGATTCGGCTGGTTCAAGCGAACTGTTTGAGAAGATTTGTCCCAATAGGTTCAAGTCCGAGTTGTTTCCTCCTCAGCATACAGGTGAGACCTTATGGCAGGAACAGATTTATTCATTCGACCAGCGAGCGGTACTTCGAGTGCTGATTGGCTAAGACTTTCTAACGCAGATATTAGCGTAATAATTTCCAGGAGAATGACCAGAACCGTTCTACATGGCGGTGAAGGTGATGACTTGGTCGATGAAGGTGCAGAATCAGCAATTTATACCGTTAAGGGCGAAATGACCCTCGATGAGTACAAAGAAATTTTAAAAATGTTCCGTTCAGGTCAACCATATATTCACGATCCATTCGAAGAAAGAGATGTTAAAGTGGTATTCTCCCATATGGAATATGATGGTACCGAAAACCAATACCACTTCGAATTCATTGAAGATATCCGTTGAACAAGCAAATTAGGTGACCAAAATGCGAGCTGTAGAAGAAGCCCGGGAATCACTATACGTGATTAGGACAATGGATGTCTTGCTGGGGTCAGGTGTAGGTCTTGAAGCTACTATTCATAGCATTGCCCAAGGTGGTTACGGAGTGATTTCCGAAGATTTCGATTCACTAATGATCGGAATTAATAAAGGGCGTTCACTCGAAAAGGAATTACGAGATTTACACAGGAAAGCTGACGATGATGGTTATAAAAGAGTCATCAATACCATGATTAATAACGTTACCCAGAATACCGACATCATTGATACTTTGCGAAAGCAAGGTGCAAGGATGGAAGAGAAGCGCACAGAAAAAGTGAAGGCATATATTGAAGATTTAGGTGGAGTTCCCGAAACTCTATTATCGATTGGAATGATAGGCCCAATCATCTTATCTATTGTTGGAATTGCTCCACAATTGATGGCTGGTGCTGAAGAATTATTCGGAACTATCGACCAGGGGCTCATGACGTCAATCGTGAATATTGGATTGGTAATTACGGCGGCTGGTATGGCGATGACAGGAATAAAGGCTCATACTAAAGATCCAGGATTGTGAGGTGATTAGATGATATTCAGTATTCTCGAAATGTTCCGAAATCAACCACTAATTCTTTTCTTATTCACTTTTGGCGTCGCTTGTGCAGCGGGCGGTGTACCCCCGATTATCGAGAGAGGCCGCAGGCGAAAAATCGAGAATGATCTCCCAGCTATGCTCGAAGCTTTATCGGACTCTCTGGGTGCCGGACTCGGTTTACAACAAGCGATGATGGCTGAAGCGGATCGAAATACTGGCGTATTGGGGAAGTTATTACGAGAGGCTATGGCTGAAAGTCATTCGTCATCCTTCGATGCAGCACTTGCAAATTTTGCAACCAAGACAAGATCAAGTCAGGTCCAAAGGGTAATGCATTTGCTCGCTACCGCTATAGAAAATGATGCTCCTCTTAAGGAAATCCTTGCAAGTTTATCTCGAGATTATGAAAGATTGAACGATTTAATGAATCTCAGAGAGACCGATTTGATGGGACGTTCTGTCTTGATTATGCTTTTCGTTTCTTTGGGCTTGCCGTTTTTAATCGCATTTATCGTAGGTCTCTTCGCACCACATGCAGCCGGTTACCAATTGGACGGATTCAACAAATCTTTTATCTACTTTTTCGGTGCTGCTTCATTTATCGCAGTATCGGTTGGTGGACGAATGCTAGGAAGATTACGTCATTCATTATGGTGGGCACCAATTTGGATGGCAATTTCGATGTCCATATACCACGTGATGGTATTGATTATTGGAGGCTAAAAAAATGGAAGAAATAATAGACCAATACGGTAGGGTTACGATTTACACAGAACCTACCCATCCTGCACCGATGTACCATGTTGATGGTGAAGTTGAACCAAACCCCTATGGGAATTTAGCGGTTCTTTTCGATGACGACCAACTTGAAGAAGTGATGTATAACGGTGGGGCACAATGTGTAAAAGTGGCTCATCGAGAGCATGGAATGTGTCGAACAAATGTATGGGTCGATGATGAGCAGGGCCTTGAAATCGCTCGTAATATCGCCGCATTCACAGCGGTTCCACTTGGTGATGGACCAGGATTGGTCCCGATTTTCGATGGCCGTCTGCCCGATGGCTCGCGTGTGAATGGGACGATTCCACCGGTTTCTCCTGATGGGCCGACCTTGACCATCAGAAAATTCATGGAAGATCCACTAACTATGATAAATTTGATTCAATTCGGAACCGTGAACCTACGTCTTGCAGCAATGATGTGGGTTTGGATCGAAGGGCTTGACAGCCGTCCAGCGAATTTCGTTATCGCTGGAGGAACAGGTTCTGGTAAAACCACAACTCTCAATTGCCTTGGAATGTTTATCCCTTGGTCAAAACGCCTACTTACTGTAGAAGATACTGCTGAATTACAGGTTTATCACGATCACTGGCTCAGAATGGAAACTCGGCGTGAGCGACCAGATGGTACTCCTGAGGTCGACATGAATGATTGTTTAAAATCATCATTGAGAATGAGACCTGATCGAATTATTGTTGGAGAGGTAAGAGGTAGTGAGGCTGCAACTTTACTAACAGCAATGAATACTGGCCACGACGGTTCTTTCGGTTCACTGCACGCAAATTCCGGCCAAGAAACAATCACTAGGATGATAAATCCGCCGATGAATGTGCCACCGATTATGCTCACAGGATTGGATCTTATTATCATCCAAGCAAGACTCCATGTAAATGGGAAAACTGCAAGAAAGATCATCGAAGTTGCTGAAGTAGCAGGTATGGAGGGGGATAAACCTCGACTCAATGTTATATGGAAATATAATGCTTCGACCGATCAGATAGAAGAGACTGGGATTCCTTCAAAGATGAGAGAGACCATTTGTACTGCTGCGGGGATAACTCCTGCTCAATTTGAACAACATGTTCGCCAACGAGAGCAAATTCTTGCCGATTTATCCAACCGTTCGATTAACGATATCGAAACGGTTACCAAGGTCATCCAAGGTTTCTATGCATCGAGGTGAGTTTTGAACTCACTTTGTGACTTTTAATCGAGCCAATAAGTCGTCGACGCCGTCCAATCGCTTTCTTGCAGCGTCCACCCGGTCAGATGCATCAGCAACCGATTCTGCTAATTCTTCATCTACGTCTTGGGTTTTTTCGGCTTGAGGGGTGCCAAATTGTTGTGATAAGCGTTTGAGCTCGGTTATAATTGAATCAACTTCGGTATCAGAAACCATAATGCCAGGAGCCATCTTTGGTATTTCAGCAGGTGTGATATAGCCTAATTCTGCGCCTAAAACGCCTGCAGCAGAAATTACTCTCGGTCGGAGTTCCGGGGTATTGACTTCGTAACCACGTTTGTCGAGGAACCTGATTACCAGGGCTTGTTGAGCTTCGTTAAATGTCCCTTCGGATTTCTCCATGATCGTTTCTACCAATTGTTCAAAACCTGCAATATTGCGTTCGAGCCGGTCCATACAGCGCCGCTCTTCAGGCTTTAGATGAATAGCACCGTGTTGTAAGAGGCGAATTACTCTGATTCTTCTTGCGCCTCGTGGGTCGGTGGTTGCGACGTCTTCATCGAGTGAAATTTGAAGGTCAAATAGAGCATGAACTCTGCCAGAAATTGCTGGAATTCTTAAATCTAAGCCAAGGTCTCTCGCTTGTTGCTCAAAGGCCATCCTCGCTTGAACGGTTTCGTTTGGATTATCTTGAATTATATCTTTTAGAGATTCTCTCAACCGACTTCTTGATTCCTCAAATCTACGTAATGCTTCTCTCTCCACCCATGAATTTGGCGTGGAGTGAATCGCATCGATCTCCTCTTGGGATTGGCGTTGTAGGTAATTTAGCCGGTTTGAGATAAAAGTCCTCACATTAGAATCGTCGACCATCAAGCCACTTTGGCTCAAACCATCGATGAATGCTTCAACATCGTTTGGATCGGTAATATCACCAAAAACCAGGAATTCTCTACACATTGAATCAACTTCAGCAACTCGGTTTTCAATGTCTAAAACCCCAGTGGTTAGTTCTATTTCATCGAATGTATCAACCATTGGTTCATCGATTTCAATAATTTCTTCAAATTCGATGATTTCGATATTACTTTCGACAGGGATTTCCTCGGGAATATGTTCGGCCTCTTCGATTTCACTAGGACTTGGAATAACCATTGGCTTAACCTCGCCTCGAGGCCTGCGCAAACTCTTCTTAATCGAGCCCCACGATCCAGTTTGGGAGGTTAAAACCCCTGCGACTCTCATCAATAATGCTTGTTTGGTACCTGAGCGAGGCAAGTCCAATTTAATGCATAAATCATGAAGTTCTTCCCTGGTAAGATGCTCCATTTTTTCAGGAATTAGTTGCTTGGCATCTCTATTGAGATGTAGCCATAACCTCTGACGTCGTTGTCTGATTGAACCGGATTTTTTAATTCCGAAGATTGCCATTACCGATCCGAGGTCTTTATTGAGAATATTTGCGATTCCATCATCGCTTAAATCCCATTCATCGAGAATAAGGTCTGCAATCAATCTCGCTCGAACAACCTCGACAGAACCTGTTCTGGACAATTCAAATTCGGCGCAAACTTCCTTCAAACGATCCAATCTCGCTTGATGGAGTTGTGACAAGAGCGCTTGTTTCTCGTTCACGTTATCAACCTCTAACCCCTCTTGCGACTCTTTCCATATTTGAGGTTGCACCTTGAGACCTCGCATAAGAGGCCGGTTCTTGGACCGGATTCAACCGGCCGTCTATATGGGAAATAGTGGGCGAATCGCCAACACATTCAAACCTATTCAGGTTGAACAGCGGTTTGAGGAAAGCGGAATGGGTCGATATGAGCGTGCGGTCAAGTCATCTCTGAAGGATGCAAATTACCTCGCCACCGGAATGGTTGAACAAATCGGCGCTGACCTGCGCCGCCGTGAAGTAAAATTGCAGGAAATAATGCGTGCTCGAACTGATGCTGCCCAAGAAACGCTGAATGAGGTTGCCTCGGTTCAAGATGCGATAATCGCTGGCTCTACCGAGGTCAAACGTTCTCTCGATAAGGCGCAAAAACGTATGAGGAGAGGCGGAAATCGAGAAGAAATGGCTGACCAGATCATCGAGGCGGCAGCCAGATTGGGTGAATTGAAAAAACTTCATGAAAAAGTGATTGACAAATTGCAAGCAGTTTTGGCAAAACCTCCGCATGCGGTTGAAATAATCGAAGATTTCACATCGGATATTCTCAAAATGGCAGCATCCTGGGAAGCTTCTGCTCGTGAGGTTGACGAATCTATTTCCGATGCAGTTGACCAAAATCCTCCGGCAGAAATGGCCGAATTACAAACCGAATTAAATACTGGTGGATATGATTTAATTCTCGCAGGAAATCAGAGAGACCCTGAAAGCATTGCAGCTAGTCAAGAAAAGATTAGTGATTTGATTGGAGAAGGACCCAAACCGACTATTTGATCAATAATCTCTCATCATCGAAGTTCCAATACGGTTTTCGGAAAGTCTACCGCTTTGTATGAGGTCCTCGGTATAATCGTCAATCATCTGTTTGATACGGACGCGCTCTTCCTCTTCGGGGACTTCGCACATAACAGTCAATAATGCATTAAACTCGGTCAAAAGACTCTGTGATCCAGAATGTGCTTCCTCAAGTGGGAATACCTTTTCCACACATGCGGTAGTGCTGCCATCCGAATTCAAAAATTCGATGATACCATCGATTCTGGATGACCCTTTGATTTTGCCTTTATCGCTAACTATTCCCTTAGCAAATAATTCATCCCCAGCCCTGGTTGCCTCTCTGAGAACAGCCCCGACTTTGCGTTGCTCGAAAATCAAACCGACCTTATTGCGTAAATCATCTGGAATATGATCCAATAACATCAGTTCCAATCGCAAGGTGATGGCCGCACCAGCATCGATAATATTGAAAAACCGAGCGGCGGGAAAATCTAATCTCGCTAAGAAGATGGTAAATCCTTCGAGCGGAGGGGGGACAAATCGGAATCTTTCAGGGTTCTCCCTTTGGAGGCCTAAAGTATGGCGTCGGGCTCTAAATGGGAGTGTTGCATGTAAAGATCGAGGGATGATATAGCCATCAATTTCATTATCTAAACGCTTATCTTCAAGCCAATTTGCCCGTTCTAAAGCATGTTCTGGAGCATTCTCAAGTTCTGAGGCTAGAACGACCTTAACATCTGGTCTTGCCCGAATAAATTGCCGCTTCAACAACTCGCTTTGAGCTACGATAATTCCCTTCGATGGAACATATTCAGGTTTGTCTTCACTAACCAAAACCATCGTTGGTTCACGGCGAGGCAGAACAACTGCAGGCTTCAGGTCAGGTCGGCGGTTTGCAAACCACCAGTTTGCAGAAACAGCCATCATGTCAGCATGACCATCGAGTAATAATTCCAAAGCGCTCTCTACATGAGGGACTTCTTTGGGTACGAGAGTTAAATCATCACCAAGGTTATCGATGGCTTTCATAGTATGAGTGTAGACTCCGTTGCCGTTTTCGGGTGAAATTAGAATTTCGAATCTGTCCTCCTCGTTCATCACAATCACCTCGGCGAGCATAGTGCCCACATGCCGTGTGCGCCCGCCACCCGTTAAGAAGGACACCCCTGTGGCAAGGCATGATGGAAGAGAATGAGGCACTAGCAATTCTCGACCAAATGCGCATAGAAATAGATGAACTTTTAGAAGTATTAATCGAAGAGAAATCCAAGATATTCGGCGAGGTTGCAACTATTTCAGGTTCGGTATTACTTGCCGGTGGCAAGCGGCTTCGTCCAATAATGGTTCTCTTAGCATATGAGATGGCAGGTGGTGAAAATCTGGAAGAAGTTATGCCACTCGCTCTTGCTTTCGAATTGATTCATACAGCGACTTTGGTCCATGATGATATTAACGATCAAGCCGATACTCGCCGAAACAAAGCCACGATTCATTCCCAAGAAGGCGAAGCAAAAGCTATCATTGCCGGCGATTGGTTATTCGTTCAAGGCTTTGGCCTCGGTGGTCGATACCGAGGCGAAGTGGTCGATGTAATGTCCAATTGTTGTGCAAAAATAGCCAGTTCAGAATTTCATCAACTAAACCACGTTATGGATTTAACGACTTCTCCAGAAGATTATCTTGAAGTGGTAAAAGGCAAGACTGCAGGTCCTTTCTCTGCTGGCTGCGAAGGTGCGGTCATGGTGGCTGGCAAACCGAAAAATCAGTCTGATGCGATGGCGAACTTTGGAATGGAATTAGGAGTTGCATTCCAATTGGTTGACGATTTATTGGATATCAAAGGGGATGACAATATGGGCAAACCTCGGGGCTCTGATGTTCATGAAGGTAAGATGACATTGCCTCTTATCCATGCTCTGACTCTTTTACATAGTGAAGAAAGGGCAAGGCTGGGTGAGATATTATCAGATTTTAAAGATGAATATTTCGATGAGTTAATAGAATTACTCCAACGCTCAGATAGTTTATCATATGCTGAAATCTTGATCGAAAACCATCTTGAGAGGGCATTATCATACCTAGATGTTTTCGAGGATAGTCAAGCTAAAGAACTGATGAGATTCATCGTCTCAAAATTGAGTGACCGATAAGATATATTGTGGTGAACTGATGAAAGAAATCGAACATCGAAGTGTCATAATAATCGGCGCTGGCCCCGGTGGAAGTTCTGCAGCAAAGCGATTGGCAGAACAAGGTGTTGACGTTTTGGTATTGGAACGACGAGAGATAGTAGGCAATCCGGCTCAGTGCGGTGAATGTATACCAAATTGGGGCGAGGTTGTAGGAACGTTTTCTGGCATCGATGATGATGAATGGTTGATCGAATTATTTGACTTCCCAGACCGACTCAGATCTCATCGACTCGACAATATGCGTGTTTTTTTACCATCAGGGAAATTTTATTCATTCGAGTTGGACGCTTTCGGTGGACATAGACTACAATTCGATGGCTATTTGGCAGAACTTGCAAACCAATCAGGAGCGGAGATCAGAGTCGGAGAAGCGCTGAAGAATATCATAACAAAAAAGGATGGCACCGATTTATTGGTCACCGATAAGGGTCGTTATAGCGCCGATTATATCATTGATGCTAGCGGTGCTTTAGCTCATGTATCACGGCTGAAGCACAAAGACTCATCCCGCTATAGACCGCGCGAGCAAGTGCCTACAATTTATGCTCAAGTCCAAGGTCCGGTCCCGGAAAGTTTCGATGTATTCATCGGGAATATTGCACCTAGCGGTTATGCTTGGATAATTCCAAAAGGCGAAATCGCAAATGTCGGTTTAGGGGTTAGGG
The DNA here is from genome assembly GCA_004195515.1 of Methanobacteriota archaeon. GTDB lineage: Archaea > Thermoplasmatota > Poseidoniia > Poseidoniales > Poseidoniaceae > MGIIa-K1. The sequence continues at coordinate 14,795 of PSPR01000009.1, read as the reverse complement.
CAGGAAAATTACCCGGCGATCTCAAACCTCACCTTCAGAAATTTTGTGATGAGATGGGATTCGAAATCTTATCCTGGGGCGGTGGCTGGATTCCAATGTCCGGTCCGGTCGAAAAGATGGTCGAAGGCAATATCCTCGCAATCGGAGACGCTGCCGGATTGGTAATGCCTTCGAATGGTGGTGGGATCAGTCAAGCTATGATCTCTGGAAAATTCGCAGCTGATGCTATCGTCGATAATATAGAGTCTGGCACTCCTCTCGAATTATATCAAAAAAGAGTAATGAAATCGATGGGTCGGGCTTTGAAGAATTCCAAACGTGCAAAATGGTTAGCATATACATTCTTGCGCAATGATTGGCTTAGTGAACTCATGATGAGAATCCTAGGCCCGATCGGTGGTATTAGGCGGGCGATGAGTTGTGATAGAACATTATGGTTGTTCTGACGGTTTAGAAGCGATTGTTTGAAGTGGCTCCGGCCTAACGGCTAAGTTATGCAGCAGGATGATGAGGCGGTAAGCCCAGTCATCGCGACGGTTCTTTTGCTTGCGATTACCGTATTGTTAACGAGTATGGTTTTTCTAATGATGTCGTCAACTTTGGATGGAGCAGAAAAGAGCCCTCCTCGGTCGAAAGTATCGGTTAGAGCTCTTTCAAATGGTTATCACGTTATCACAATCACTTATCTCGACCAATCTTTAGATCCAGGAAAAATCGATTGGTCGGTAATGAATGAATCCGGTGAAAACCGTTACTTATTGAGTGGACAAGCAGACGATGCCGATGTATATGGCACGGTTGGCTCAAAGGTATCATTCCATGACCGAGACGCAGGTTGGTCGGTCAGTACCGGTGATTATTTTGTCATTGATTGTAACCAATTGAATTGTGGAGATGGCTCGCATTATTTTCAAGTAACCGATAGTGGTACTGACACTCTATTGTTCAGGGCAAAACTGCCAGTAACCAATTGATCATCCACCGATATAGGACATTTCGACCTTTGTGTGCTCGACCGACCCTCTTTGTTCAGAATATGCATCACTACGCCCATTCCAGATGGTTGAAATTGCTTTTGACAAGTCATCTTTACTCGCACCCATTCTTAGAATGGCCTTCAGATCATGGCCGTCGGATGAAAATAAGCATGTGTGCAAGGCTCCATCGGCTGATATTCTTGCTCGGCTACAATCATTGCAGAATGGTTTGGATACGCTTTCAATGAATCCGATCTCTTGGTTACCAAATTTGTATCTATTAGCGACCTCTCCAATGTTATTGGCCTCAAGTGATTTCAAATGGTCAAACATCGACCTCATTTGATCGCCGGTAACGACCTCTTGTAAATTCCATGAATTAGTTTCACCGACGTCCATGAATTCAATGAATCTCACAATTACATCGGTGCCGAGGAATCGCTCAGGAATCGCTTTGATCGAATGTTCATTATAGCCGGCTCGAATCACGGTATTTACTTTGACCTTAAGGCCAGCGAGTCGAGCGGATTCAATACCTCTGAGTACGGTTTCTGGGTTTGCTTTTGTATCGCTCATAACCTGAAAGGTTTCGATATCGATCGCGTCTAAAGAAACCGTCACTCTCTTTAGGCCTGCAAGTTTTAATTCTTCAGCAAATTTTCCTAAGAGCAAACCATTGGTAGTCATTGCAATATCGAGTTCAGATGGAATTAATTTGATGAACTCACAAAGATCTCGGCGTAATAATGGCTCACCACCGGTCAATCTAACCTTCTCCAAGCCTAATGGAATCATCGCATGTATCAACGAGGCTAACTCCTCGTAACTGAGAATTTCAGATTTTGGCAAGAAAGGATGGTCAGCAGGAAAATGTTCTCTTGGCATACAATATGAACAGCGCATATTGCATCTATCGGTCAGTGAAATTCGAAGGTCGCGCAATGGCCGACCTCTCTTATCTTTGACCATAATCTATGGTGTGACCGACTAAGCCTTTGAATCTGTGCTTTGGATGACTTGATGTTCAAGGACACTTTGGCCTAAGTCGATGGACTTGGCAAAGGTGTGGAAACCCGATGCCGGGGTAAATAAAATCGAGGTGCTGCAGGTAAAACCTTCAGCCCTCAAAGGTTCTGTAATTCTACCACCTTCCAAAAGCCATGCAATGCGATGGTTGGTCCTAGCTTCGATGGATAAATCACCTACAAAAATAGTGATGAATGAGATCGGTGAAGATGTGGATTCAATGATTAGATGTTTGCAACAGATGGCTGTGAAATGGGATGGGCAAATCATTACTGGAGGAACACTAAGTCGCCCAATTTCGGTCTTGAATTGTGCAAATAGTGGCACTGCATTCAGATTTCTATTAGCTCAATCGGCTACTTGCAACTTTCCAATAATGCTCGATGGGGATGCAAGTCTTCGTGCAAGGGACTCCTCACTTTTAATTGAAGCCCTTGGGGTCGAATGTTCAAAAGGATTCGGAAAAGAGAATTTACCGGTGTTGATCAAAGGGCCATTTGTCAAAGAATCAATAGAGGTTGATGTATCGAAATCTTCACAATTCCATTCAGCATTGATGTTGATGGCCCCGCGAACAAAAGGCTTTGATTTATCGACAAAAGGTGAAGCAGTATCTCGATCGCATTCAGGTTTAACTTGGGAATTATGTCGATTGACCGGTGCGAAAACACCCGGTCAACCATGGGAGGTAATTTGTCCAGATGTCATAATTCCACCTGATGCATCGATGATGGCATTTGCGAAATTAGCAGGACTGTTTTGTGAAAACCCACCTGATGAATCCGATTCAATCGGCCATTTGAGTGAATCATTGGACCTTATAGATAGCAATGATCTCATCACGCCTCTTGCTGCATTTTTGGCACTCAACCAGGGTGGAACCATCACCGGAGCCGCTCATGCAGCACATAAAGAAAGCAATAGAATCCTTAGGACCAAAGGATTGTTAGAACAATTTTCGATCAAATCCCAAACCACGAAAGATGGTCTTGTAATCGAAGGTGGTCAAACCCCAAAAACTCCAGATCAAATCGTCAGATGTTATGGCGATCATCGAATACAAATGACCGCAATAATCTTGGCAACTCATTGTGGTGCTATTATCGAGTCACCACAACTACACAAGGTCGCTTGGCCTTCGTATCTCGAACAATTGAGCAAATGTGGATTGCAATTCAAAAAGGCAATTTTTCAGCCATGACGGCCGAAATGCAAATCGAGCGCATCCAATGGAATCCGCATCGCAGTCGGCCGACCGTGGACACAAGCCCACGGGTTTGGAATGCGCCGCATATCATCGAGGAGTCGGCGCATTTCAGGGAGGGTTAAGCGTTCATTTGCCTTGACAGCCCCACGGCAAGAATTCAGGAATGCGAGGTGGTCTTTTCGAGCTTCAACGGTTTCAAGAGGGGCACCATCTTCACTAATATCTAGCAATAAATCATGAATAAATGGCTCTAGGTCATCTCCTTTTAACAAAGCTGGTGCTTGGTGAATTTTGAATTCATCGTTTTCTTTTCGTATAGCAAAACCAAGTTGTTCCAAGATGTGGCCGCTCGCTTCTAATCTTGCTTCTTGCCTCGGATCCAAATTCAATTTTATTGGAGAAATTCTTGTTTGGCCAACCCATATCGATTCATCATGGCGCAATCTTTCATATCGAATTCTCTCGTGTAAGGCGTGTTGGTCGACCAGCAATAATTCATCTTCGGCTTGAACCACGATATAGGAATCTGCAAATTGAGCCAGCGGTTCCATTGGTGGCAGGTCATTGATTACAGGCCCGAGAGGCTCCTCGGACTCAGGTCTGGTAGCATCAGCACCTGCGTGGCGGTGCAATTGCCTTTCGCCAAGAGAAAGTGCAGGAGCGGTAGGCGCTTGATTTGTGATGGTTTTTTGCGTGCTTGGGGCTATAGATATAGGTCGTGGCTTTTCCTTTGCTTGGACTTCAACCGGTTTTTCACCGCTCAATGAAATTTGAGCACTGGTTCCGCAGAAGCCGGTGCTAAGGAGGTAATACCGGTGATTGGTCCGCTCGATTCTGGTTCGGTTGGTGTCGATTCGAGAGTGTGAGCGATCGCCCGCTCCAACCTTTCCAAGACCCGCCAAGAATTTCGTAATCTAACCTCTCGCTTGGTCGGATGAACGTTAACATCGACCTCGGTCGCAGGCAATTCTAGTTTCAATACCGCTACCGGATGGCGTCCTTGCATCAATCTGGTACGGTATCCCCTGCGGATCGCTTGTAAGAATGGTTGAGCAGCTACAGGGCGGCCATTGATCAAAACATGGATGTCATCGCCTTTTCCTCGGGTAATATCCGGGGTGGAAATCCAACCAGTCCAAGTTTCGTCCCCAGGTGCTTGAGCATCGGATGGCGGCGGGTTGAGGTCGATCATCTTCCCTGCTTGTTGGCCGAGAACATCGTAGAGGCGGTCCTCCATGTCTTTTGTCGCAGGCACATCAAGAATTATCTTGCCATCGCTTTTGAGTCTGAAGCCAACACGATGATGGCTCAGGGCATGGGCGTCGGTAGCTGGCCGTCTTTGGAAGGCTAATCTAGCCGGTTGATTCGAGAAGAGATTCTTGACCTCTATTCGGGTTCCTTCAGCCATTCCACATGGTTCAATTTTTCCTTTATCTCCATCTTTCATTACTATAGAGCGCCCTTCTGCACCTGTAGGGCGGCTTGAGACAGTCAATTCACTCACCATTCCAATACTCGCTAATGCTTCGCCTCTAAATCCAAGGGTGCCAATGCTAGCAAGGTCAGATGCTTTGCTCAATTTACTGGTAGCATGGCGATCGAGCGCAAGCGGTAAATCGGCTTGGTCTATCCCGGTGCCATTATCGCTGATCATTATCAAATCAAATCCACCACGTTCTATCTCTATCTCGACATGGCTAGACTTAGCATCCAATGAATTCTCTACTAGTTCTTTCACCACTTGAGCAGGTCTTTCGACGACCTCACCAGCAGCGATATGGCCGATGGTCTTCTCATCCAATTGGGTGATTCTATCGCTAGCCATCCTATTCACCATCCTCAATTCTTTGGAGGTCGTAGAGTGCTTGTTGTGCTTCACGAGGCGACATAGAATCCAAATCTAACCCGGCTAATGATTGTTTGATCTTATCAGCGATGGGGTCGTTTTTGATAATGGTTTTGGGCTGGCCAACGAAGCCCATCAAAGATGCTTGTCCGGCCGATCTAGCGTGAGGTGTACCACTTTCTCCAGCTTTAGCACCCTGGGCTTGCTTTTCCAAGAATCCGAGTAAATCACCTGAACGTTCGACCACATGTCTTGGCAAGCCGGCTAGAGCAGCTACCTGAACTCCGTAAGAATCATCACAAGGCCCATCAGCGACGGTATGGAGGAATTTCAACTCCCCATCCGATTCGGCTACTTGAACGTGGACATTTACCAAGCCTTGAGCGTCGCCTTCCAATCCAATCAATTGATGATAATGGGTTGCAAACAATGTTCTGGCTCGAATTCTATTACAGATATCTTCGGTTACCGACCAAGCAATTGAGAGGCCATCGAAGGTAGATGTTCCTCGGCCGATCTCATCGAGCAAGATGAGTGAGTTCTCGCTTGCTCGCTTCAAAATATGTGCCACTTCCATCATTTCCATCATGAATGTGGATCTGCCTCGTCTGATGTCGTCACTAGCTCCGACCCTTGTGAATATCCGGTCGACTATGCCAATTTGAGCACTTTGGGCTGGGACGAAGGACCCGGCTTGAGCAAGGATTGCCAAAAGGGCAGCGCATCGAAGGTGAGTAGATTTTCCGCCCATATTTGGGCCGGTAATCAGAAGGAATTTACGATTTTTATCCAATTTCAAGTCATTGGGTACGAAACCACTTTGCAATTCTAAAACCGGGTGGCGTAAGCCTTTTGCGACCAATCGGTCATCTTCAAACATAGTTGGGCGATTCCATGTTCTGGTCCGAGCGATCGAAGAGAAGCATTGCAATACATCGATTTGAGCGATATTATTGCTGATTTCGGATAATTTTTTGACATGAATTTTGCAGCGATCACGCAAATCCCTGAACAGATCATATTCCATTTTATTCGCCTTTGAATCAGCGCTGAGCAATTTGTCTTCCCATTCGACCAATTCATCGGTAATATAGCGGTTACCATTGGTCATCTGTTGTTTTCTTCGCCATTGTTCTGGCACTTTTGAGACGTGGGTTTTGGTCACTTCGATGAACCAACCGATCTGGCGATTATGCCGGACTTTTAACGATGGAATCTCAAGCATTGCTCGGTGTTTTTGTTCGAAATCCTTGAACCATTGGTGGCCGATTTGAGCCGCGTTACGATAGTCGTCCAATTTAGAGTCGATACCTTCTCGAATCAATCCGCCGTCCCGTAATGAGAGTGGCTGGTTTTCGTTTAAATTTGCCTGAATATCAACTTTCATCGCTTCAAGAGAATCCAAAATTTCTGCTAAATCATTGAACAAATCATTCTCCATCTCAAGTAGAAGGGATTTGAGTTTAGGCATTCGTTCCAATCCAATCGCGATAGCAACCAAATCACGTCCTCCTGAGCGATTATAGGATAATTGGGTCGCCAATCGCTCGAGGTCTCTTAACCCGAGTAAACTTTGCCTGATTTGGTCGAGACGTTTTGAAGAACGAGCACAAGAAGCCACGGCGTCGTGTCGCATCGAAATTTGCTCGATGTTTGAAAGCGGTCTCAGCAGCCAATTTCGAAGAGTTCTTCGGCCCATCGAGGTTCGGCATTTATCGATTGCACCCAATAGACTACCCTCTTTTTCACCGGCTAATGTGGTAATTAATTCTAGGTTTTTCAAGGTGGTTTGATCCAAGATCATCGAATCATCATTTCTCATAATTTCGATATTTCTCAGATTGACTTCGTCGACGATTTGGACGCTGGCCAAATAATCTGCAGCAAGGCCAGATGCGATCATTGCCAACGGTGAATCTCCTAAATCGATATGACCTAAATCCGAGACTGCTAAGACATTTTTGAGTGCTTCTTGACCGCGTTTTTCACTGGTATTATGTTGAGATAATACCGTGCGGTCCAATAGTGAAACCAAATGGAGTAATTCCGGCCGATTCGCATCTCTGCTAGAAAATACCACTTCCGAGGGTTTTGCTCGTAAGAGGTCATCGAGAGAGCGAGCCCATCTTTCCTCTCCTCCATGTTCAACAGTCCAAGCATTACCGGTCGATGCATCGAGTATTGCCAATCCTATTTTGTCTGCTTTGACCACAATTGCTGCTAACATCGCCACATCGTCTGTCCCGATCAAACTCTCCTCGTAAAGAGAGCCTGGTGTGTAAACGCGGCTGACCACTCTCTCGAGAATCTTCGATCCTTCTCGAAGTTCGTCCTCTTGTTCTGCAACGCAGACCTTATGTCCTGCGGCAAGCATTTTCCTCAGGTTATCCTCCAATGCGTGCCAGGGGAACCCTGCCATTGGGATCGGTTCTGATGCTTTTTTATCTCGGCTGGTCAATGTTATGCCAAGGGTCGCCGATGATGCTATTGCATCATCGTGAAACTGTTCGTAAAAATCACCCATTCGGAAAAATAGAACCGAATCGGGATGGGCGGTCTTGATGTCCATATATTGGTCCATCATTCCCCTTTTGGTCATAGACAACAGGCTCCGCTATTGCCTTGGAGCGTTCTCATCTAATGAGTTATTCGCTTCAGAATTCTTCGCCGGTTCTAATAGAATCAGCTACGTTCCAAAGCATCATGATGACTGCGGTCAAAGAAAACAAAATAAATGTTAAATCCATGATTCCACGCAGACTAGTGAATGATTGACGAGCCTCGGTATCGATTGATAGCGCTCCGGTATCGCCATGGACCGATATAACTCCGTCCTGGTCATTGAATGCATATTGAGGTTGAATCTGTAAAGGAGCAGGTAATTTCTTGACCTCTATTTCTCCATCTTCGTAAAGGGCCACCGTGGTCGAGCCAACCTCGCCGAAGAACCATACATTCCCATCGTCATCTGCAATAGCAGAACTACTTGTTAAATCCAATAATTCGTAATTGGAATCGGTAATGAGTAAAGAGCTGAATGTTCCTGCTGCAATCACTCCTTCATCGGTCGAGATCAAACTGTGAATTTGACCGATGCCGCCGATGTGAGTATCTTCGATAGTTGGTGCGCTCACGCCATCCCAGATCACCTTCAACACCAATTCGTACAGCGGTGGTGATGTCGGGTTTGAGCCGAGGAAATTTACAGGCGCTTGCCAAGATCCACTAACGATCCAGCCATCGCCATGAGCGACTATTGAGGTTAAGTGCATATCGCCTTCATTTTGGGTGAGCGGCGATACGGTCAAACTCTCCTCCAAGAATACTCCAGCAAGTGTGGTTGCGGTTCCATCTTGTACGATCATCATTAGAGCGAGTTTATTGCCTGAGACGTCCAATATGGATAAATTGCTAGATAGCGTCATAGTTCGCCATTCTCCAGCCGAATATTTGTCCTCGTTCACCATCAATTCACCAGGAGTTCCAACACAAGCATAGGTGATGTCTTGATGCTCGGTGATGCAGGTTGCAAAAGGTGCGGTGCTGTCTATTCCATCCAATTTGAGATGGGTACCGTCTTCGGCTCGATATAATACCGCATTTCCAGCCTTGTCGATGACCATTCCATCCTCGGCTCCAATCGCACCTTGGCGCACGCCGGATAAATCGCTTGACCAATCGATTAAAATGGCTCCAATAATGATGATTGCGGCGAATGCTGCGAAGGACAGCCACTGGTATTCGGACTCCTCTTTCAAGTAGTGTTTCCAGTCGGACATATACACCCCGAGGCCGTACCATATCTATCGGTTTTCCCCCTACACCCAGATAATAGCCATATCGGCATGGTCATATACGGTTGGTCGGTCGCAGAGGCGCCCGGAGGTATCATGCATGGCACGTAAACCCGCAGTGATGTATCGTAGAATCAAAGGTCCTGCATTTACTCGACGCAAATATATAGGTGGAGTTCCAAATAATAGAATCCTTAATTTCTATGCCGGGGATCGTCGTGCTGCGGAGCTTGGTGAGTTTAAAATGGAACTCAGCCTTCACGCCGATGAGTCCTGTCAAATTCGCCATATCGCTCTTGAGGCAGCCCGTGTTATTTCTAATGCTACCATCAGAAAGCAAGCGGGAATGATGGGATATGCTTTGCGAGTCCACACTTACCCTCACCACATTCTTCGAGAGAATAAGCAAGCGACTGGAGCCGGTGCAGACCGTGTATCTCAAGGTATGCGCTGTGCTTTCGGAAAAAATGTTGGAACAGCAGCTCGAGTCAAGCGTGGCCAAAGAGTCATCTCGATTCAATGCGACCCTGACCATTACTTGATAGCAAAGGACGCGCTTCGCAAGGCATCGATGAAATTCCCAACCCCATGTACTACAAAGTTAGTCCGTGGTAGCGAGTTCATCAAAGGATTGGTCTGAGATTCTTTCTCCGACCCTTTCTTGAACTAAGCCTAACCTGTCGTTTAACATGGGACGGCTCGATTCGCATAGTTTCGAACTTTTGACTCCGTTCAAAGTTCGGGATGTTCTATTCGTAAGCAGTACTTATGATCAATTCGTTTTGGAAGAGGAAGGATTGCTCGGCGGTTTGATGGCAGAGCAATATGACCGATTCAATCTGACCCAACCTCCTAGAATTATCCATGTCAGCGACGCTGATGCTGCATTGGCCCTTGTCGAGACTAGGCAATTCGATCTCGTCATCACAATGATGCGCATTGGAGATATGAAAGTTCATGTTTTTGGCAGGAAGGTCAAGAAAATATGGAAGGGCACACCGGTGGTTTTACTCGCCTATAACACAAGGGAGTTAGCCACATTAAGAACCGGTCGAGGAATAGACCACATCTTCGTTTGGTCAGGAGATTCCTCAATTTTATTTGCAATTTCAAAGATGGTAGAAGATAAGAAAAACCTCGACCACGATATCAAGGTAGGGGATGTGCAAGTAATGTTATTGGTCGAGGATTCAAGAAGGTTTTACTCAACATATTTGCCGAGATTTTATTCGCTATTATTAAACCAAACCAGTCGACTGATGTACGATGGATTCAATATTCATGACAAAATATTGAGATTGAGATCTCGAGCAAAAGTTTTACTAGCAACCTCCTATGAAGAAGCCGAGGAATTGATCGATAAATATGGTAATAATATGATTGGATTATTCACCGATGGAAGATTTCCATACAAGGGAAGGTTGACTGCAAATGCGGGTTTGAAATTGGTCAAAGAAGTGCGGAAAAAGCACAAACACATGCCAATCTTATTCCAATCTACCGAAGAAAGTAATAAATTAGGTGCAGAAGAATTAGGTTGTGTTTTCCTTGCTAAAGACGAAGCTAATCTTCATGCTAGCATTGAAGAATTCATGCAATCTCACATGAGTTTTGGTGATTTTAATTTTCGTTCTCCAAATGGTGAGACCCTAGCGACCGCAACCAACCTAGCTGAATTAAGAGTAATTTTGGAAACTATACCCGAGGACTCATTGCGTTTCCATGCTGAACAGAACCATTTTTCTCACTGGTTACGAACCCGAACCGAATTCGAGTTAGCCGCTCAATTACGGCCGAAAACCGTAGGAGAATTTTCGGATATTGAGGGAGTAAGAATCTTCATTATTTCTCAAATAAGCAACTTCCTCACCGAACAGCGTGAACGGGAAGTTTTTGATTTTTCATTGGATTCAGCAAAATTTTCGGTATTTCAAAAATTGGGTAAAGGTTCACTGGGCGGAAAAGGCAGAGGTCTTGCGTTCTTTTTCACAAGGATGCAAGGCTTGGGCCTAAAGGAAAAATACCCGGATATTTCGATAGGGGTTCCCCGGACGATGGTTGTTGCAACCGATATATTCGAGGGTTTCATGAAAGGGAATAATCTCTATGACCTCGCACTCAGCGATGCCAGTGACGAAGAGATTGCAGAAGCATTTCTCAATGCAAAATTCGATTCAGGCCAAAAACAAATGGTCGAGCAGGTTTTGGAATTCACCAAATGGCCGTTGGCAATACGTTCTTCCTCTTTACTTGAAGATGCGCTTCATCAACCATTCGCCGGAGTCTATGCAACCTACATGTTACCAAATGATCACCCGGATCTCGAGATCAGGGTAAAACAACTGGTGCGAGCGATAAAATTAGTTTACGCATCTACCTTTTTCAAGAAGGCAAAAGCCTACGTTGCGGCAACACCAAATTCGATTGAAGAAGAACGGATGGCCGTGGTGATTCAGGAATTGGTCGGGACCCATCATGGCGATAAATTCTATCCGACAATCGCCGGTGTTGCTCGTTCGCATAATCATTATCCCGTGGGGGAAATAGAGCCCGAGGACGGATTGGTCGCACTTGCTTTAGGATTGGGTAAAACAGTTGCAGACGGCGAAAGATGCTTGCGCATATCCCCGGCTCATCCCAAAAGAATCCACCAATTCGCTAGTACCGAGATGACTTTGAAAACCGCACAACGGGAGTTCTGGGCGGTACGGATGGAGAAGATGGCCGACCTTATCGGCACCGACCCAAATCTCACGATGATCAAATCGACTTTAGATGCGGCGGAATCCGACGGCCAGTTAAAACACATCGCGAGCACTTTCATCGCAGCAGATGACCGGATAGTCGACACTCTTGCCAGAGACGGTCCTCGTTTGATCACTATGCACGGGCCGCTCAAACGGAATAGCATCCCGCTTCTTCCAATCCTCCGGGACATTCTCACATTACTCGAAGATGCTTTGTCGTGTCCGGTCGAGATAGAATTTGCAATGTTGAACGACCCGGATGAAAATATCAACAAATTTTCATTGATTCAATTGAGGCCCTTGGTAGCCGATCTATCCGATGTGGTGGTCGACCTTGATGAAATCGATAAGGAGACGGTCATTTTGAAATCCTCGCAATCGCTCGGCAATGGAATTATTTCAAAGGTGAAAGACATCATCTATGTCGATCCAAGCCGGTTGAACCGAATGAAAACCAGAGATTTAGTCCCTTTGATCACACGATTAAATAATCGATTAAAACGAGAAAAACGCCCATATTTATTGATTGGACCTGGGCGTTGGGGCTCGAGCGACCCCTCGCTTGGTATCCCGGTCTCATGGTCAAATATCTCGGCAGCTGTCGCTATCGTCGAATGTGATATGGTCGATATCAAGGTCGAGCCAAGTCAAGGAACTCATTTTTTCCAAAATATCGTATCTTTCCAAATAGGGTACTTGACCGTGAAAGATTCAGAAGGCGGAGTTGATTTTGATTGGCTCGACCAATATGAGCCCGAGTTTGAACAAGGCCCACTCAGGCATATCCGCTTGGAGACACCGATTAGAGTCCTATTGGATTCAAGAAATCAGACCGGTTTGGTTCAAAGACCAATTTGATATGGAATTCCAACCGGCTGATTCATGAATGACTGGCTGAAGGGCTGGGTACGGAGGGAAGAGCCATGCGAGTAGCAGTTCTGAAGGAAGACAGTTGTCAACCAAAGAAATGTATGGACGAATGTTTCCACTTTTGCCCACCGGTTCGCAATGGTCAAGAGTGCATTGTGATGGATGATAAAAGCGGAAAACCTCGGATTTCCGAATCGCTTTGTATCGGCTGTGGGATCTGTGTAAACAAGTGCCCACACGATGCATTAATCATCACTCAACTGCCCTCTGAATTGAAATCAGATATGATTCACAAGTACTCGCTCAACGGTTTTAGATTATTCAGATTGCCAACCCCATCCAAAGAATCCGTGGTCGGAATTCTTGGACCGAACGGCATGGGAAAATCGACCGCTTTCAATATTCTCAACGGTTCGATTATCCCAAATCTAGGCGATTTTGAAGCCGATGAACTATGGTGGGAAGATGTGATCGAAAGTTTGCCTCGAGGTGAATTGAGAGACTTCTTGGTAGATGTGAGTAAGGGAGATATCAAGGTCGCACTAAAACCACAATATGTCGACCATATTCCAAAGGCCGTACAAGGTAAGGTCGGCGACCTTTTACGTTCGGTCGATGAACGACTTATGTTTGAAGAAATGGCTGAAAAACTCGGCCTCTCTCACTTGATGGAGCGAAATCTTGACCAATTATCCGGTGGAGAATTACAACGGGTAGCAATATGTGCTACCCTGTTAAAAGATGCAGATGTTTACTTCTTTGACGAGCCATCTTCGTATTTGGATATTCACGAAAGAATGCGAATCGTACGCATCATCCAAGAATTGGCACAAACCGCCCGGGTAATCGTCATCGAACACGACTTGGCGGTACTCGACGTATTAGCCGATCTCGTCCACATCGTTTACGGTATCAAAGGTGCATATGGAATCTTCACTCCAGCAAGAAGCACCCGCCAAGCCATCAATGCCTATCTCGATGGATTCTTGCCTGAACAAAACGTAAGAATTCGTGATAAACCAATTCGATTCCAAACCCATACCGAGCGCCATGCTGAATTGGGTAATCCAATCGTCGAATGGGGCGATGTCGAGAAGACATTGGGAGATTTCCATCTCAAAACCGGAAGTGGCAAAGTACGGCAATGCGAAGTTGTCGGTGTGGTCGGTCCAAACGGAACCGGAAAAACGACGATGGTGAAAATTCTCGCCGGCGAACACGAATACGATGCTGGTTGGGTTACGGCTGATGCGACCATCTCTTACAAACCTCAACATATCGATGTCGATATGGAATGTACGGTGCAAACCTGGCTCGATGCTGAGGTCGGTCCTCGATGGCGAAGTGGCGAGTATAACGTCAACGTTATCCGAGCCCTTGGGGTTGACGAATTATTGGCCAAAGATGTCAACAACCTATCAGGTGGCGAGTTACAATCGGTATCGATCGCGGTTTGCTTGGGTAAAGAAGCAGATCTCTATCTCTTGGATGAGCCGAGTGCTCATCTGGATGCAAATGCCAGAATGGAAACCGCAAAGGCGATCCGCAGAACTATGGAATCGAACGAAAAGAGCGCATTCGTTATCGACCACGACGTTTATTTCATCGATATCGTCTCAGACTCTCTATTGGTATTCGAGGGCGAAGGAGGGGTTCACGGCATGGCAGAAGGGCCATTTAGACTACGAGAGGGGATGAATCGTTTCCTCAAAGGTGTCGATGTGACCTTTAGGAGAGACCATGATTCAAAGCGCCCTAGAATCAACAAATCCAAGAGCCGAAAAGACCGTGAACAGCGAGAAAAAGGCGATTATTATTCATTTGACTCTTGAGGACTGAATTATGCCTGCTCAAGTACCACCCGAAGCTCAGTCTATCGGTAGGGCTCGTGGCCGCCTATCAGCATCTTCGTTAACCACCTTTGTGCGCTGCCAAAAACAATGGTTCCTCAATTACAAAATCGGCTTACGCGGCCCGCTTAGCCCGCACCAAGTGATGGGGATCGAAGTCGAGGATGCTCTGTGTTCTTTGCTGATGAATAGAGCACCATCGGTCGAATCCGCGGATGATTTAAAAAATTGGGTGAATTCTCTAATTCCAGAAGTTGCAAAAGCATGCTTGAGTAAAGGAAAAGCAATTTTTGAACAAGCATTATGGTCAAAAGGTGATTTCGATGAAAATTTTGACCAGCAAATAGTCGAACAATATCTTAGGAATGGTCTCGGATTACAATTGGAAGAAGTCAAAGCATGTTTTGAAGCCGGCGGAGGCATTAATGAATTTGAAGTTCCAGCACCTTGTTTTGAAATGCCTCCACATTATGCGATG
>PSPR01000066.1 GCA_004195515.1 Methanobacteriota archaeon | reverse complement strand
AGATGTGATAATTTCAGACGAACTCAACCATGGCTCAATCATCGACGGAGTACGATTAACCAAAGCTCAAAGAGCGGTTTTTACTCATAATGACATGGGTGCATTCGAAGAAACACTCAAGCAACATCAAGATGCTGAGCGGAAATTGGTAATCGTCGATGGCGTTTTCTCGATGGACGGAGACATTTGCCCCCTCGATGAATTGACCGCATTGGCCGAGGAATACAACGCGATGGTTTTCGTCGACGATTGTCATGGCGAAGGGGTTCTGGGCGAAGGTGGACGCGGAATTGTTGACCACTTCGGGCTCCAAGGCCGAGTCGATTTTGAGATCGGTTCCTTTTCAAAAGCATTAGGTGTTCAAGGCGGAATATTGGGACCCATGCACTCAATCATTCGAGATCCTGGCTGCTCTCAGGCTCCCAACCTCCAGGGGTTGCCGCGGCTCAAAAAGCTGCAATCGAAGTACTGATGGACGAACCGGAGCATCATGCAAGACTTTGGGAAAATACCGAATACTTTCGCACCGAAATGCAAAATTTAGGCTTTGATACTGGAGTTTCAACTACTCCAATAATCCCAGTAATGTGTGGCGAATCAAAAACCGCAAAACTACTATCACAAACCATGCTCGAAAATGGTGTCATGGCCGGTGCGATCGTATTTCCGATGGTGGCTAGAGATAAAGCGCGTGTCAGGACTCAGATGTCAGCCGGATTATCAAGAGACGACCTCGATGAAGTTCTAAGAATCTTTGAACACGCAGGAAAAAAAATTGGGCTAATATAATTTAACGGGCCAAAGTTATTGTCCTATGGTTATACTGCCACACTCATGGATTGGAAAGATAGTATCCTATCTCAGCGGAACCGAGTCGCATTTTGGGCTCCTTTTATCGCGATTATTCTCTTGGTAGGAATTGAAATTTCACCATTTGCTCAAGCCACAGCTTCCGAATCAGGAAATGAGGATTCCGATGAAGATTGGTTCATGGAGAGAGACTATCACGATGACCACAGTGTGGTTGAAGTCTCATCAGAAGATAGATTTGGCCAAGAATATGAGGATCTATTCGATGGTGAAACCGAGTTTATCTCACCTTATGACCAAACCCCTGAAGACGATGATGAGTTGGCAATTCTTGCCAATGATATGAATGAGGACTTGAGTTTGTGGTTTTTGTTGCTGATAATAATTTTTGTTTTTATCATCGTTTCATTGATTGAAGATTTAAGGATAAATAAATTCGCAGATGGCCGAATTATTCGTGGCGCTGGTCTTGGATTTATCGCTTTGATGGCATTATCATTGCTTCTAGCAATTCCTTCTGCTGTCGAAGAAAATTTCGAACCTGCAGAAGATGATTTTGATGATTACGAAGGTGGATTTTGGGGTGAGGCTTCCACCAAAATGAATGAAGGAGAGTTTGAGGTCATAACCCAAGCATCTTGGGGTCCCGCAATAGGGTTTTGGTTGTTGATTCCATTCTCAACAATTTGCTTATTGGGCAGCATTGCTAATTTATCATACCTCAAAGAAGACCTCGAAATCGAAGACGAACCAGTTTGGTTCAAGTCTGATTCCCCACCTGAATTTATTTCTAAGAAATTACCACATCTCGGTGGCTATTTGGTCACTGCTACAATTTTGTTGGCCATGATTGCCGTGGTATCTCCCTGGTATCAAATCGGTCAAACTTGGGAAGGGGAAACAAGTGTTTTCGGAGAAAATGAGACCACAAACTCAACTCATGAAATTTCTTGGGCTCTCAGTCCATTTTATGTTGGTTTTTCCAATGATACCGGAATAGAGTTGGGGTCTGAAGGAGAAACCTCATTCTCAATCGATTCATATTCTACCCATCACGAATTAGAAAATATGGCCCCTTTGATGCTATCCTTGCGATGGCCGATGATTTGTGTCGGTTTGATTGGATTCTTTTATCTCGCAAAGAAATTATCGACAAAATTGGATGATAACATGGGGGGGACTCCCAATGGTTGGACGGTTCTAATATTGATTGGGATGATTGTCGCACTTCAATTTGGAACTGGAGAATTCGAAAAGGAAACCGCAAGAGTCGCTGAAGATGACCTCGATGATATATCCCCGTCTTGGTTGGTAGAGACATATAATCCATACGCTGAAGACACGACATATGGTCAAGCATATTCGTTTGGGACTATTTTTGAAGAAAATTATACTGCCATTTTTTCCATCGAAAATACCTGGAGCATGGGAATTGGCTTTTATGCTGCAGGTGCCTTCCTTTGGCTCGGTTTATCTGCAATGGCAATATCATTTGCACCTCAAGCATTCAAATCTCTTAATGAAGGTGATTCCGTTTTCGAAGGTAGGTTTGACAAAGAAGTTTGGTCCGGCAGGCCTGCTATTGCGGGGATGATCGCAATTTTGTTAACCGCATCTCTTGGCGCTGGCATGGGAGAATTGGTGATAGACTCAGAATCTGGAGCGCCGCAAGGCTTGTATGAATGGGATGTGAATTATACCCGCAACGATGGCTATGTTACTGATTCGGCGGTGATGTCAGATGGTGAATCTAAAACTTGGGAAATAGATTCGTCAGAGATGGCTAAAGGAAATGCTACCGCTTTTGTACTCTACATCAGTTGTGATGAAGGAAGTCAAGGAGCAGTATCAGATAACGAAGATTCAATGTCTTGGACCCTCACACCTCCTGCCCAAACCGATGCTTCTGAATCCACTCTTTCAGGTCAATTTGGTTGTGGAGGATTTGAAATGGAATACTCTGAATTTTATGCTACTTTTTCTGTACCTGAGGACGGTACCTTAGGTGAAACCAAGCAAGATGTACTCTCTCAGATTTCTTGGGATAACATGGCTGATGGAATTTGGACATTAAAGGTCATTGCAGAGGTCAATGACGGGTCATTACCTCTATCGAATGACCCGGATTTAAACATGGATTTTGAAGTATATCTCACTGCTTATGATGCCTTTGATGCCGAGGTGGAAGACTGAATTTATTCTTCGGAATCGAACTCTTCGACCACTTCTTTTAATTCGGCATCCTCGCCGCTACAGTCGGGTTTTTCTTGATCATCATCGATTTTTGCTATACCTTCAAAGGGATCGATATCATCTTCGAGCATGCAAAGCATTCTCCAGCGAGGCGCCCAGGCAAGATGGACGTATAGCGGACCTGGAAGCATCAACATAGTCCAAGATAAAAACGCAGGAATCAATAATAATCCGGTTGCGGTAATTGTAAAAAAAGCCAATCCGACGAATGGCATTGGATAGAGGATATGACGCCAAATTGGCACCGGTAATCTTTTGGTGAACGCACACATAAATCTGCTAACCATCCCCAATAACATGGTGGAAAAAATCAATAATGAAGCATGTAAAATCCAAAGTGGCAACCAATGTTCACTAGTCATTTTGTAAGGAAGAATCAAAGATAGGGCGACTAAAAGGCCATAAAAACCGCCGATATTGCCGGGGTGAGAAAGCCAAAGCGGTAACTGAGAAAAGCGTCTTGAAAGACTTCCTCCACTAATGATTTCTCTTTGACTAGCATCTAAAGTAGCACAGCGTTCCTCCCATGTGGCAGCAGTACTCATAACATTAAGGGCGGAAGGGACACCATTTGAAGGTACTCGGTGATGTTTTAGCCCAGAGCGAGGTTTTGTCAGTCACTATTGAGTATTCGAGAAAGCGGCCCTTGGACTCCAATCTCCTCCTCAGGTAACCATTCTCGATCTAATAAACCACTCTCATCAGACTCACGCTCACGTGCATCTTCAAAATCATCCTCGGCTTTATTGGAAGCGCTGCAAAGTGCTATCGCTTGATTTATGATACCGATTTGATATTGAAGGATCTTTGCTGGGGTTTTGGTTTGCCACTCTGCGAAAAACGAATTTTCTTCGTCTTTTCTGCTAATTATCCAAGTTTTTTGGAAATTATCGAAATGAAGATGAAATAAATCTTGACCAGATTCTTTCCAACCATCAAAATTTACCATAACCTCGCCCACTCCAATATATCCATCGAGCATGAATGGGTGATTGAGATTGATAGCTAGTGGCACATTCATCATTTTCTCTGCTCGACCCCAATGCCTTGCTGCCAGCATTAATAGAATTCCTGCTGGGATAAGCAATAATGAATGAATAACAAATGAAAGAGCAATTAATATCGTGGAGATGAGTAAAATATTGACCAATTGCTTCATCATCGCTGATTTTAGTTCCGAACCTGCCTTTGATTTCTCAAACAAGATCAGCCCTTTTGGTGCCTCCATGGTCCCGCCATCACACAAGAGGACATCAAACCGTCGCAATAATGGCCGAATGAGCCCCATCATTGAAGAAGGGTGGAAGTGCGAAGCCTACCGCATGGTCATATCGTCGAACAAAGACGAGGCGGCGCCAATATTCTCAGCAATTTGACCGCCGACATAGCAAAATTGGCAACAAGTGGCTATATCCGCTGTGAAACAACTCCAAAGCAATCACTCCCAAGGGTTGGACAAATCATATTTTCTAATGGGAAATTGGCTGCGGCTATCCATGAAGAAAAAGCGATTATTCAAGGTATTGAAGCCTTGATTGCAATAGAATCTGATGCGCTCGAACTAGATTGTAAAATCACCATTAACGAGCTTGAAGATGTCTCTCAATTAATCGAATTGTTTCCTGAATCTATAATTGAGACCGAAGGGTTTGAAGACAACCGGTCTGATAAATGGTGGCATAATGTCGAAACTAGACCACAAGGCTGGACTCGAACCAATAGACTTCCAGAACTAGAAGCGAGTGAACCCGCACCTGAATATGTCCAAAGAAAAGCTGCTGCAATGCGACAAAAACAATTGACTATCGATAAGGTTCTCAAATCTGGGTCAACCCATTTGTTCGATTCTAACGAACCCACATTACTCTACAAATTGGCAGCATCCTTACAAAAACATGGGCGACCGGTTTTGACCATGACTAGAACACCTAGAGAGGATTTAGTAGTGGGTCATGGTTTAAATTCTGAATCTTGTCTATGGTTTTCTCAAAGTGAATCCGATGGGGTTCAATTCGTCGATATCGATGCGATAAGAGGCAGCGTAAACGGATTCTTTGAAGGTAATTTGAGAGCGGTTCTCTTAATTGAGGGTTTGGAATATTTGAGCGAGATTTGTGGTCAAGACGCACTTATCGACCTGATAAGAGATTTGGCAGACCGAACAAAAATGGAAGACCATTGTCTTTTAGTATGTGCTGATTTGAATGCATTTGATACCATGACTAGCAAATTATTAGCGAGAGAATTACCAATTGTTTCAGCCGATGTTCTGAGCGTTTGGGCTGGCGAGGGAGACGGTTTACTCGACCATCCACTGTTAGCGCCACCGACCGAAGAGGAATTATTGCGTTTAGCACAACATGTCGAAGACACATTACCACCTGAGTTCGTCAAGGAAGAGATCATCATCGAACCCTTTGAAGAAGAACTCATTGTTGAGTTGCCAGAATTGGAACCGATGGATGAAATAATAATTGAAAAACCGATAATAGAAATCATCGAGAAAACGGTCAGCGAAATTATGGAGCAACAAATAACTAAAGGTCCTCGGGGTGCCCAATTTGTCAAGCGTCGAAATGCTTTATCTGCAGCACAAATCGTTGAGACCAACCCCCAATTACCTGGTCCAGCCAACATACCTAAAATCGCAATCGGCACAGCTAGAGTTGTTGAATTTCCAAAAACTTTGCTCGGGCCAAAGCCGTACGAAGCCGCTGCCCGCAATCAAAAGGAGGAGGATTCATGACCAGCCCACGCCAAGAACGACTCAAATTGGCTCTTGCTGGTGCTCGTCAAGCATTGGGTAGAAAAAACGTAGAAGGACGGCGCTCTTTATCACCCTTGAATCATTTGCGCGGGGTATCACAAACAAAAGATACTAGAGACGGAGATTTGCTCTCTCGTACTCGGGTCAGTCAAAGACCGGTATTCGAAACGGTAGCAGATAAAGTTCTAGGACAAAGCTCAGAATGGAATCCAAGTATCGATTTGGACACCAAAGGGCAATCGACCTTATCCCAAATCGCTTCACAACGGTTGGCTTCATTGCGTGATAGGCAGACCGAACAGATAGGACCATCAGTCGATTTAGGTGATAACATTGGGATTTTACCAGATGGAAAGCAAATTTGGGCAGAGGTTCTAGATAGGCAAAGAGGGTACTTAACCAACCAGCCAACAACGGTTCAACCATCAGGGCACTTCAATCCGAAATGGCCACCTCTTTTAGCGATTTCAAGTAAAAATACATTGCAATCATGGCATGTTGTCGCTGAAAATAAACGGGCATCAATAGCTTCTGAGAAGGTTGTACATTCGCCTGGTACCAGCATCAACCCTTTACTGATTAAATCAACTCCTGGAAATGGTAAATCACATCTTTTACATGCTACTGCTCAAGCCATGCTCAGAAGGAATGACGGTAATGTCCATCATATATCTCTTTCAACCTTGGTTGGTAGATCAAAATTACCAGATGGTTGGCAAGATTCGATGGCTCATGCAGCAATGGTGGCAATCGATGATATCCATCTGGCTCAGGGCTCAATCGCGGTTGAATTGGGTCTGATGCTCGATTTAGCATTGAACCTTGGTGTTCAAATTGTATTGACCTCACTCACAGGCTCAACCAATTCCCCATCGGGCAGATTGGCAGAGGTTATGAAGTCTGCAACTTCAATCGAGATCCTAACGCCTTCACCAACCTCTCTCATCACTCACTTACGCAGATTATCCACGAACAGAAGTTTGTTGATGGACGATTCAATGTTGGCCAGAATCGTGTCACATTCGCAACTGGATTGGCGAAGTTGTGATGCATTATTTGAAAAGGTGTCATTGGTAATAGAAAGTGGCGAGCACATTTCCTCTGCTGAGGACATCAGTTTAGTCATCGGTGATTCCCTACCAACAAAAAGTGATGAATCGCGAATGGAAGAACGGGATAATTTGGAAGATTTAGCCCACAGAGTTGTTCACGATGCCTTGGATCATGTTTACACTACTTCGGATTTATCAGGAGTAGAATTACACGCCCCAATCAATGAGGTTGAGGATGATTGGACAGTACCTGAATTTGACCTCGCTTCAAGCGATGAATTGCAAGAAAAACTAACCAGCGATGCCCTAACTCCTCATCTAGAAACAACATTCACTATCGATGAAGCGGAAAAGTTTCTACTCGAAGAGGATACTGCAATCGAGGGTTGGGACCGAGTTAGAGTGCTCGAAACTTCTTCAGGGATAAAAAATATCGCCGATGATATGATTGCTAAGGCAACGATCGAACATGAAAATCAAGCGTTGAAGCTTGCTAGATTGGAGGCGGAGATGCAATTATTAGCAAATCGAAGTCAAGAGGCTGATGTTGATGAATTAATCGAAATCGCTGACCGATTGAAAGCGATTGATTCTGAATTAAACAATTTGAACCCACTCGATGAATTCATCCCCGATGGAGAATGGAATATCGATGCCGACGATGTTTCGGCCAGCGATCTTCTGAGTCGACCGATTCTGTCCACTCTCAAACCCTTGACCATCCTAATCCCATTAGAGGACTCCGCATGAGTAAGATCTGGTGGATGAATGGCTTGCGATTTGCTTGCCAGACCGATTGCGGTAAATGTTGTGACCAACCTGATGGCATCGTTTATTTGAGGCCTGAAGATGCTGAAAAATTGGCAGCACATCACGAAATGTCGGTCGAGGATTGGCTGATCAGAGACTGCCGTCAAACCCTTGACGGTAGATATGTGCTGAATTCAGATCCAGAAACTGATATCTGTATTTATTTGGACTCGGCCAAAAGATGCCAGGTCTATGAATCTAGACCGGCCCAATGTGCAGCATTTCCGTTTTGGTCCGAAAACCTCCGCTCCGACCGGTCGTGGCAACGCACTCTTGAGGAGTGTCCGGGTTTGGATGCAGAGGATGCGGTTATCATCGACGGTGATACCGTGCGCTTGAAGGTCTTGCAAGATAGAGATGCAATGCGAGGATTCAGAGTGTGGCCACCACAGAAATAATGTTGATAAATTTAGTAAAAATTACTTATTTAACTTAGTGAAAGTAGGTGTGGCAAAAAACACCTAAATCCTCTTTTCGTTCTCAAGTCAGGGTTGGGCTTATACCGTGGTGGCGAGTGGGTCCTTTCGGAGATAGTAAAATGGCTGGTGAAGACTCACTTTTCGATTTGACCAGCGCTCATCTCAACACCGGTTTACGGGGCATTCCAGTAGGTACCTGTAGGACCTCATATGTGACTCCACTCGAAGGAGTCCACTACTGTGGCTATCCCATTTCCGAATTGGCATCATTAGCTCCTGAAGATGTGATTTATCTCTTACACAATAAGGAATTACCAAACCTCGACCAGTCGCTCGAGTTTCGAAATGATTTGAGATCCCGAGGAACTCTTCCATCAGGGATTGAAGAAATTTTCGCAACCTTGCCAAAAGAAGGTCATCCTATGGATTGGCTCAGCATCGGAATCCACGCATTAGGTATGTTGGGTGGAGTTGATGATTGGAGGGAGGATGCACTCAATCTCACAGCTCAAATGCCCCGACTGATGGGATTAATTTTCCGATACCGAGAAGGAAGAGTTGATGATATTCCAGAAGATGATCTCAAATTAAGTTTGGTTGGTCGATTCACAAATACCCTTGCCCTCGATGGTGTCGAACACGCGGTAATGAATCGTATTTTATCGACATATTTGGTATTACATATGGATCATGGTGGAGGTAACTTGTCAACATTTGCCGGCAAGGCGGTCGCAAGTGGAAAGGCGACAATCTACTCCTCGATGGCTGGAGCGATGAACGCACTTTCAGGGCCACTTCACGGGCGTGCTAACCAATCTTGCTTTGAATTTGTAAAAAGAATCGGTACATCAGATCCTGCCGAAATCGAAAGATTCGTTCGGGGGGAACTAGAGGCTCGAAGACCAATCTTTGGATTTGGACATGCGGGTTTACGGGCTGAAGACCCCAGAGCAACAGCACAATTTGCCCTTGGTGAAGAAATTTGCCCAGATGATGAATATTTCAAAACCATCAGAGTTTTGCGAGAGGTCGCACCTAGAGTTCTAGCAGAAAATCCAAAGATTAGCAATCCAAATGCTAATGTCGATATAGCTAGCGGAACCCTGCTTAATTTCGTGGGCCTATCAGACCCTGAATACTATACTACCTTCTTCGGCTGGGCGAGAGTTGCTGGAATCGGTGCTCAAATTATCGATGAACGCTGTGTTATGCGCTCTGGAAAAGGTGTCCCTCTCTATCGCCCAAAATATATCGCTGAGCAACAAGAATTACGTCACCTTTGAAGCACTGGCCTTGGGGTTTTCCCACAGCCTCTATGTCCGATTATTCTTGTGATATTCCAAGGTAATGGCTCATCGTTCAATTCATGATAAGGAGTTATATCTTCCGGCATTATCCCTTTTTTGAGACCATTCCATTGTGCTTTACTGAGAGGCATGGTCGCGGGCCTTAACCAGCGAGAACTGCCATCGGGTAACAGTTGTTCAGGGTCAGCATTATCGGTTAAAACACTCAATCCAGCATTGATTAAATCCCTTTCTAAATGAAGATGGCCTGGCCAAATATATACTGGGAAATCGCCTCTAATTTTATCTAAGCGCTTTCTGGCACGACCTTTTAATCCAACCGGAAAACCAAAATGGGTAAACCGGGTAAAACCCTCGAAATAATCCGAAGTACACGGCATCATCGGTGCCCCGGCTTTTTTCTGAGACCTCATCAAACGACCAAATGAATAAGCGAAGAACTCTGGGGCTGCCATCATTCTCATTTTGTAATGTGAGCCTCTTCTTGGCACTATCGGCAATAATCGAGACCACGGACGAGTGGATTTAGAGATTTTTGCTACCTTTGCCATAGGTCGGTGGAAGGCATAGAAAACCGCACTGGTGTTAGGAATCCCCGCCTCATCTAACATGGCTGTGGCTTGAGCCATGATCTCAGCCATCCTTTCGGTTGAATCAGGGGTTATCGAGGGATCGCTACGCTTTATCTCTAGGCAAGCCGCCTTGGAATGTTCTTGCCAAGGGACTAACCATTCTTTGTCTGCCATCAATTTTTCAAACGAACAAAATCCAACTTCTTCCAATTCGGCCAAGGTCCATTGTTCTGCGATTTTTGGTCGCCCTTCCAACAATTCTTTTGGAATTGAGACCTCATTGTCATGATGGATAACCAATTGATTATCCGCGGTAAGTCGAAGGTCGAATTCGACACCGTCGAGATTATTCATCGCCTTGACCAAAGAGGCGTGGGTATTCTCGGGAGGTTGGACCCACGCCATGGTTTGACAACCGAGCGCACCCCCATTTGAATGATGTGCAGGTAGTCATGGCCGTCCTAACCATCATAAGGGCGTGAGTTGACTGCCATCTATGGCAGAAGACAAACGAGTGCAGGGCTATTGTTTCTACGACTGGGGCAAGAGCGCATTTGAAACCTCAGTAACGACTGCAATTTTACCAGGTTGGTTCACCTACCTTTTCCTAAGGGCTAATGGATTGACAACGACCATCCTCGGTAGCGAGTGGTCCGCTGATGCAATATTCTCGATATCGGTCTCATTGGCTGCATTTATCGTTGCCATCATGTCACCTTCCTTCGGTGTTATCGCCGATCGCCGCATGATCAAGATGTGGTGGTTGAGGATACTCACCTACCTCGGT
>PSPR01000065.1 GCA_004195515.1 Methanobacteriota archaeon | reverse complement strand
AATTTGCTGGTTCAAGTAGTGGTGATTCTTATGGTACCGGGGTATATATAAATACAAATGGGGATATTATTTTTTCTGGGCTATACTCTAATAGCGTATTTGGTTCAATAAGTCGAAGTGGATACTCATATGTAGTCAGCCTAAACTCTTCTGGCACTTATCAATGGGCAACCGGATTCTCGGAAGCTATTAATGGGATTTCGCCAGGTCCAAATGGATTAATTTATACAACTGGATTTTTCTGGTATTCTAATACCGGATACGATATTGAGGTCGATGTATTTGATGGTGCAAATCCCGATTCAGACACTTACCCTTCAGGTTTTGATAATTATGATGGTGATGGCGATGTATGCGATAGCGATGATGATAACGATGGTATTATCGATACAAATGATGATTGCCCTCTCGGTATGACAGGTTGGGTTTCCAGCACATCAACCGATTACGATGGTGACGGATGTAGAGATGATTACGATGAAGAAATTGATGCCGATAATGACGGTATTTATGATTCTGATGATAATTGCCCCAAAGGGAATTTAAATTGGACCAGTAATTCAACTAATGATCATGATTCAGATGGCTGCCGGGACTCAACAGAAGATAGCGATGATGATAACGACGGTGTTTCTGATTCAAACGATTTGTGCCCCGTAGGAGCAATCCCCGATATGTGGCCATATTGGGAGCAGTGGGATGATTTCGATGGTGATGGCTGCAGAAACAGTGAAGATCCTGATGATGATAATGATTTGATCTTAGACGCAGCCGATTCATGTAGTAGTGAGGAATATATGGCCAATTGGAATTCTTCAAACTCAACTGATTACGATAGCGATGGCTGTTACGATTCTAATTGGGAAGATGAGGACGATGATAACGATGGAATGTACGATGGTGATGACTATTGTCCTAGAGGTAATTTAAATTGGACTAGGAATTCAATCACCGATTATGACTCTGACGGCTGTGAAGACGCTAGTGAAGATCTCGATGACGATAACGATGGAGTTGATGATGTCGATGATACTTGTCCAATTGGGTCTAGTCCGGGCGACGAGCAGTGGTATTGGGAGGACGATCCCGATGGTGATGGTTGCGCCAATGATGAAGATATTGATGATGATGGCGATTCGATTCTAGATGATGAGGATGATTGCAATAGTAATAACTGGGTAAATTGGAATTCAAATTCTTTAACCGATTATGATAGTGACGGATGTAATGACCAAAATGAAGATAATGATGACGATAATGACGGTGTTTGGGATTGGTCTGATACTTGCGCCCTAGGAGAATTGGGTTGGAACTCAACATCAATTGGTTATTCCAGTTCATCACCTGCTGATTGGGATCTTGCAAACTCAACCGATTGGGACAGTGATGGTTGTAAAGATGATGGAGAGGACTTAGATGATGATGGTGATGGAGTTCTCGATGATGTTGACTCATGCCCTAGAGGCGTTTCAATTATGATGAATGGTGCGTGGTCCAACTTCGAACCAGTAAACATGAACGGAATTAGTTTAGACACTGATTTCGATGGTGACGGCTGTCACGATTACAGAGGTGGCATCGATATTTCCACAGGTTTTGGTTGGTATATAGGTGAAGATTTGAACGATGATAACGATGCTTATCTCGATGTAGATGATACTTGCTGGGTAGCACCTGGAACATCAAACCTAACCATAAGTGAGGATGTATTCTTTTTCGGATATGATTACCAAGGTGATACTTTATCGTTCACAATTTCGCAAGACCAAGTCGGTTGTCCAGATTTAGATGGTGATACTTGGCCAAGCTTGGTATTGGATAATAATGGTTATTTCAAAAACCTCGACATGTTTGAAAACGATTCAACTCAATGGTGGGATAGCGATGGCGATGGCTTAGGTGATAACTTCGTCGATTCCGATGGCCGAGAAGATTTCTGGCCAGGCTGGCAAGTCTCTCAAACAAATAATAGCGACCTTTATCCAATGGATCGCGATAATGATGGATTCTACGATAGTAATTTGCTATATCTTGCCGGTTTAATAACGGGTGGAGAAGAACTTACGGCAGGTCAAGAAGCACCTTATCTTTGGGATAATTGCGTAAATGATCCTGGTTCAAGCATGTGGTCTTGGTCAACCGGCCAGATGTATGAATGGAAAATGTACCGTGGTGGCTGTCAAGATTTAGATGGAGATCTATTCTTCGACACACTTGATTGGGATCCAAACGATGGAACACAATGGGCCGATACCGACTCGGATGGCTTCGGCGATAATTATTCTGGTTTCGAAGGTGACGGCTGCCCAAATACTTGGGGCGACTCTTGGCGAGATCGCCATGGCTGTGTCGATGGTGATCGTGATGGTACCTCTGATTTCGGCGATATCTTTGAGAAGAATGCCACTCAATGGCAAGATTTAGATGGAGATGGTTTCGGTGATAATTGGGGTGATTCAAACCTAAATTCAACAAGGCCAAACAATTGGCCAGGTCAATGGATAGATTCTGCATTCAAGCCTGATCCTTCACCATTCGATTATGATAACGATGGCTTTGAGGATTCTCAATTTGGCGGCAATGGTCCCTTTGATGCTTGCCCGCTGGTATATGGTACTTCGACTATTGACCAGGTCGGTTGCCCCGATGCTGATGGTGATGGCTATTCAGATATGGGTGATATGGTACCTAATGACCCGACTCAATGGATAGATACCGATGGTGATGGCTTTGGCGACAATGTTAACGGAACCATGGCGGATTCCTGTCCTAATCAGTCCGGCACTTCGTTTAGAGATGCATATGGATGTACCGACTCCGATGGCGATGGCTGGTCGATCTTGATGGATTTCGATGATAATTCAACCAATGTTTGGTCGGACCTAGATGGTGATGGCTACCCAGACCAACCCGGATTCAGCAATTCGGATGATTGTGTCAATCAAGCTGGAAATTCGACCACTCCTTGGAAAGGTTGTGCCGATATAGATGGAGATGGGACGATGGACATCGCTGACCTAGATGCCGATGGCGATGGTATCACAAATGCACTTGAATTG
Source organism: Methanobacteriota archaeon (assembly GCA_004195515.1). Taxonomy (GTDB): domain Archaea; phylum Thermoplasmatota; class Poseidoniia; order Poseidoniales; family Poseidoniaceae; genus MGIIa-K1. The sequence goes on along the minus strand of PSPR01000065.1, from coordinate 6,833 downwards.
CAAGCCGGTGGTGCGCTAAGTATTGCATTCGATATTTACAATGCCTCTTCCACACCAGATGACATGGACGGCGATGGTATGCCAGATGTGCTAGATGGCGATACAGATGGCGATGGATTCCCAGATGATCTCGAACGAGAAAGAGGTACGAATCCTTCCGATGCTAAGGACACTCCCATCTCTCAATACGGAGAAAATACCGGTATTTACTATGTGCCTGGTGATGGATTCCAATCGAGTTATGACCCCCAAGGATACGAGTTATCGGTTTCGGCTTTAGTATTCATGTTAACCAGTGAATTCTTATTACCATTGATATTATTACCCGCATCTTTATTCTTGGTGATGAGAAAAGGTTTCCGTTTCAAAAAAATACGAAGGCAATTACGAGACACAACCAGTATCGCCCAATTAGAAGGGGCAGAGGAAATGATCGACAATCTGATTTTGAAAAATAAGGTCAAGGTAGTACACGGAGTTCTCTTGCGTAACCAATTCGAGCGTTGCCGCGAAAATTTGAAGGAAAAGGCTGATGCACCGGTTAAAAGAGTGCGGCCACCACCTGCACAGCGAAATTATTGAATGAACATTCAACCTAATAATCCGGAATTATAATCATCTATTGCTTGGATTATCTCGTCTCGTGTATTCATCACAAAAGGACCATATCTTGAGATTGGTTCATTTATTTGCGGTCCTGCTAGAATTAAAAATTCAGCACTATCTTTGCATGATAATTGGACCTCGTCACCATCGGTCAATATTGCTAAACTGCCATCTTCGACCTTCGCAGAATCGATTTGAACCGAACCTTTGAACACGTAAATCATCGCATTAAGACCTTGGTTTATCTTTTGCAAAAGATTTGATCCTTGAGACATTTTTACGTGAACATAGGTGATTGGAATTACCGTATCGATGCTCGAGTTCACCCCGAGGCAATCCCCTGCGATAACCCGGGCCCAAATTCCATCCTTTTCGACGGTTGGAGAATCTGAGCTTGCGATCTCTTGATAGCGCGGCGCCATCATTTTATTCTTGGCCGGGAGATTTACCCAAATTTGAAAACCATGCATCAAGCCACCCTGTTCCATCATTTTTTCCGATGGCATTTCAGAATGGACCACACCGCGTCCAGCGGTCATCCATTGAACATCTCCAGGGGTTATTTTTCCCGAATTACCTGCACTATCCTCATGTTCCATTTCACCGGCCATCATGTAGGTGACGGTCTCAAATCCACGGTGTGGATGAGAGGGGGCACCGACCGCTTCACCAGGTCCATATTCCATTGGGCCCATCTCATCGAGCAGTAAAAAAGGACTCATCAATTGGCCCATCGATGAAGGGCGGCGAACTTTGAATCCGCCTCCTTCCAATACGGTATGGGTCGGTGCGATCATCTTGACTAATCTAATTGACATGGGCAATACAGCCTAATCACAATCCGCGGATTTTGGAGCAACTTCCAGGGATTAGGAATAAGTCTGCTAACCACCAGAAGCCTAAGCCTTGGAAGGTGATAAATGCAACCACAAAGATTCCAACCCCTCTTCCCATGTAAATATGGTGAATGCCAAAAAACCCTAAGAAAAACCATAAAAGGTAAGCAATCAAAGTATCTGGTTTATTTTGCTGAACAACTACCAAACCGGGCTGAGCCATTACCATCCCTGGTGCAGCCATCATCGGTGCTGCTGCAACCGCTACCGGTGCTACCGCTACGGGTGCTTGTGCCGCCCCAAATTCTGGAAAATGTTGTCTTGTAAAATCTACTGCTTGTTCTGCAGTATAGCCTTGGGCTACTAACCCGTCGAAATACGCCTGTGCTTCGGTCATTTTGCTCAAACCATCGTTGGTGCCATTCTTCAATAAAGGTTGCGCTCTTGAATTTTTGTAGTTCCTAGATAAAGAATTCAAATCAAAAATTTGTATTTAGGTCTGAGATTGGTCGCCTTAAAGTCGATTTGGCTGAGTTATATGGTTGGGAAGGTGGGGGTGAAATCCATCAAGTGTATTACCAACGGATTCTCGACGGTTCGACCAGCGTGATAGGCGCATCAAGCCCTACCGATTCGAATTTTGTGTTTTGTGCTTCACAAGGACTTGGCGTCAATAGTGTCACCGGCATGTTAATTTTAGTTCGTCGATTAACAACTGTTATGCGAAAGCAATTCATCTCTGTACTCCTTGTTTCAGTGATGGTTTTATCGGGATGTTTTGGCAATGGCAATTCAGAAATAATTGATGATAATCCCGATGATGTGATTGAACCTGTCTATGGATGTACTGATATTAATGGGCTAAATTTCGATCCCAATAGCGACACCGATGATGGTTCTTGTGAATATGACACTCCATCTCAAAACCAATCAGACATCGAAGCAATTGTCCATTTTGATCAAGACTATGGGCAAATCGCCCCAATTCATGGCGTAAATAACGGGCCATTGGTCAGAAAAGCCTGGGAGTTAGAAGATTGTCAAGGTCTTTGGTATGGAGCAAATTATACCGACAAATACAATGAATTGCAAATCCCATCATCAAGAACACATGGCGAAGGCCCGGGTGATATGAATCGAATTTGGGTACACTCAAATGAAACCGGCGTTCCAATCTATGAAGGATATGATGCCACTAATCCTGCAAATTACAATTTTTCTGAAACCGATGAGAGGATAAGCGCAACCATGGCAACCACCCATACGACCGTATATTGGAGGATGGGATATTCAAAGGCATTTCCAAGTTATACTGATTGTTCTGATTGGCGAGTTCCTCCTGATAATTTCACTGTTTTCGCTCAAGCCGCGGTTCAAGTCTTGAAGCACTATAGGGAGGGCTGGAATAATGGATTTTATTATTCCAGTTTCGATGTTGTGGAAGTTTGGAATGAACCCTATCTTGACGACTGGTGGTCGGGAACTGCCGATCAATATTTCGAACTTTACCACGAGGTGAATTCTGCTGTAACCGCAGAATTCGGAGATAGTATCGATGTGGTCGCAGGTCTACAATTTAGTAATAATAATGGTGAATTCGCAGAACGGTTTTTAGAATTGGCTCAAGCCAACCAAGAGCCCATCGATGCCGTTTATGTTCATCTCTACCGAAGTAATCCATCTCAAACTCTCTATACCTTTTTTGGCAACGAGAATAATTCAATCGAGGCGACTTTAGCTCGATATGGCTACCCCAAGAATACACCGGTTTATGTTACCGAGTGGAATAGAATAATACCGATTTATGCTCAAACCCCTGCTTCTCAATCCTACCTTACCAGCGTATTGACCATTTACAATGATTTATGGCAAGGCAATGAAGGAAACACAAGTTATGATGGTCATACCAATCTGAAAATGGCGCATTTTTTTGCTGCAAGAAGTTTTCTTTGGGAGGAAAATATGAATGTTAAAGCCCCAGGTATTACTTGGGAAATCTATGGCGACCTCTATACAAAAACCCCAATTAGATTGTTCAGTGAAGGTGGATTTCATTCCTATCAATTAGAGGCAGATGAATTTGCAGTTTTAGCAGGTAAATCGGCTGATGGCAAGAATGTTAGCGTGATGTTAAGCCGCTATGGGGACCCTAATGGCGATACGCCAACCGGCTTCAGTAATGAGTCGGATAGTGTGAATTTGACCATAGATGGCTTAGAAGCAAATTGCGAATATGCTTGGGAGCATTGGGCGATGACTGATAATACGACTCAGCCGTGGCAATTATTGGCTTCAGGGACCTTTGCTGGGACCGAGTTTGAATTGAATAATTTTGATATGAACCTGAGAAGTTTTCACTACATCAAGTTGATAAATACCAACCAATGCTAAAATGGCACTACTTGCAATTGGCTCTTGCCCTTGCATCTTCTTCTTCTGCAACTCTAATACCCTCTTCGAGATCAACTCGTGAACAGAGCCAGGAACCTAGAACTATCAATACAACGATGGACATAATTGCAACCCTACTGTCGAATAGTGCAACGGAAAGCGCATACAAGATTGGTCCAATCATTGCCGCGGCCTTACCAATAAACCCGAAGAATCCAAAGAATTCAGTTGTACGACTTTCTGGAATTAGCATTGTGAACATAGAACGTGCTTGAGCACCTGCAGCACCCATTACCACACCGACGAATACTCCGAGAATAATCCATTGTAGACTTACTGTGATGCCTAGTGGTTGCCAAACATTGTCTCGCATTGTCTCAGGCCACCAATCCATTGGTCCGCCTTGGTCTACCATTGTTGGATGTTGCTCACCTACAACATCAATGGCATTCATTTCTCCACCTTCAAAGTGGACTGAAAAGCGATGTGAGGTTTCTGTGAAAGCACTTTGATTAAATTCTGCGGCTTGGGCTGCGGTCAAGGAACCCATATTCAGATACTCCAAATAAGAGTCTCTAAATGCAGCATCACCTTTTCCAGATGTACTAACCCATCCGTCAACGCCTCGATCATATAGCGTATCTAAATCATATTCTGAATTAGTGTCATCCCATGTATATTGGAAATCATATCTTTCGTGGTCTTCGGCCGAATCTAATTCGAGAGGGGCGAATCCTACCGCTGTAACCGCAACTGCACAATATATTGCCAAAGCGAGTAATAGTGCGAATTTTGTTGAGGTTCTATCAGCTAATCGGCCAAAAGCAATCGACATTGGTATTGCAACAATATTGACTGTTAACAGCAAAACAATATTCATGTTTGGGTTGATTCTAAGAACAGATTCTCCAAATGCACTTGCCATTCCGTTAATTGTATTAACGCCATCGTAGAACATTAAGTATGCAAATAAATAGGTTGCTAATACACGGAATTTCTTGATCTCACCCATGGTTTTTCTTATTTCGCTAAAAGAGAATTTTATTGCTTCTCCGACACTATCAAAGGACATTTCCTCTCCAACAATTTCTGGTTCTGGGGTGCTCTTGAACATCTTCAATCCAAAGCCCCACCACCACATAGATGAAGTGATAAAGACCAATGAAAGATTGATATTTGCATCTAAAGGACTTCCAAGAAGTAATCCAAGGTGAACTAGAAGAAGTAGAGAACCACCCATGAATCCATAGGCATATCCCCATGAAGAAACATGGTCCATAGCCCTCTTATCAGCCAAATATGGCATGAATGCATAGTAAATTGTGTTACCTCCAGCGAAACCAACTGTACCTATCACATAGGTCAGGGCTAGGAACATGTAACCATTATCGCCGAGGAAAGGAGAAATACCCATCAGTACTGTGAAAATACATCCAACTGCAGTATACCAATATAGTAATTTTTTCTTAATTGGAACTCTGTCGGCGATTACACCTAATGCTGGTGCTGATAACGCTACAAGACCCATGGAAACTGCAAGAATAATGGCGTAAAATGAATCACCAGTGACGTTTAATCCAAACCATGAACTTCCGCCACCTGTTGCTTGATTGAACAGATTTGCCATCAATGCAGGGACTACTACGGTCATTACAGTCAAAGCATATGCTTGGTTTGCCCAATCATACCAATACCAGCCCTTCAGGGCCTTTTTGTCATCATCGCTCATTGCCCCAATCAATTCTTTGGCACTAGGTCCAGTGGAGCCATTGACTTTAGATTCGCTTGTTGCCATATCCGACATGAACCTAAATAATTGGCAATACTTATCAATTAACTGCCGGTCACCAATAAATTTGATTGAGTTTTGTCACTTGATGACCATTGCAAAATCACCTAAAGTTAACGGAATGGACACGCCGAGCCAGCAAACTTGACAGAATTGCAACAAAACAAGTTTGTGGCAGCGTGGCCATCTCGCTAATTGCATTTATATTCAAAGAGATGGACACGCCGAGATTTGAACTCGGGGCCTCTACCATGCCAAGGTAGCGATCTTCCAACTGATCTACGCGCCCAATATTGTTGCTTGTAAGCAAGCCGCCCACCGACCCTTCTATCATAAGGCTTCTCAATGGCAAGCCACTAGCACCTACATGGACCCAGAGGCCGTACTCGTAGAGTTGCTGCCGCTAATCCCTGAAAACACCTTTACCAAGTGGCTGGATAAGCGGGTGAGATTGATCTGGCTTGAAGATGATGATGACCGTTTAGGCATGACTAGGTTCGAGGAAGGACCGGCTGAATTGGTGCGAAGAACAAAATTCAAATTAGACCCTGGTCTAATCACCATCGGCCTTCATCCGCGCTTAAGTGATGAACCTGAATTGCTTCGTCATACTTTAGCTCACGAATTGGTTCATGCTTCAGGAGTTTTGGACCATTCCAAAGAATTACATGATACAATCGAAAGTATAGCACCGGGGGTATCCATTTCTCAAAGCCCGTTATTGCAGGAAAAAAGAGATGAATTATTGGCCTCGACCGAAATCAAAAAATGGTATTGTAAGGCCTGTGGATATCGCTGGAGTCGGTCGACTATGAGAAAGCCAAGACGATGTTTCAAGTGTGCGGCTCTACTGTAAGACTCATAGGTGAAATGCTTGCAGCCCGGACTGTTCAGGGCGTATAGTGTAGTTGGATATCACTTCGGCCTTCTAAGCCGAAAACCCGGGTTCGAATCCTGGTACGCCCGCTTGAATTACTGAGAATTGTTTTCTCGGTCTTACCAGAATTCTCACTGGATGGCTTCCCTCTGAATTCAATTGTTGAGAACGGTCCAGCCACCAGTCTTCGCGTGAACGGTCGAACTGATTCAATTTGTACAGTTCACGCTTGTCATCGAGGAAAGCCTCGATGATCGAATCCTAGTACACCCGCTTGAATTGCCACGAGATGTACTCGCGGTCGCAGCAGTCTCTTTGAGAGGTATTCGCCTCG
>PSPR01000008.1 GCA_004195515.1 Methanobacteriota archaeon | reverse complement strand
CATAATACATCGATTCATCTTGGATTTTTCCACGTTGATACATGGTTTCCATCGCACCTAAGACTCCGCCACGGCGAGAAAGCGCTTCGAATTCGTCCAATACCGCGGCTTCTACCAAATCGGTCAACTCTTCGACGATGAACGAACCTTGCATTGGATTTTCGGTTTTGGTCCAGCCCGATTCTTTGTTTACAATCAGTTGGATAGCGAGAGCACGACGAACCGATTCTTCGGTTGGCGTGGTAATCGCTTCATCGTAAGCATTGGTGTGGAGGCTGTTGGCATTATCTTGGATTGCAAGCAAAGCCTGAAGTGTGGTTCGAATATCATTGAAATCGATCTCTTGAGCGTGAAGGCTAAGGCCACAGGTTTGAATATGATATTTCAATTTTTGAGATCTTGGGCCTGCACCGTAGAGGTCCCGCATAGTAACCGCCCAGATTCTGCGAGCGACCCGTCCGATGACCGTATATTCGGGGTCGAGCCCATTGGAAAAGAAGAAGGAGAGATTGGGGGCGAATTCGTTGACGTCCATGCCACGACTGCGATAATATTCGACGTATGTGAATCCGTTGGCCAAGGTCAAGGCCAATTGGGTGATTGGATTTGCGCCGGCTTCAGCGATATGATATCCGCTAATAGAAACCGAGTAATGGTTCCTGACCTCATTATCGATGTAATATTGTTGAACATCGCCCATCAATTTCAATGCGAACGGTGTCGAGAAAATACAGGTATTTTGGGCTTGATCCTCTTTGAGAATGTCCGCCTGAACGGTACCACGAACCGATTGTAGCGTCATTTGTTTGATCTTCTCATAGGTTTTTGTGTCAACTAATTTGTCTCCGCTCATTCCAATTGTTGCTAAACCAAAACCATTATGCCCTTTGGGTAGTTCACCTCGATAACCACTTGAATCAGTTTTCATTTGAAGGTGTTTTTCGACCTGCTGGTCGATTGCTACATTGAGGAAATACGCCAAAATAATCGGTGCTGGACCGTTGATAGTCATAGAAACAGATGTATTGGCATCGCACAAATCGAACCCTGAATACAGGCGCTTAGCATCATCGATAGTAGCTATGGACACTCCAGAATTTCCGACTTTACCCCAAATATCGGGGCGGCGGTCAGGATCTCTACCGTAAAGGGTGACGCTGTCGAATGCGGTTGAAAGTCGAACGTAATCTTGGCCAAGAGATAAAAGGTGGAATCTGCGATTGGTTCGCTCCCCTTCCCCTTCTCCAGCAAACATTCGTGCGCTCAATTCATCGGTGCGCTTGAATGGAAAAACACCTGCACTATATGGGAAATGCCCAGGTGCATTTTCTTTACAAATCCAATTGAAAAGGTCGCCATCATCGCTCATTTTTGGTAATGCAACCCTCGGAATCATCTGATGTGAAAGCGATTCAGTCTTGGTTGCAACCACGAACGGCTTTCCTCTAACATAGTAGGTGAATTCACCACTATCATATTGGTGTTTTAATTCTCTTAATTGTGCAACTGTTTCAAGAGAACTTTCTACCTGTTTCGACAAAGCAGAAATTTGCTCTTCCAAATCACCAGCGATTGAGGGAACCTGCGCTGCTGCAGTTTGCAAATGTTGAACCAAACGTAATTTTTGTGCCATCTCGTCATTTGCTTGATGATAAGAACGAATGCAAGCCGAAATTTCAGCCAAATAATTGACCCGCTCTGGTGGAATGACACCTTTGGCCTCACCAATTATCCCCATCGGCTCGCTCGAGTCAAACCCTACGATTTTTGCGAGTTTTTGCCATAATATATCGATACCAGGGTCGGCAAATTGACTTGCGATAGTTGCGACGACTGGAAGTTGTAGATCATCACATTCGAATAAATTACGATTACGTCGGACCTGTTTTCGAATCGCCCTAAGCGCATCTTCACTACCGCGTTTTTCGTATTTGTTGAGCACTACCAAATCGGCAACATCGAGCATTTCTATTTTTTCCAACTGAGTATGGGCGCCGAATTCAGCGGTCATCACATAGAGGGAATGGTCTGCAACCGTGGTGATAGCATCGCTACCTTGGCCTATTCCACTAGTCTCACAAAAGATGAGGTCGAAGCCGACAGCCTTGGCGGCTGCGATTGCGCGGTCGAGGTTTGTACTGATTTCAGATCCGCTGCCTCGACTGGCGAGAGAACGCATGAAGAGATTATTATTCGATAAGGAGTTCATTCGAATCCGGTCTCCCAAAAGCGCACCCCCGGTGCGCTTCCGAGTTGGGTCAACACAGAGCAAACAGATTTTCTTATCGGGATTATCTCGTAAAATCCTCAGCATTAATTCATCCAATAGGCTGCTTTTCCCTGCGCCCCCGGTGCCGGTGAATCCAATTACTGGAACCTCGGAATTATTTGAGCGCACATTATCGAGAGTGGCTTTAAAATCATCTTCGGTCGCGGATTCAGACAATGTTAACAACAGCCCAACCTTGGCCATTTCCCCAGTAGTAATCGGCCCACTCAACTGTGAAAGTCTTTGCTCATCAATCAGATTGACCTTGCTTGCTAATCCCATCAAATGATGGATCATACCCATCAACCCCATGGCTCTGCCATCGTCGGGTGAGTAAATTTTGGTAATTCCACTCTTTTCTAAATCTCTGATTTCAGGCGGTGTAATCGTTCCACCACCACCACCGAAAATTTTGACATGGCTACAACCGGCCTCATCTAATAATTCTCTAATATAGGTGAAATATTCCATATGGCCGCCCTGATAACTAGTGATTGCAATCGCATGTGCATCCTCTTGAACCGCACAATCTACAACCTCTTTTGCAGAGCGGTCATGACCGAGATGAATAACCTCAGCTCCAGATGATTGAATTAGCCGACGCATGACATTTATTGCAGCGTCGTGGCCATCGAAAAGGCTGGCTGCTGTAATGACTCGAACCGGCCCAGCAGTTGTGTTGAACACAGGAGCCTCGTCCGCCATACCGATACCGAGTATGGTTGTCTTCATCACCCTTGCCTTTGGCACTTGACCAATGTAATTCAATAGCGACAATCATCAACCTTGTCGATTTGGTTGAGCCCATGAGGCCGCGCTGGATTCTAGCACCAAGCGAAGTTGCGGTTCTCGATGCAAATGCTCAAGCCCTCGGAGTCGACATGGACGAGTTGATGAAAACCGCCGCATCTCATCTCAAAGATGCGTTGGATGGTGCGCCTGGACCGATTTGGATTCTTTGTGGTCCTGGCAATAATGGCGGTGACGGATTCAGATTGGCAATGATGCTTGACAATTGTCATGTCATCGCCACTCATGAGATTCAAAAAACCGAATTATCCCAACGAGCAAGAGATGATTGCACTCGCGAAATTTGCAATGAAACAAATCTTCCAACTCAAATGCCTTCAGTAATCGTTGATTGTTTACTTGGCGCTAGTTCCAAAGGCCTACCTAGAGGAAAAATACTTTCTCTGATGGAAAAAATTCCCGGCCGCCCGATGGTATTAGCATGTGATTTGCCGACCGGATGTGGTTCAGGTGTGGCATTCAATGCATTCAGAACTGTAACTTTTGAATCTCCAAAATCTATAATGGTCGATAAAGATGGGAAATTATTACCCGAGGTTGGAGATTTATTCATCGCACCATTGGGTTGGCCAGAAGAAACCTTGGATCCCGGCCCAGGTGACTTATTGCGCTATCCCCAGGCAATAGAAGGACAATTCAAAGGCGATCGAGGCAGAGTTCTAGTCGTCGGTGGTGGCCCATATCATGGCGCTCCAATCCTTGCAGGGATGGCAGCAGCGAGAATGGGTGTCGACCTTGTTCATGTTGCGGTACCAAAGAATGCATCATCAAGAATAAAATGGCCTAATGAGTTGATTCCGGAAATTCTTGAAGACAAAGATATCCTCGTAGATCCGACCAATATAGTCAAGCGATGTATGACTGGCAGAGGGGTCCAAGCTTTGGTGATAGGGCCGGGGTTGGGTACTGACCCACAAACGATTGAGGCGGTCAAGATGATTATCGAATCAACCCCGGGCATTCCAAAAGTTATCGATGCGGATGCGATCAAAGCATTGGATGGCTGGCCTGACCAGTTGATAGGAGTTGTCACCCCACATCAAAAGGAATTAGAAAGTTGGGTCGGCGACCTTGACTCAATTCCAGAATTGATGATTGGGGCTGGAGAATCAAGGGTGGTAATCCGCACAGGGCCTGAAGATCTCATCATCGGTGCGGCCGGGCGCGGTGGAATCACTAAAGGCGGAAATCCGCGCATGGCGATGGGTGGAACTGGAGACTTGTTAGCAGGCTCAATAGGTGGGCTCTTAGCACTCGGTCTTTCACCTTGGGCAGCCTCAAGGTTAGCCGTTTATCTGATGAGGAAAGCCGGGGGATTAGCCGGTGAAGAATTGGGTCCAGGCATGGTGGCAGAAGATATTCCGCCATTCCTCTCAAAAGCATTGATGAATTAATTTCACATTATTGGCTCTTCACCATCAACAAGTGCAGGTAATCCTTTCTTTTTGCGGATATAATCGGTATAATTTCCGAAATATTTGGTGACGATGCCATCCTGTAATTCCCAAATTTGATTCACTACTTGGTCTAAAAACCAACGGTCGTGGCTCACCGCAACGATGCCACCATCATATTCTGCTAATGCATCTTCAAGGGTTTCTTTAGCATTCATATCCAAGTGATTGGTCGGCTCATCCAATAATAACAAATTATTTTCTTCAAGAAGTAATTTCAACAGAGCGACCCTTGCTCTTTCCCCACCGGATAATTTGCCTAGTGGCGTTGTTACATTTTCTTTTGCAAATTGGAATCTGCCCAATGCAGCCCGAATGTCTCCATAACTGAAATCCGGCCGTAGTATTTCCACTTGCTCGACCGCATTTAATTTAAAGTCTAAAGTTCGGTGATCTTGGTGGTAATAACCAATGATACAGCCAGGTGCTAGATCACGACTACCAGAATCGATTTTCTCATCTCCGGTAATCAACTTGAGAAGCGTGGTTTTGCCTTGGCCATTACCCCCGACAATTCCGATTCGATCACCTTTCTGGATCTCCAAATCTTGATTGTTTAGGAGCGGCCTACTCAAGCCTTCAAAACTCTTGTTTGCATTGAGGAATTGAATGATATCATTGCTGGATTTATCCGCGGCTTTGAGGCTGAAACGCAATCCCTTGCGCTGCTTTGGTTTGCGTATTCGAAGGATTTTCAACTCCTGTTGCATTCGCTCTATCATCTTGTGTTTTGCAGATATGGATTTGTCGAATTTGTTAGCACTCTTCATCGACCGCAGAGCAGATTGAGTATGAGCAATTTTCTTTTCGGTATTTTTGATTCGGTCATCGAGTGCTGCAAGAAAATTATTCTTTTGTTGAATGAAATCGGTATAATTACCCTTGTAATTCCAATTTCGCAAATTATCGATTTCAACGATTCGATTACAAACTTGGTCCAAGAAATATCTATCGTGAGATACGATTAATTGAGCACCCTTGAATTCGGTTATGAACGTCTCTAACCATTCAGTCGTTCGAATGTCCAGATGGTTTGTCGGCTCGTCGAGGAAAATGACATCAACGCCAGCCAGGCCGACCAACTGACGTGCAAGCGCGAGTTTGGCTCGCTCTCCACCGCTTAATTTGTTGACATTCATATCCATTGGATGTTTATCGAGTCCGAGTTTTTCAAGAATCGCTTTAGCGATTCCAGCCACATTTGAACCGCCAGCTTCCCCGAGCATTTGTTGTAATTCAGAATATCTCTCCATTACCGGTTGCCAATTTCCATCGTAGAACACCGGGTCGGTCATGCGCGCTTCAATCCCAGCAATTTCATCTTCCAACTCTTGGAATTGACGCCCTTTCCGGCTCAATTCTTCTTCGATAGTCGAGTTATCCTCGATGTCTCTGATCTGAGTCAAATAAGCGATTCGAATCCCTGATGCAAAGTCAATATCGCCGGTGTCTTGCTTTTTTTGCGAAATCGTATTGAGCAATGTAGTCTTTCCAGCCCCGTTATGTCCAACGATTCCAATGCGGTCGCCCTCGTTTACAATCAGGTTGATGTCTTGTAAAACATCGACCGCACCAAAGGCCCGGTCGACCGCCTCGACCTTGATTAGTTCACGTGACATATCGTGGGTGCGCTTGACCGCCATTGATGAATCAACCGGTTAGGAAGGAGAAACAATATCATTATTGTAGAGCGTCTGCGTATGTGTTAACAATTCCGATACCCTTGTCTGCTGCGTTACCAATACCCTTCATTGTGATGGTTACTTTGATAGCGCAACCGCCATCTTCTCCGTCACATAGGTCTTGTCCGTTTTCCATAATGGTAATACCTTCTCCAGCTTCCCAAGCCTGGTCATTTCCACTCTCGAATGTAGTGTAAGTACAAGATGCAGCGGCATCATCGCTGCAAGCTTGTGGTGTGCCACCGTCAACAGAGATACTAATCGCGACACGCGACCAGTCAAGAGCGGAGCCAGAAGCCATTGTGACTTCAATCAGTGCATCGTTGGTGCTGTCGCCCATGTTGCCACTAGCGTCATTGCTGTTCCAAGTGAAAAGATCTAGGCTTTGACAAGAAACAATAATTGAAAGTGAAGTATTTGTCATTGTCTCTTCACCGGCTACGGTGTGTAAATATCCAGATGTTGCACCATTGCTATCTTCTGCCAACAAGGCAATAGTTGTAATTTGGCTTGCGACCGTATAAGTTGTTTCTGTGACAATAGCAAGACTATTTTCACAAACACCTTGGCTGGATTCTACGTATTGGTCGGTTATTGCCGAGACAAAATACCCAGTTGGAATTTGAATTGTTTCGATTCCTCTATTTGTATTTAATTGTGTATCGATAACACCATCAAGGTCTAAGTCCCAACCGAGATCAAAAGAATCTCCATCTGGATCGACAGCTGCATGATATACATCGATCGAACAAGAGGTATTCGTGCATACAACTTCCTGGAATAAAGAAGTTGCATCTAATACAGGGGCTGAATTTAATTCATCGTTCTCTTCTGCAGAAACAGTTCCATCGCTAGCACCGAAACATCCGACTAGTACCAATATTAGGCTGAGGGTTATTACATTGAAGGCTCTTATTGCGTTCATGATTGTTTGTAAAATAAACTGTAATATAACCATTGTCCCGAACGCGGCTATTGACGACATCAACAGTAGTGACGACATTAACCTTATTGATGTCATCAATAGTCAAATTGCCGGAATCAGGAAGGTATCAAACCGATATTGACTGTGAATCGCGCCGGGGAAGGCATTATTTACCTCCATGTGAACTCGTTTGCAAATGACAGAGCCACAGATGGATGCTACTAGGGGTGCGACTTCTTTATTGGAAGTTTCCGAGAAACCAATTGGACTCGGTCTTACGATAGGGATTGTTGCAGGCGCTGGAAATAGCGTCGTCCTTGGCATTCCTCTGTGGCAATCCATTCTCTCAGGCGCAGTTTTAGGTGTGCTGGTTTGTCTCTTTGCCTGTCCGGCAATGAAAAGCACACTGCGTGCTAGAAAACTCGCTTATTTAAATCGCAAATCGACAATTAATAACAGAGCTCGAGCCGCTAGTGCCTTTACTACTTTAGAGTGATCAAATCTCTTTGATTGCCCCTTCGTGGTGAGCGAGTAAGTTTCGTAGTTTTACTTTCAATGAAGGTGTCATCATATCGTTATCGACCGACCATTCGACCGGGTCGAGAATGATGTTTCGAGCGACTTCGTACCTCTTCCACTTTGGTGCAATCATGTTATTCTTAGCAAGGTGAGCCAAAAGCCATTGTTTGACCGCTGAGTCATTACACAAATCATCATCTGAATTTGGAGCGTTAATACCTGCTTTACCTAACTCGGTTCGCAATCCCCTGAGATTTGGATGTACGATCAAGTAGGTATTGGCCGAATTCCGACCATCGAGTACCGCTTGTTCAACCAAAGGACTCAATTTTAGATTCTCTTCCAAAGGTGCTGGTGATACATATTTGCCGTTTTCCAATTTAAATTGGCTTTTGACCCGACCGGTAATCGATAGATAGCCATCGACCATCTTTCCAAGATCTCCAGTTCTGAAGCCACCATCATCGGTCATAACTTTGGCGGTTGCCTCAGGCAGATTCCAATAACCGCCCATGACATTTGGACCATAGACGATAACCTCGCCTTCGTCCGGTGCTTCAGGGTCGTCCCAAGCATCCTTGTCGATAGTTATAGTAACACCGTTAACAGGTTTACCGACGCTGTTTAGACGTGAACCGCCTTTGCCCATCCAGCCATTTGCTGAGACCAAGGGTGAGGTTTCGGTTAAGCCGTAACCCTCGTAACAACTGAATCCGACCATCTGGACGAATCCTGCTACCTCGGGAGAGAGTGCTGCTGCACCTGACATACAGAATCTGATATTTCCACCGAATCGAGCTCTGACTTTAGACCATAGAATTTTGTCGTAAAATTTATCGAAGAAGCCATTTGGCGGAACAGAGTCACATTCAACACCTGCTTTTGCAATTCTTTTTGCTGCGTGCTTTTTTGCTTTCTTCGAAAGAAGTCTTTTTACAGGCGAGGCTTGAAATTGGCTATTGACCCGGTCGTAAAATTTCGACCATACTCTAGGTACCGCCAAGAGGGCGGATGGTTTTATCTCAATACATTCGTCTGCAATTTTGGTTAAATCGGAAATCAGATTGATGTGTACTCCCATTCTGATCATCCAGTGTAGATCGAAAGTAGACCCGAATGAATGGGCCCAAGGTAAGAAGGCTGCATTCTTATCACCAGGATATAATTCGAAAACCCCTTGGACACAGAGAACATTGGAAATGGTATTCCAATTTGATAGAATAACCCCTTTTGGGTTTCCAGTAGTACCAGATGTGTAGATTAAGGTTGAAAGAGCGCTATGGTCATCGGCGATTTCAGCCAAATCGTCTGCATTTCGGCCTGCTGCAACAAATTCTTTCCAGCGGTGGACCTTTACCCCTTCAGGTGGAAGTTCATTTGGCTCATCATCACCAAGAAGAATGACTCCAGATGATGGCCAAGCATCATCATTGAGTTCTGCGACCATTTTGTCGAGAACTTCAGTATTGGCGACCAGTACTGCTTTTGGAGTTGAGTCTTCCAAAATAAATGCCCAATCTTTCGCATGTTGGTGGGTATACATTGCCGTGTAACCAGCACCGAGCGCATTTGCTCCAAATGCGGTTGCTGCCCATTCGACCGAGTTATCAACAATCAATGCTATACGGTCGCCCTTTTCGATTCCAATATCCCTTAATCCTTTAGCGACAGAGGTAGTCAATTCACCGAATTCTCTGTAAGTCATATGAATTCTTGGCATGCCTGGGGCTGGGATAAATCCAAAGCAATCCATATCAGCAAATTGGTCGACGCTTACCATCAACATTTGATACAGAGTGCGCGGGTCATCACCTTCAGGTTCCTTCCATTGTCTCGCTTCATCTTGGCGCGGCCATGCCATCTGCTGTTGTGCCATAGTAGAAGTGAGAGTCACTTCTGATTATCAATGCTCGCCCAGCAGCACCGATTTTACTTGTCTTCTCCAATCTGCTCCATCGTTGCGATTTGCCAGGGGCGATGCCGGTGATGGGTGCCAACATGTAGTAATATCGATATTGTGAGTTGGTAAAGCGATTTTTGCTCTTTTTTCGGCATATTTACCGATGCCGATAATCCGCTCGATTCCTAAAATATCCACTATTTCGACCAAATGTTGGTCGCAAATATCCAATAATTCTTGCTTCGCAGAGCCCGATATATTATCCGGGGTGAGATTCTTCCCAGTTTTACCAAGCATGAGAAGAGGACAATGATTGGCCAAGAATACATTTTCATGAATTTTTGCCGGGGTTTTCCAAATTTGTTTGAGCAAACCCCACAACCTTGTTCCACTAACCTCTTGTCTTGCAAAATCCAATCCTTCTATCGGCCGTTTTGGGTGACGGCCGGCCGGATCTGAAATTTCCCCTGAAATCGAGAGGAAATCTCTGGCGATTTCTGTTGCACCGAATGGCACACCGCATTGAGCCATTCCATATGGTCCCGGATTCATGCCCAGCATGAGGGTTTTAGCACCCAGTCCGGAGTATTGGCTAAGGTATGATTCATGATATTGCCAAGCATAATTCAAAGGGTTGGTGACGAATTCGACCGGGGTTTGAGCGATGAGTTTTGGTGCGATTTCATCGCATCTATTCGAGAGGTTTTTCGCCGCTTCGATAACTCCCATGGAGATGGTTGGTGAGTTCGCTGATGAAAAAGCGACCGCTCAATTAAAAATTGGATATAGTTCTATGAACTCAGGTGTTGTAGAATTGATCGAACTGAACCACTCATCGATATTTTCGAGAGTTTTGCCCTTGGAGCGATATTTTGCTCGGGCTGAAATTAATTTCCATGCGCCTTTTGCGCTGATCCCAGGAATCGCTGCTAATTGTTTCTCGGTAACGGTTTCGATATCGAGCCCGAGCTCGACGCCGGTGATCGAACGAGCACCGTGTCCGGTGATGACAACATTGGATTCGGATTCCAATGGTGCAAGATAATTCATGCCGATCAATATTGGATAGGCACCGATTTGGCGGCCAAAGGTTATGCCGGCTTTACCATGGATATCTGGATTTCGAGCCGATGGTTCTAGGTGGCGTGGTAAACGGGTTCGCCCATCGTGAGACTCCCACCAAACGTCCTTGAGAATAGTGCCGGTAGGCAACATTTCTTTGAGTAATGGTCCATCGAATTCTTCGCGAACCGAATGCTTGAATTTACGGAAATCAGAATCATCGATTTTTTGGAATCCTTCGCCTTCAACTTGGCGAATATTGACTCTGCGAATCAACATATTTTCGGATTTTATTTCCCTCAATAAATCGAGATTCAATTGGTAACTTTGCGAGGTTTCACCATTTAATCCGGCGATGAAATTGAGACCAGGCAATAGTTTTGGTAATCCGCGTGACCCTCGCTCTCGACCGTATTTATTGATCAAAGCGATAGCGGATTTCAATTGTTTAGAATTACAATTCAACCAATTTTCAGTATGGACGGTAGGATCGGCACTCTCTAGGCCAAACGATAAGACCGCACCATCGGATAATGTCTCGACAAGGGTTTTGGTAATCTGCTCTGATTCCTCGATATGTTCGGCGATAATGGAAGGGTTTCCATTATCGGTATGGAGGATTTTCAAACGATCATCCTCTCTTAATCCATGGAGTAATTTCGCGATGGGTTCTGGATTTGGACGCGGATATTCCATCTCTTCCAGACCTTCAGCCATGTAGGTATAGGTGTCGGTCATCCCGCCCAATCTAATATGTTCAACCCCGTTATCATGGGCTATTTTTATCTCCTCGATTATGTCTTCAGGTGAACGCCAAATTGGTATTCCTTTTTTTGGTTCGATACAGAATTTACATCCGCGTTTGAATCGAACACATCCCTGGTAAACCTCAACTTCGTAAGTGAGTGGGCCACCGAGATCAGGATTGTGTTTTACCGCTAATGACTCCGCACCAGAATGGGCCCACGCAGTCCATTGTTCAGCATTTCTGCGCCGATGCTGCCATGAATTATTTTCCAAGAAATGAGCAAGGGTAGCATCGGTATCTTGGACGGCTAAAAAGAGGTTTTTCTTTAGAGGATTCCATCCTTGTTGACGCCAACCTCTGATGGCCCAACCGCCACATAATATTGGGATATCGCCTGCGGCTGCGGCGATGATTTTCTTTGTTTCATTGAATGAGATTGGTGCTCCTCTGAGATATTTTCCTGGAACGATTGCACCAGCCAAAATCACGATGCCGAGTCTATTTTCCAAACTCTGGGGATTCAAACGAAAATCATCGATGGTTTGGTAAGAGTATTCGATATTTTTTTTTTCTAAAACACCACAGATATATCGGATGTGAAAACCAACATAAGGTGGTACACCAAAAGCAGCAGGCTCATCTTCATAACCGTCGATTACCAGCCAGGAGGGTTCTCCTGACTCAACCATCGATAACGACCTCAATTCTTTTTGTGGCTTCGAGGCTTCTTCTTTGCATCAGCCTCTTCTTCGGCCAAAGCTCTGATTTCTCTCGATGATTTCTCACTCTTTTGCTCCGGCTTTCGGTCCCTCTGATTTTGATCACGGTCACGCGGCTTTGAAACTTCGACTTTGAGGGTTCGGCCCATCATTTCGTAACCGTTTAATTTTTCAGCGACCGCTTTAGCTGCTGATTCTGGTTTTACTGTGACGAAAGCGAAGGCTTTCTTTCGACCTTGTCGGTCGGTTGCCCACTGTGCGTGAACGCTTTCACAATCATCCCTGAATAGAGCCGCAAGTTCATCCTCGCTCGCCTTGAATGGCAAATTTCCGACATAGATTCTAGCGCCATCAGGTCTCTTTTGGCGAGGACTTTCCTCTTTTGGTGCGTCGGCATCCCTAACACCTAGTCTGCGTCCTTTGATCCTCTGACCATCTAAGGCAGCGACGGCAGCATCAGCCATTTCCTTCTTTGCAAATGTGATGAAACCGAATCCACGGCTATTGCCGTTTTCGTCTTTCATTAAGGCGAAATCAGTAATTTTACCATGGTCATTGAACTTTGCTTTCAATTCGTCATCTTCGAGATCTCGACTGATTCCGCCAATGAATAATCTGCATCCAGGTGCAGCCTTTTGGCGACGTTCTCGGCCTCCGCCTCCGCCTCGGCCACCTTCGCCTTCGAATTGGAAATATTCACGTTCTCGCCCATCCTCACGGATATCCTCTGCGATAAATGTTGCACGTCCCGCACTACCTTTTGCGAATAATGCTTCTGCGGCGCCTCCCCAGCGTTTGCCGGTGCCGTTGAGAGCAGCATTTCCGCTTTCACCGCCGAAATCGTCAGCGAGTGCCCGGAAGGAGCGATTATCACAAGTTGGGCAATTTACGTTCCAATCGCCATCTTGGTCGGCAATGAATAAATCGCCGCATGGTGGACAAAGAGCCCAAAGTACACCGCATTTTTCCTCTTCTCTCATATCTACTCGCAAAACATTGCCAGCATCGATAACTTTGGCCCGGACAATATCTCGGCGCCTTAGGGCATCAGCGGAGTTGTGAAGGAATCTATCGGTGATTTTGGTAACATGTAATTGAGCAAATAATTTGCTTGCTTCAATCGAACGATTTGCTTTACCTTCAACGCTTAGAACTTTAATTTCTCCGGATTTCTCGTAAAGTTTTACAACTTCTCCAATCACGTAATCGCCGACTTCTATCTCGAGAAAATCAGTATAGGTTTCGATTGATAGTTTACCATCGGTGTCGACTAGAGTTCCGGTGACCAATGCGATCAAGTCATCGTTTTGTTGCATTACGCCGTCGCCGGCTTCATTTTTGTCTACAGCACCTATTACATTGCCTGGAGTGACGATTGTCGTCATATATTTCACGCTCGGGTTTTGGGGGGGGGTGTTACCGTGGTGGTAACGGGAAAGGGATATTTGAGGCCGGCGGCTCATCACTATTGAACCCCGCTCATCTTTCGATGCGCCAACAAGCGATGGATGTCGTGCCGGTTCTGGAGGTATGATGGCCATAAGTAGCAGGCATTCTGAACTCGGCTTCCAAGATTTTTTCACCTGCGGGTAAATGCTTAGCATTTGCATTATGCATTATGTGGAGGACGGGTGCTAGTTCTAATGCGGTTTCAAAAAATATCCTATCCGCACCTTTTGTTTGAACACCCCACGGGGGGTTGGTAATCACTAAATCAACTGAGGGCAAATGAACTTGACCGACCATTCCAACGATGGTTTGACCTAAGTCTCGACAAAGTAAAGCAGCATCTTCATCACATTCGACAAAAATTACCTCGGCACCAAGAAGTTGAGCGCCATAACCCAAAATTCCATTGCCTGCACCTAAATCCAAGACGGTTTTCCCTTCAAAACCATCTAACTTGTCGATAAGCATCAACCATTTTGCCGCAAGTTCGCCTTCGGTTTGATATTGTTCCAACTCAACCGAATTACAAGGGTGCCGAGGTAATTTGCTAAGAGCCATCGCCAAGTGGCGCAACCTCATATTTTTCACCAACCGCGTTGCTGCTGTTGCTGCTGTTGCTGCTGCTGGTATTGGATCTGCTGTGCTTGCATTTGTTGAACTTGATATCGAACCGCTTCGGCTTCAATTCGGAGCCTTGCAATAAGTTGGTCTCCGGGTTGTTGACCACCACAAAATCGGCAGAATCTGATGCCATCGCCTTGCATCTGACCACAATGTACACAGAATGCCATGACGATAACCACCTATTCTCCTCTATTGAACCTTTTCCGATTAAGTGACCATCTGCATGAATACCGGCCAGGTCTCAAAACCAACAGCGAGTGCTCTCTCTTGAACATCTGCTAATCTTTCATCCGACATCATATCCGATGGGTCGACACCTTCGTCCAATAATTCTTGAACGATGGCTTTGAATTCTTTTTCAATCGGTGGTGCATCATCTACTTCGGGTGCTGCTTCAGGTAATGGAATGCTCTCGGCTTTTTCGATGATCTCTGGTTGATTCGGGAATGGCACAGGCATTTCTGGTACCATCGATGAAACGAAATCCTCTTCCATTTTCATAGGTGGCTCGATGATTGGCTTTGATCCTACTATTGGCACAGCAACTACTTCTGGCTCGGGCTTTGCAAGACCGACTCCAAGAATTTCAGCCTGTTGGCGCGCTAATTCCGCCGCTTGGCGCCTTGGTAAGGAAACGAATGCCTTTCCATTCACAGCCGTGACCGGATATGGTAGATGGTATGTATCCAAAGAAGGTAAATCTGGGTGCCTAAAGCACAAAATAGAGTGTTTTTCAAAGGCTCGTTGATTTGGTACATCCATTGAGAACGGAACCGGTGCAATTTCTATTGTATTACGTAACCACCCTTCTTGAGTCACCAATTGTTGCATCCAAGGGCCAAGGTCAGCACTAGCTAAATCGACGAATTGAAAGGATGCTTTTCGATGATCGAAACCTTGTTTTTCCAAGAGATCAATCTGAGCGCGAGGTCGGTTAAAAATAGCCATAACCGGTTGGCCGTGATCGATCATATCACCATGTAATTCGAGTAATTTGCGCTGTTTTCGCGGCAATAATAGCATGATTTGAAGCCTGGAAGCATTTGGATCCCAAATTTCTCCCCAACGATTTTTGGCTTCATCGTATAATTGTTTGAATGTCATGTCCGGAATCAATGCTGTGACACCCATACGACCACCAACCCTGCACAATAGGCTCCACTATTTGGTGATGTAGGCTTTTTGGGCTGCAAATTCAGCCAATAAAATCAAACCACCAGCCGCTCCTCTCACCGTATTATTCGATAGAGCGGTGAAGTGAACTACCTTTCCGGTGAGGGATATATCTCCGATTGTGGTCGTCATTCCGCCACCTGCCCACAGATGCTGTTTTCTAGCTGGTGTATTTTCAATAATTTGAATAGTCTCATGCGATGTTGATTGGATTGCGGTTTTCAATTCATTTACCGAAATATTTTGTTTGAGTTTGGCTTTCACAAAAACCAAGTGACCATCTTTTTCAGCGACTCTTTTACATGATGCTTTTACCGGGACATCCATACCTAATAGATGCTTTAATTCGGCACAGAGTTTTTCTTCCTCACCTTCGATGAATGGATCGACTTCTCCTGCAAGAGCTCGTCTGTTGAATAATAGTCTCCAACCACCACCCGATAATGCTTGTTCGGTTGAAATTTCAATATTTTCGATTCCGAATTTCTTGAGGCCAGCCAGTCCCATAGCAACCGGGACTACCGTACAATTGGTCGCACAAGTATGACCGTTGAAATTCTTGAAATCATCTGGGTTAATTTCAGGAATTACCAGAGGGATTCCAGGAACGAGCCGATGGGCGGAAGAGTTAGAAAATACTTTTACACCTTTTTCGACCAAATCTAGTTCAACTTGTGTTGCGATAGAAGAAGGAAGTGCCGAAAATGCGAGGTCAACATTTGTTAACTCATCGACATCGCTGATGATTAAATCATAATTTGGTTTTTGTGTGTCTAATCTCCATTCGATTTCAGTATAGTGTTTTCCAATATTTTCCGATGAGCCGGTAATTTCCTTTACAGAAAATAATGGATGGTTTTGAAGTAATTGTTGCAATCTTTGCCCAACAAGGCCAGTCGCACCTAAAATCGCCACGTCGAAGGTCATTTCTTAGCCTCTATGGGCAAGGGGAAGAGTTTCCTAATGATGAGTTTTCTCGCTATCGATGAACCATCTTTCAAACTACCAAGTTTGGCAAATCCAGTTCGTTTTGAATAACTTATAGGGACGAAGTTCATCGGAATATCTCGATTAACACAGCAGGTATACATCTCGGCTTCGATTTCAAATCGAATCGAATTCAATTGCATTTTTTCAATCGCTTCTCTGGTGAATGCCCAATAGCCGGAGCAGAGATCGTTGATTGGTTGACCATGTAATGAAACCGCCATCCACGTTAACAAATGATTGCCAATCCAATTGAATGGGCTCATCGCATCAGGTTTCAAATCTCCTCTTAGTCGATCGCCGATGGCCACTCCTCCATCGGGTAAACTCTCGATCATCAGGGGTATCTCCTCGGGGGAATATGTTCCATCTGAATCGAGCATTACCAATACTTCTTCATCGCTTGCTAGAAATTCTTCGAATGCCTGGCGCATTCCTGCTCCTTTACCTTCTCCCCACTGACAATGAAAATCACAGCCTAGTTTATTCGCTTCTATTTCGGTGAGATCACAAGAGCCGCCATCGACGACAAAAACTCTGGGTTTCCAGCCTAAACCCTCTAATTCACCGAATGGAATCCGGCCGTGAACTTGAGGTAAGGCCTCTTCTTCATCGAGGGTTGGAAGCATGATGAACAACCCTCGCATGGGTGCTTGGGTGTTGTTCTGGTTGTCTAAGTTTGCGCCGACGATTAGACTTGAACACTCAATTCTATCCAATGTATTCGCAAACCGGTTTGATCTAGAATCCGATCACCTCGACCTGACAAACCCAAAGGGTTGAGCCAATAATTACTATCGGATTCTATTTTTATTTCAAATTCGATCGGTCCGCCTTGGACACAGGTTTCAGTCCAACCGGTTCCCAAGATTTCTGCGCCATTGAATGTGGCTTTTGTTTTTCCAATTTTTTCAGCGACAAGGCATACCATTTGGCCTGGATTTGAATCGATGATGATTTTCTTCGAACCTTCATAGAGGTGGAATCGATTCACCCCAAATCCGAATGGATCTCTGAATTTGTGTTCTTGCCACGGGTCAGGTCGCATATCTTCCCCTTCGATTTTTATGAAAGTAGATTCACTAAACACCTCTAAATTTTCTCTTAGAGCCCATAGACGTGAACCCTCTTCATCCTCGAGTAATTCCCACCAAGGAGAGGTTGCGAGATACCATCCCATCACACCCATCGGCGAAGAGATAGCATGAGTGATGCCTTCGGCTTTCAGAGATTCGATATCGTTCAAAATAATTGCATTTGTTGCCAAGTTTTGAATAGATTTTGTTTGATGCAATAAACCAAGGCTTGGAATTGCGGTAAGACCTATATTTTCGTCCATATTCCAAATGTGACCCCAGTGAGCATTTTCGTTATAAATTAACGAACCTGCCGGAAGTTCGGTAAGCATCGATTGAATTTTTTCATCTCCTTCAGTAATTGCGTATAATTCATCATGATTGGATAATTCAAACATAACGACCAGAGCGGAACCAATTTGTAAAATAATGATTGCAAAAATTGCAAAGCCTACTTTCCTGAATGGATGAGGATCTCTTCCAACCATGAGAAAATCTCCACTTTCTCCTTCGATTGGGGTCAGCGATGTTGATTTTGACCACCAAAGTCCGATCGATATTGCTAAAGGAATATGGAACGCGTGCATCGCCATCGAATATAGTGAATATGACAATAAGGTCATCAAAGGAATGTGTTGTAAGCCTTCAACCAAATGGACAAAAGTCAAAATCCAATTCAAACCGATCCAGGTGGTAATGATTTTTCCTTCGACGGTTTTTCTCAAACTGAATAATGCCCAAATCCCAAGTGGTATTAGCCAACCAGCATACATCAATAATGGAGCACCACCTTGCCAACCATATTCTGAAAGAACCGCATATTTTGCAAGCCTCGGAGCGATGAAAATCAATGAAATCGCTGCAGATATCGCGAGGATAATCGCACTTGCATTCAAAATCCGATTCCATCTTTCTCCACCATCTATCGTTCTTCCAATCATTAAATTGGCGGCCATCAAAGTACAAAGGTAAATTGCCCCAGTAGGATGAATCAATGCTACACATAAAGCTGCGATAATGAAGCCGATCGTATGATGAGGATGTTCAGTTGAGTTTGGTCTTAAGAATACCAATAAGCCAACTACCAAACCAAGTTGGCTCGCAATTGTTGGATAACCTGAATCGTAAACCTTGGCAAAGAGCGCTGCACCTAAACCGATAGCGAGCAATGTTTTCGCAGCGGCACCGTGCCGGTCGGCCGCTCCAGCAATTCCAAGAAGGAGTGCTGCAAAAGAGATTTGACCTAAAGACATGATAGATTCAGCGCTGTTCGCGCCAGTCAAATTGCTATTCCAAGCCGCTAATGTTGGGAATGCTGGAGGATAAGTCCACCAACCAACCGATGGAGCGGGTAGGTTGAGGTTGCCATTTACTAGAATCGATTCGGTCAATACTGAGAAACCGATCCAATCGACCCCCATTGGTTTTGAGAATAGCAATAGTGGAATCAATGCAATAACCAGTGAAATCACAATTGTCGGAATCAAGGATTTATCGCGATTTTCTTGAAAGAACTTTTGGGCCGCGACCTCGCCTTCAAGATTATCACCCACCTCTATTTCACCGCCCATAGCCAATTCTAATCTATGCCATGGGCTGATATGTTCTTTGACTTTTTTAGGCCTTAATTCTTTGATTGAATAGAGATTTAGTGCAATGATTAAAAATGATAAATATCGTAATTCTAAGCCGATTAAACCACTCGTTCCAGCAAGCCCAAAAATTAGCAATAACCCAAGAGCAGGTGCTAGCAATACCTTCCGCAAACGGTCAGCACTACCATCTAAGATTCTGGTCAATGCCAATCCCGGTAAGAGCGAAACCGCCAGTACCAACCAAGACATCGATTACCGTTCGCCATCACATTGGTCTTCAACCTATGGCGCAAACAGTCAAGTCAAATGGCTATCTGCCATATATTATGCACCCGGTCATCCATCTTCCAGAGGATTATTGGGTCTTTGATTTCACCAAAGGCCCAGACCCGGAATTCGAGTGCCCATTCGCTTACCAAATTGGCCGATACGATGAATATCGGCCGGGAATGTACCTTGCTGAAATTTTCGAAGGGGATAGAGATCTCCACATTGGAATAGATATTGGGGCACCGATTGGTGAACCGGTACATTCCTTCATGGAAGGTGAAATTTACTCCTTTGGTATCAACGGTGAAGATGGTTCATATGGGCCGACAATAATCGTAAAATATCTCTATGAAAAGAACGATTTGTGGGCGTTATACGGTCATTTATCGCTTGAAAGTTTAGACGGGATTTTTGTTGGAATGAAAGTAAAAGAGGGTCAAAGACTTGGCACACTTGGTGATAAGTCTGTTAACGGTGGTTGGAATCCACACGTTCATTTACAATTGTCTTGGCAAGAGCCAGAAGGCTACGATATGCCGGGGGTTGTTGCTCGAAGCGATCGGGAATGGGCTTTGAAAACCTACCCAGATCCTCGAATGGTCTTAGGGCCAATCTACTGAGAGATTTGCTCGAGGTGGTTTTTCAACGAGATGATTGTATCTATTGAAGCCGGGTCCTTACCATGTAAGAGTGCAAGTGCGATCGATAGCCAATCCATCATAATACATTGATGCATCAAGACCTCGCATAACGATGCACCTTCACCGTGAACTTTCCAAGCGTTGTCGGTTGGGCAATTCGCGACGAACCAATCCATTCTTTGTTTAACCCGGGGGTGCATCCCGTCCCAAGAAATCATCAATAATGCCTGATTTTTTGCTTCGGGGTCTTGGTCTTCACCCACGCCTCCCCATGCCACAATCTCGTTATGATTCATTTCAGGCAATATACCAATTCGAGCGAATCTTGATGAATTTTCATTGAGTTGATTTTTGAATCTTGTAATCGATGGTGCTAATTCGCTTGGACCAAGGATTGCAATTGGCGAATTGGTCAAATTAAGTGCTAAAGATGCCACATCACCCTCCGGATTGAGAAGAATATCATTTTCTTCGCATGCCGATGATAATCTCATCAAAGCATTTTCATCCAATAAATTTGGCAATATTTTTAATTCTACCAACAATGCTAATTGGCGGGAAAATAAATGGCCAAATGCTGTCCGAGGTGGCTGTCCACTCGGGCAAGAGATCAAATGCATGGTTTGGCTTAATTCACACATTCCCGCAAGAATTCCTCCACTAGATATTACAATGATTGTTCCATTCTCTTTCAAAGCCTGTTCGGTTGCAGAAATCGTTTCTTCAGTATTTCCAGAATATGATGTCGCCACAACCAACCAATTATTATTCCACCAATTTGGTAAATCGTATCCCTTAGAGACCCGAACGGGCATAGTACCTTCTTTATCGGCTAACATTGAGATATAATCTCCTCCAGCGCCAGAGCCACCCATTCCAAGGAATAGAATTCCATCCCAGCGGTGACTTATTTGTGTTAACCATGGTAAAAGTTCGCTTCGAGTTGCCTCTTGACCCTTTCTAATATCTTCAACGAATGAACGAGTAAATCCAATCATCCCTTGTTTATCGAGAACTGTAGCCAATTGAATCATATCTTCAACCATCTCATTCACCATCTTTACCCATGTAAGGTAGGCATATCCATTCGCTATCAATCCTCGCCATTAGTAATTTCCGTCCGACTTCATGTTCGTAGGCTAAGCGAACCGCTTCCATTTTCCAAGTATTAGGATCTAAAAATTCGGCAACGCTAGAATCTTCTGAAATTTGTTCGACCAAAACAAAATCGCTTTTCCGTGCTACGACATTGCTATTTTCAAGGTCTCGCCAAGTTGCACCCGTACGTTCCCGTCGTTCGACTTTTTCCAAAATCGCACCGTCGCCTGACCAAGAACCTGGACGCCACAATTCATCGCGCCAGCGAATGATATCACCCAATTCATAACCAGGTTTTCGATAGAGTAATGTTAGTCTAGTAATGTCAGCTCCATCTTTGCGTCCGACGGTTGAATTTGTTGAGGTAATATGGCCACCGTGGTGAGACACAAGGTGACGCCCCCATGCTTTTGCTAAGCCTTTCGAGCCCAAAACCACGTCATATCCCCCCGTGACCGGCCCTTCCGAGGTAACGAAAAACATTGGATCATCGGTTAATTCTTCCATTACATAGTCGAGGGTCGCTCTCAAAGTTTTGAATTCCTCGTCGCTTAGCCTTCTTGCACTCGAGCGTAACTGTACTGTGGCTTCGAAATAATTCCCCGCTCTTCGAGCACAGGTTACACAAACTCCGTTAGACATCCTCGCTCGCATAGTCATCGAATCTTCATATTGTAAGCCATCGATGGAGCCACTTATTTGCAGGTGGATCAATGTATGCCGGCCGTCAACTTCTTGAGATTCTACCGCCAATTCTAAATCCTCTACATCTGGGTGGAACTTGACATTGCGTTGAACCAATTCGTACCAGAGATCTTCATCGGCAACCTCTGACCATCGGCTTTTAAAATCGATTTTGAAACAACGGGCACAACGAATCCATGGCACGTTTTTGGGCACTTCTGCTAAATTCACCCTTGCGCGTGAGCATTTTTCGCACATTTTACCTACAAATAATGGTGGCTCACCACCACAGACCAAACAAAACTCTCCACCCAAATCCATACTATTCCTCTCCATGTCGAATTGACTGCTCTAAAGCTTCAATCCTGCCTTCAAGTGAATTTGATCGGCTTAGGACAGTCCATGTCCAAATGGCGAGGCCAGAAATCATAGCAAGATATGCTATAGCGAGATAAATTTGTCCAGACATTAAATCAACTCCTCATATTTGCTTGTTAAATCTTCGAATCGAAGTTCTAAATGGGCCAAACGCATGCCTGAGATAATGTGCCCAATGATTAGAATAGTAAATGAAATTGCTCCAATCAATAAGACTAGTCCCATATCGGAATTGAGAGATCCTTCGCTGGTACCGACCACTGGGCCGGGATGGCGAATCTGCCAAATTCTTGTCGCAAAATATGTGAGCGGAACCAAGAGAAAACCATACATTCCAAAGGTGGAAAAAGTATCCCTTGTCTCGATTCCATCCGGTTGAGAACGACGACCTAAAACCAAAAATAGCGAGAGTAGAGTCAACATTGCAAATGTATTGAGCCTAATATCGGTCCAATCCCAAGGA
The DNA here is from genome assembly GCA_004195515.1 of Methanobacteriota archaeon. GTDB lineage: Archaea > Thermoplasmatota > Poseidoniia > Poseidoniales > Poseidoniaceae > MGIIa-K1. Next base: position 65,758 of record PSPR01000008.1, on the reverse strand, counting down.
ATACCCCATTCAGCAGCTCCCCAAATGGTCCCAGATACAACGCACATCAAGCCAGTAGCAAGGCCGGCTTCACTACTTGCTACATGTAATCTCCAAGCCCATTGATTTCGCTTGAAAAACCACATTGTCGAACCGATAAAAAGCAAGGAAAAAGACAACATTGCGGCCCAAGCACTCGGGACGTGCCAATAGAAAATTTTCTGTGCTTCAGGTGATTCAAAAGCCTCGATGGTGACCGAAGGAGCCCAAGTAAATCCGAGCCATAGGGTTAGACCAGCGCCAGTCAAGCCGGCCAGGGTTAGGACTTCACCAAGTCGCTTCATCACTATAGGCCCGTAGGGCCTACTGTTTGAACCTTGACTAAGACAGACGACTTACCAATATCGCCCATGGTAGAATTAAAATTGGGGTCAACAATCTCAGCATTACAGCATTTGGTCGGGCTAATCTGAGGGTTGCGTGAGACAGAATTGTGACGACAATTGCGGTGAATAATCCTAAGGTTGCACCCGATAAAATTACTATTGCATCCCAATGATTTGCGATTGCACTTGAGAGAATTGTGAGTAATCCACAGCCTAAAAAGACATGAGCAAATGCGTTTGGTGGAGTTGCCTTTCTGACGTACCACCAGGCATGAGCACGGTTTTCTTGTAAAAGTTTGAAGATAGGATCACCATTCAATCCCGCTGCCAATGCCGGTGCAAGAATGAAGGCGAATAGCATCTCTGAACCGAGTTGATTGGGAGTGACAAAAGCTAACATTGATCCTAAAACCAATAATCCAGCAATGCCGTTATTTGCAAATCCAGACATCGTCCGGATATTAAGCCTCAAGCCTATATTTTTTGTAGTTGATTTTTTGCTCTCAAGTTTATTGAATGTTCCAATAATTGGTGATTGTTTTTTTTCAGAAAAAGGAAATGAAATCACTCTGTTGGCAGCGTTTATGATTTTTTGGTTATGGCTTGTCACTAAAATCGCATGGCCGCCTGCGGCGAGATCTCTCAAAAGTTGAACCAGTATCTCAATGCTATCATCATCCAATCCACTATCTGGTTCATCGAGCAAGACGGCTATCGGTTGTGCTGATATCATCGCAGGAACTAAGGCGGATAAAACCGCGATTTTACGCCGTTGTCCACCCGATAAAAATGCGATTTTATCGTTGATTCGGTGGCCCAATTTCCATTCATCCAAGAGCGATTTTACATCAAAATTTGCTTGGGCAGCATCGAGTAATTTTTCCCCGACCAATTCATCTCCCATCACGCAATCATTTTGTAAGCATAAACCGAAGTTTGTCCGGCCCCTTCGGCCCTCGCTATCTCGAATGGTTTGGTTTTGTATTTTGGAACTACCATTTTCCAAATTTAACAGACCTGCTGCGGCTTCGATAACAGTTGATTTTCCGCAGCCATTCTCACCCGATAAAACGACTACTTCGGCGCTGTCAATATTTAGGTTCCACCCGTTCAAAACCTCCTTGCGCCCACGGCGCACGGTGAGGTCTTCGAGTTTTATCAAAACCGCCATCAAACCTTCCCAATGACCGCATTGCCTTCAAGGCGCCGCCTCCTCGGGGGTAAACATGGAGATGTTTTTACTCGCACTTTGGGGGCTGGCGATTCTCGCTCCTTTGGTCTGGGCTTGGCGGGAAAAAGCCTCGATTGCAATGGCGATGACCCTTTCGTTATTATTCGGTTATATCGTTCAACTAATTTGGCATTGGACCGGTTATGATTACTTGGTCATTCATGTATTTATGGTCCCTGCATGGGTTGAACAAGGCAGATTATTCACCTTGATATCAGCAGGATTTGCACATTCACCAGGAGATCCGCTCCATGTGCTTGGAAATATAGTAATCATAGCATTAGTAGGCATTCCATTGGAAAAACGCTTGGGCAGAGGCAGATGGTTGATTTCATATTTTATTGGCCTTTTGGGTGGTTCAATCGCTTGGACTCTGGCCAACCCGGGATCTTACACTCCGGCTTTGGGCGCATCGGGTGCTGCATTCGGGATTTTGGGCACATATTTGGCCGGTTGGCCAAAAGACGAGGTATATTTCCCATTCATCATTATTCGGCCATGGCCAGTTCAATTCATCGCATTGGTTTACTTTGGTATCGAAGTGTATAAGGCCATGCAAGTCTACAAATTCGAAGAGGTGTCAGATGTCGCCCACCTAGCTCATCTAGGGGGATTTATTCTTGCTTACATCACTTTACCTTTGGTCAGAAAAGGAAGTTCTTGGACCCCTGAAACCGAGATGGTGGAATTACCGATTGAACACCCGTTTGAAGGCGTTGATGAATTGGTCAAAAAATTAATGGATGAAGGCGATGAAAAAGAAACTCGCCAAGCCTGGATGGAAGAAATCTCAATCCGAGCAAATTGTCCCATCTGTGAAGGAAATCTGGAATTCGAAAATCTTCGAATAAAATGTGCGGTTTCGAAATCTCATTTACACTGGCCTTGAGCCCCTACGGGGCTCGCAACGCAACAAGGTTCATTGGTGCGTCCAACCGCCCCCTAGAGTGGGATGAACTCTATGCGTGACACCAAAGCCTTCCTTTTGGTTATCATTTTCCTCATCGCAGATATTTCTGCAATGGCTACTGCAACTCAATTAGGGGAAGAGGTAGATGAGAGATTGCCTTTCCGGGGTGATAAATATTCTACAGAGGAATATGGTTGGTGGTTCACTTATGGACCCGATGCTAATTTCGATGGATTAGATGACCGCTTAGAGCGAGTTATGGCCGGTCAAGAATCGGTTTCTACTACGGCAATTTTAGATTCAAATGGCGATAAAACAGTTGCTATCATCATAGATTTCGCATGGCACCCCGGCCAAGAAGAAATCGATTCTATCACACAAATTCTGCAGCGATACGGTTGGGATTCAAATGATGCTTGGTTCCAAGTTTTGGACTCTCTCGATGCAATAGTGGTCGACCACGTCCCGATCGACGCCTTGATGGCCATTCACTCATTGGATTCAGTAGTAATTATCGAAATGCAAAATGTTATGATTCCAACGATGGCAAACGCAAATCCTGCCACAAGAATCCGCCCTTCAGAAGTATATTCAGGAACTGTTTACGATAGGGGTTATGATGGCGAAGGAATTGTCATTGCAGTCCTTGATAGTGGAGTCGATAACGAACATCGCTCGCTCAATGATTTTGATGATGAAGATGATGCTCCAGATCTCGATCCTAATTCATATGACGACCAAAAGTGGGTCGCTGGATTCGATGCTACATCTCAAGCAGCAAATCGAGATGGTTCACAAGACCCTGACGACGGGCAAGGCCACGGAACTCACGTCGCAGGTATCGCACTTGGAACAGGAGATTCAACCGCAATTCACATGGGAGCGGCGCCCGGTGCTTATTTGGTCGATGTCAAGGTTCTGACAGATTCTGGTGGGACCAATTCTCAAAATTCTATAAATGGAATTCAATGGATGATTGAAAATAGGGATACCAATTGGGGTAATGGCGCTAATGGTATTCAAATTGGGCAGATGTCCTTTGGCTCGATTGGAAGTCCGATCGACCCCAATGATACAGGTGATAATGGTACTAGTGCAGAAGCGAGGTTGGTCAACAATGCAACCGAGAATGGAATTGTGTGTGTAATCGCCGCCGGCAATGACGGCAAGCGAAGAATCGCTTCTCCAGGAAGTGCAGATGGTGCGATCACTGTTGCGAGTACAGATGATGCCGACACCATAAACCGCACAGATGATTTTATCGCTGACTATTCCAATTCAGGACCGAGAGATAGCGATAACGACGACGATGATTGGGATGAATTAAAGCCAGATGTCAGTTCTTTTGGAAGCGGAATAATGTCAGCATCTGCCGCGACTGGCACTTCATTTCCAGGGTCACCCAGACCGATGGCCAATAATGACTATGAATCCAAAGACGGGACTTCGATGTCTACACCTTTGGTCTCAGGTGTTGTAGCTTTAATGCTTCAAGCAGACCCCTCATTAACTCCCGAAGAGGTCAAAGATATTTTGAGAAATTCTTCAGAGGTTTGGGGCACAGCAAGTGAAACTGATGTTTCAGATCGGTGGAACTCCGATTGGGGATTTGGCTTGGTTGATGCATCTTGTGCAATCGATATGGTGTTGGAGCGACCATGCACTCCACTCAGTCAAGGTGGTGACATCATCATCACCCCCCCTCCTGGCAATGGCACAGATGCTGGAGTGACCATCACTTCACCAACAAATGGAACATGGTTCATCGTTGATGATATGGTTCGCATTCAAGGTTCGGTTGTTAACAATACAGGTCCTTGGTCGCAAATCGACATCAAAATTACCCAATTTCTTTCGACATTTGAAGAGATAACTCTCATAAATTGGACTACTTCTGGTGGGGATGTAAATTCATGGTACCTGGATGTATTGATCAAGGAAGACTGGGTTAATGATGATGAGACACACATTATAATCGAAGCCCGAGCAACCGGCTCTGGTGAGAATTCCTCACTCGATGCTAGATGGGGTCAAATAGGTCGAATGATGGTTTCATTCGGATCACCTTCAAGTGGTTCAACCCTCACAGATACCGTCTCATTCAGCGGGATTGCTCAAGGGATTGAGCCCTCGAAATTAAAGTATAAAATTAATGCAGGCGATTGGATCGATGCGCACAATTTTAATTCAAATGATAATGATGTTCAAAATTGGTCATTCACATGGGATTCTACCGAGGTCAGCGATGGATCTCATCGCGTAACGGTCAAATTGGTAAACATCAGCGGAGTGGAATCAGAAATTACCAGGCGAACATTTACTGTGGATAATATGCCAGCTGCGCCTGCCCTTCGATTCCAAGGAGTTGTCGAAATTCTTGACCAAGACCTGCCGGCTACAACCGCAGTCGCTGGAACAATTCTTGAAGTTCATTTCAGCGTGGTCAATACTGGTGATGCAGTTGCAACCGATCTTCACCTTGTCTTAAACGCACCTGGGTCTGAATCTAGTACCTATCCTAATGAAGGCAAAATTCCAAGACTGGATTCTGGGGAAACCACTAGCATCATACTTTGGTGGTTGGCAACCGAACCAGGAGATCATCAGGTTTCTTTATTGATCGACCCTAATGGAGTTCAATCCGAAGCCGATGTTAGCGATAATAATTACACCTTTGATTTTACTATCGAACCGAGGCCAGTCGAACCAACATTACGGTTTTTAACGAGCGCTATCACAACTTCACCATCCATTCCTTCACCGTCGACAGCAACGGTACCAGTAGGCTTTAGCATCAATGTTAGAGTTGATAACCTAGGCCAAAACGATGCAACGGATATAACGATGACATTACATTGGAAAGACGATGGTTTCTGGAACGAAATAGATTCTCGCACAATCGATGTTATCCCGGGTTCAACCAGTGATAGTGGTCATGCTTCGGTCCAATTTACCCATAGTCATAATTCGGTTGAATTATTGGAATATAAGGTTGAACTAACCGGTGATGGGGTTGAAGCAAAATATAGTTCCTATAATTTCGCAATCATCGTCGATGAATACGAGACCGGCTCAGCCACTCGACTTACCTTGTCAGATGGTGAAGTAGCCCTTGGATTTGTAGGTTTACCAGATGGCGGACTCCTATTCACAACCAAAGATGGCGAACTTCATGCGAGAACGGTAACTCCTAAATTTGGTATGCCTGGCGATACAACTATCGAAACTAATTGGGCTGGTGAATTTGCATTCACACCAAGGTCAGATGGGCGTGCCCACCTTGCTTGGTCAAAAAGGTTCAATGATGATTTTGGTTATACAATGACAGACATTTCGATGGCTTCAATCGGAATCCAAGGCGATATTGGTGGCGAATCTTCATATCTTAACCCATTAAAACAATCCGAAGGAAATTATTGGGGCTTTGACTTAACCGAAAGGTCCGGCCAAGTAATTCTAGCGGGTTACCACCGTGACATTTCGACCTCGGGTTCGTGGAACGACATCACAAATGTATTTCTGCTCCAAAATGAAGATGGAAGCAAAACCACAGGCTGGGTTAGCAGTATGAACGTAATATCCGATATCGACATCAAACCACAAGATGGCGACCCCTTAGCAGTATCTATCGGTGAGAAATATATCCATTTGCTTTACCAAGAAATCCGAGATGATGTTACCGGCGAAGAAAGGGTTGGTTTGTTTTATGCTCACGGAGAATTATCCAATACTCCCTTCACTTTCCAAGCACCAGCTGGTGACGATGCATCTATGCCTGAAATGATCGCTCTAACAATCGATGATGAGGATGTTTTGGTCGCAGCTTGGATAGAAGGCCAAGGCAGGACCTCAGAATTGATTACTGTGGTGAACGATGTGATTTGGTCGAACGAACAAGTTCAAAATGTGAGTGCACCAGGAATTACCAAAGTAACAATGATGTCATTCAAAGACGGTTCAATCAAGATATTCCACGATGAAATCGGAGTCCATGGCCCTGCTGCAAGATACGGAATGTATAATGCAGGTGACGAAAAAATTAGCCTCTCAAATTTGATTGGGGAAGGCCATATTATTGGTGGAGGCAGTATTGGTGAAGATGGGATAGTAGTCATGGTTTCGCCATCAGGTCAAGTTAGTGCGAGAAAAATTGCATACCTATTCCCTGCCGTGGTCGACAATAATGACGACGGTCTTTTAGACTCATTGTTAGCACCATTGCCGGGAGATACCAGAGAACAAAAATTGATGGTTCTCGGAGTGATTGGAGCGGTATTATTTCTACTCTTCATCACCGTTGTAGTAGTTTTGAAGAAAAGTCATGAAGAAGAAGAATTCGATGAAGAAGATTCTGAAATTGAAATTTTAATTCAGCCCGAAGCGGATGACAAGGTGTTGATCGCAATCGATGATGATGGTATGGATGATCTGGAAGTCAATCTCGATAAATCTGAGGCTGTTCTTGATTCTGATACTAGAGATTTATCTCAAGAATTGGAAGCAAAGATAGAGGCTGGTGAAGCATCTCCTCGTCTTGAACGCAGGATGAAACGTAAAGAAGAGAGAGAAGTCAAAGAGAAATTTGATGAATTGATCTCACAATTACCGCCACCGGGCCAACTAGGAATATTGCCAATGCCACCACCGCCCAGTCCAGATGAGTTAGGCATGCAATTGCCAGAATTACCAACATTACCCGCCCCTAGTCGCAACGTCATGTGTACTGAATGTGATGCGACAATTACGGTTAAAGATATGACATTGAGAAAAATGGATTGTCCTATTTGCTCGGCAAATATCGATATGTGATGGTGAATAAAAATGTGTGGAATTTTTGGATATATCGGGTCTAAACAAGCGGCTCCTATACTGGTAGAGGGATTGAGAAGATTGGAATATAGGGGTTATGATTCAACCGGCATTGTGGTTCGAAATGGCATTCTTCAAGTTCACAAAAAAATCGGCAAAGTTGCTGATTTGAAGACAATTTTGCCAAAGAAAATTTCTGGTAATATTGGTATTGCTCACACAAGGTGGGCAACCCATGGCGGAGTTACAGACTTGAACGCTCATCCTCACCTGAATAAATCGGCCGAAATCGCTATCGTTCATAATGGAATTATCAATAATTTCCGTGGCTTAAGAACAATGTTGCAAAAGAAAGGATTTGATTTGGTTTCTGACACCGATTCAGAGGTTTTAGTTCATATGATTTCGATAGGATTGGCTTCTGGTCAAACTCCTTTGGAAGCAGTTCGTCAAACCTTGAATCGAATTAGTGGTACTTGGGGCTTATGTGTTCTGTTCAAAGAACATGACTTGATAGTATGTGCTAGAAATGGCTCCCCCTTAATTTTAGGTCAAGGTGAAAATGAATATTTTGTTTCTTCCGACCCCCACGCTCTCACACCTCATACTCAGAACTTCTATTTTTTAGAAGATGGAGACATGGCGGTTTTGGATCGAGATGGAATTAAAATTTCAAGATTGGATGGCAAGAGTTCAAAAACTGAGATGACTAGTTTAGAAGAGGAATGGGATGAAGCAGAATTGGGTGAATTCCCACACTATATGTTGAAGGAAATTCATGACCAACCAGAATCGATTCGACGTTGCATCAGCGGAAGGTTAGACTCTACTAATGGAACAGCAAAACTTGCTGGATTAAGGGCCACGCCAAAACAAATGATGAAGGCACCTCATGTTCGGTTGATCGGCTGTGGTACTTCTTTACACGCTTGCCAAATTGGCCAACTTGCAATAGAACATCTGGCTCGGATTCCAAGCGTTGCCCATGTGGCTAGTGAATTTCGCTACAATGATTCAATAATAAATTCGGATGCTTTTCATTTGGTTTTGTCTCAATCCGGCGAGACCGCTGACACCATCTCAGCAGTAAAAGAAATTCAGATAAAAGGTGGAGAAGTTCACGGTCTAATAAACGTGGTCGGGTCAACGATAGCACGATTATGTGGCCAAGGTGTTTACATCCATAGTGGGCCAGAACAATCGGTTGCCAGTACCAAAGCCTTCTCCAACATGGTTGCGGCTCTGNCCAGATAAAGTGTCTAAATATTTGGCAAATGAAGGTCCAATAATGGAAGCGGTTGAGTTGGTAAAGGATGCAAAGTGCGTTCTATTCCTTGGACGTGGCCTTTCAACTCCTGTCGCTAGAGAAGGAGCATTAAAATTAATGGAAATCGCCTATATCCCTTGTTTGGCATATCCTGCTGGCGAGATGAAGCATGGACCGATTGCACTTTTGGAAGAAGGCTCACCTGTAGTAGTCGTGGTTCCAAACGATAAACATAAGGAGAAAACTCTTAGTTCGATTCATGAATGTAAAGCACGTGGTGCAAAAATAATTCTTATCCATGAAGAAGGTGATGATGTAGCCCTAGAAGGAGATGTTACGATTGCAGTTCCTCCGTGTGACCCATTGCTTTCGCCATTACTGACAGTTGTTCCTCTACAGTTGATCGCTTACCATACCGCTTTAGCGAATGGATGTGATGTCGATCGACCAAGGAACTTAGCTAAGTCGGTCACCGTCGAGTGATTGCCGGTGCATGGAAACTTTGGGTCAACACCTAAGATATGAAATATCCCATAAAGTTCAAGTGTGGAAAAATCACTTAATTGTGAATCTTTGATCCTCAGAATTCCAATTCAATGGGTCGTATCCGAGGCGGTGTTGGGTATGTCGCATCTTGATGACGCCGATTTTTCTCGTGATGTCATCACCTACTCGATCCATGGTTAAATGGATGACTCCGTCACTAAGATAATCTTCAACGCCATATTCTCCGAATTGTTTGTGGTCTTCTCCAGTCATCTCACAGATGAAGAATGAAGTCAACTCAAGTCGGCGACAAGCCTCAAATAATCGGAAAATTTCGTCTCTAGGATTTTCCATCTTAGTTAAAGTGAAAAATGCGCCGAGCGAATCGAAAACCAATAATTCAAAGCCGATAGATTGCCGGTAAGAGGTCAATTGTTTGATCAATTGCCCCATCCAATCGATACGATTGCTCATGCCTTGCTCGTCTAATTGGACCCGGAGATCGCTCAAGTCGATAATAGCGATTCTGTTACGAACCCTAGGGTCGTCAACGTTCATGCCCATATTTTCCATATGTGAGCGCAGACTGTCCTTTCCCTGTTCAAGAGTCACATAAATTCCGCTGGTATCCCCGTAGAGGACCGCGTTGTATAGTAGTGAAAATGTTACTGAAGATTTCATAGATCCTGACTGACCAGCGACCAAACAAATGTGGCCTTGAGGGATTCCTCCATTCATATTTTCATCGAGTCCTTCAATGTGGGTTGGAATTCTCTCGATCTCAGTCATAGGGTCTCACCATACCGGCGTAATGTCGATGTTCTCTTCAAGGTGACCCCCGAACGGCTTGTTATGTCGGTATGGTTGGCGAGTGGTTCTGACCGAAGGTTTTCGATACTTTCCAAACTCTTAGCCGATTTACATGCATCCCCCTTAGAGGGGGTCGATGAGAGCCCTCCAAGCGGCGATGTTAGGCATCAGGTGTTGAGTATCTGTAGGAGAAAGGCCAAAGCGGTTCCCTCGAATCACGGTCATGATTATGTCGTTGTGGCCGATACTTTGGTTGGAGATCCTGATGACCCAAACGCAGCGATGGGCAAGCCGGAGGATTCGGCTCAGGCATTAGCCATGCTCAAGCGATTGAGTGGTAGGAGACATCAGGTTTGGTCAGCGACCGGAGTTTGTGTATTGGGTGATTGGACATTTTTTGTCGAATATGCTGTGGTAGAAATCTCAGAATTAACCGTTGAGGATTTAAAGTCATTAATCGATTCAGTGTCATGGAAAGGTAAAGCCGGTGGCTATGATTTGGCTGGTCAAATGTCTGAATTTGCTTCATTGGTTGAGGGAGATGAATTGACAGTGCTTGGATTCGCGCCAGCCGCCTTGCGATTACTTAATTGAGACTGGCCAAGTAGACCAACCGATGGCGGTAAATATCGACGATCTCGTCCGAGGCTACGGCAAGATAAAAGTGATCGAAGGCCTTGATATGGAGGTCGAAAACGGCTCCATTTATGGGCTTCTAGGCCCCTCTGGTTGTGGGAAAACAACATTGCTAAAGGTAATTTTAGGATTTCTCAAGCCTGAATCCGGCTCGGTAAAAGTGCCTGAAGGAATCCCGGGGAGTGCGGTCGGTTATGCTCCACAAGAACTCGCACTCTATCTCGATTTAACCATCGCCGAAACCTTTCTTTTCCACGGTAGGCTTCATGGAATGTCACCCCAACAAATCGATGAAAAACAAAAGTGGTTAACCCAATTCCTTGACCTCCCTCCCGGAGAGCGTCAGGTCGGGAAATTATCAGGTGGTGAAAAGCGCCGGGTTTCTTTAGGCGTCGCCCTTTTACACGAACCTGAGTTATTGCTTCTAGACGAGCCAACCGTGGGGGTCGATCCAGAATTGCGAGCAAGGATTTGGGATTATCTCGGTGAGATATCCCAACAGGGTATTACCATTATTTTGACCACACATTATATCGACGAAGCCGGAAAAGCTGACCGGGTTGGGTTGATGAGAGGTGGAATATTATTGGCAGAGGATAAACCCTCTACTTTGATGAAACTGCACGATACAAATACGCTCGAAGATGTGTTTTTAAATTTGTGCAAGCGAGAGGTGATAGTATGAACTGGGCTAGAGTTTGGGCTATTGCAGCTAGGAAATTTTCTTCGATAAAGCGCGATCGCAGAATGTTCGCATTCATCGTATTGATGCCGGCGATTCAAATATTATTATTCGGATATGCAATGGGAGCAACGCCAACCGATCTCAATGTGATCACCGTTGGCGAACATCCAATCCTCGATGAATTGGCTGACTCAGAATATCTTATCATAACATCGATGGGCGATGTTCAAACCGCTAGAGATGCCGTTGATAGAGGAGATGCTTGGGCGGTAATCGAAGCGAATGGTTCAGAGATAATTCTTCATTTTGACGCATCAAATCAACAGGTGATGGCAACTATCCAAAAAGAGGTTCAAACTGCGGTACAAGCAAGTATGGGCCAATTGCCAATTTCTCAAGGCGAGGTAATTCACGGTGAACAAGAACCAGAATTTATTGATTTCTTAGCACCAGGAATAATGGTTTTAGTTTGCTTTATGTTCTCTATTATTTTGACCACGATGGCTTTTGTCGGTGAAAGAAACGATGGCACATTGGATCGCTTATTTGCTGCGGGGGTCACTCCAATCGAGGTGTTAAGCGGCCATATTGCCGCTTTTTCTGTAGTTCTAGTCGGTCAAGTAGCGGTGGTAATATCATTGGCGATAGGTTTCTTTGATATTCCGATGAAGGGCTCAATAATTCTGCTATTTTGTTTAGCATTACTTTTGGGTTGGGCTTCGATGTGCTTAGGATTACTAATATCTACCAAGGCTGATAGTGAATTCAAAGCTATGCAATTGACAATGCCTCTACTATTCCCTGTTCTATTATTATCAGGAATTTTATGGCCTGTTGAAGCGCTCCCAATCGGCCTTTCACAGTTTAGCCAAGCGCTTCCGACCACCTGGGCTGCAGAAGCATTCCGCTCAATTATGATGCGAGGCTGGGGACTTGAGGCTGCAGTGGTTTGGAAATCGTTCTTATATGTAGGCACATTTGGACTACTAATGCTATTGGGCGCGGCTAGGTCATTGAGAATTAAAACCTGAACCTAGTTCAGGATCACTCAGGTACCGATCGTAAAACATCGGAATTCTATGCCATTCATCTAAACTGAATACAACATCCTTTATCCATCTTACCAGAATCGAGATATAGGCGATTCCTTGAAGTGATGAGCCTATTAATACCATATTATTGTCAATATTACCAATACCTGGAGTAAGTGCGATAATCACAATTATTGTCCCAATATTTAATGAAACAAATGTGATCCAGTGTGTACTTCGTCTATGAATCGATATTTTCTTATGATCTTCATGCAAATACCAGGCAAAGCCCCATAGACCTTGCATACAAACTCCAAAGATAAATATCATCCTCGATATAATCATGTATTCTGCTGAAAAAGTAAATAATTCAATTGCAGCAAATATTCCAACGATTGGCAGCCAAAAATATGCAGCAACAATGCCTTTATGGCATGGTTCTTTATTGATAATGAGTTGGATTATTTTGTCTGGACGCAGCATTATAAAGCCAAAAACATAAGGGGTAGCAACAAGAATTGCTGTAAATTCGTTCGAAATATATTGCTGATTTAACAATCGGAAGGCAAGGAATTGAATTATCAATAAAGTAATATATATCCCGAAAAATTTTCCAAGGTTTTTTGGTTTAATTAATTCACATTCTAATCTGCGATTAAAGTGTGATAAAAATATCGACACCATCGCTAAAGGTAAAAATAAATTTAGAATTAATTTTTCACCAAATTCTAAACTATAGTTTGAATAATCTCTCCCTATCCAAGTAGTCAATATGATAATTCCTAATGCCGGGAGAAACATCCCGATCGCATATGCGAATGGCCCAAGTGCATCTTCATCTGTGTGAGTTTGTTTGAAAATTATTCTCGCAGGAGCCAATAGGGTCACCAAAGAGGCACAGAGGAATGTTAAACCGATGGTTGTCATCGTTCTAAACAATTCTATATCGCCAATTATAAGTCCGAGGGTCATTGAAGCTTGGCCTGCCATATTTAATCCAGCATATATTCGCATTAAACTTGGGTCGAAGGGTTCAACATCAAAGATCAAAGGCAGTAGACTGAACCCCATCGCTACGATAATACACATCAACCAGCCAAGAGCTACTTGCATTTGTAATGAAAAAAGCACCTCTTCTAAATTTGCTATAACAAAATCATTCTGCATCATTATTATCCAAGTATAGGTCAGAGCAAATGTAATTTGCATTACCAAAGCGGCTAACATTAGGTCGATATAAGAACCTGCAGCCCAGTGTTGAACCCGCTTGAAATCGACATTCATCAGATTCGGCCTAAACAATCACTCATATAAGATTGGGGCCGAATGGAGAGAATGAAATTACATCAATATTGGAATTATTCCTAACTCGTTTCGGGAAACATCGACAGTAACATCATTCCCGGGTAATAGCAGTAATTTGTCTAGAGCATCTAGAGCAAAAATTGGAATTCCCAGCTCATCTCCCATCACCTTCAATTGGCGGCGGCAAGCATTGGACTGAGTTTCCATATGGATTAGTGGCCTCAAATCAACGATTATCGTATCACCTAAATCTATCCTTGTAGCTAATTCTCTAATCGGTAAGCGGTGCATGTGATCGGGTGAAACATACCTCAATGCTCTATCTGGATGATCGATATTTTCATGCCTATACATAGATAAATCGTGAAATGCTTCACCATCAGGCGTGGTTGGCCCTGTCCAGCCATGAGGCAAATGAATTTTTGGTTGAATAGCCTCAGTTTCCCCTAGGGTCATCTGTTGGCCAGATAATTCCTCTTTTTTCTTTGGTGCTGGCTTTTTCTTTTTGATTTCGGGCGGGGCTTCCGGATCAGGTAAACCAAAGAATTGCCAAAGATTCCCCATGTTATTGCCCCGCTCAAAAGTCTAGGTCATCGAGAAGATTCCCAAGAGCCTGTGAGGCAGGAGTCGGTGCTGGTTCTTGAACCATCGGTTGTGGAACATATGTTTGCTGTGGGTTTTCATATGTTGGTTCGAACGCGGGAGGTGGAACTTGAACTTGACTTTGTGCCGCTTGGTCTGCTAAATATTGTTCTCCATAGTAATCCCATTGCTCCATAGTCCAACCGGGGGGTAGTCCAGTTTCGGGCAATTGCGGTCTACCGGCTAATGCCAATAATGAAGGCGCTTCTTCAGCTTGAATCGGCGGCATGTCCCAGTTTACGAAATCCGGTTCTGGTGCAGAACTCCCTCTACCTCGGATCAGTAAAACACTTACTAACAATACGATAATGATTCCAAGAACTGCCGACATCGTTGTTGTACTTGAATACCCAAAGGCTCCATCTACAGCTTTTTCTTCGACCCTTACGGTTATCGAAGTTGATTTTGAAATTCCATCGTCATCGGTTACAGTAAGGTTAACAATGAATTCACCGGAACGCTCGAATAAAATTGTGAAGTTTTCGCCGAAGCCATCATTGGTTGAACCAAGAGTATTGGGGTCATCCCAAATGAATTCTAAACTATCACGGTCGGTTGGAGTATCGATACTTTCTGCCGCACTAAACGTGATTGATTCACCTTGGGTTATTACGAAACCTCCTTCTGGCTCGGTAATCATTGCAACAGGTGGTCGATTGACGATAGTTACCGATATTGCCCGGCTATCTCTGACCCCATCATCATCCCAAACATTTGCGGTAATTGTCCGTATGCCTGCAGATGTCCATGAATACCACAAATCAGTACCTTCAACATCACAATCATCGGATGCATTGCCACTTTCATCAATATCTACAAGGTCGTTTAAGTCCCAACAAAATACCAAATCATCTTGGTCAGCAGCATCGAATGCACTTGCGGAGAGGTTTAGGATTTCATCTTCGAAAAGTGCTTTTTGTGCTGGTAGAGTATCCATGACAGGTGCGATGTTGTTAACTCTGATATGCCCAATAACCGTTTCACTGCGTACACCATCATCATCGGTAACAAATGCAGAGATAGTGTGTATTCCGGATTTATCCCACGATGTTTCGATAGCCGAATTAGGACCGCTTGTGGTGATGGTTTCATTTTCATCTCGATCACTTGGAGTCCAAGTAACCAGTAATTCTTCATTATCAGAGAGGGTGTCAGAACCGTCTATCGCGAGAATTGCAACCACTTCCTCATCGATGTCCCACGTGCCATCTTCAGCGGGTAAATAGGGGATACCATCGATAGTCAATCTCATTTCACCAATGGTTGGGCCAACGTTTAGAACCTCGTATTGAAGTGTGGCGGTCACACTTTCATTATCATCATCGGTAATCATCACCGTGATATTATGCTCCCCTTCTACCTCGGGCCTAATAGTACAATATTCCCCAAATATGCCTTCGTCACAAGATTGGTCTGGCCAAGTAATTACCAATTGTTGCCCTTCAGGTGAAATGGTATCATCATCACCGCTATCACTAGCATCAAATGTTATTGCGCCGCCGGCATCAACAATAGTTGTTGCTGCAGTAAAATTGATCCAAGGAGCGCGATTGAGCACATTCGCATGAGCGATTAAAACAACTTGATCCAATTCATCGTCAATTACAGTCAATTTAACTTGCCATAATCCATCATCAGCCCAACTCCAATTCGTTTGGCAATTTGGTGCATCAATGAATTCTGTTCTTGTTCCATCTTCAATTTCAAAGAAGCACTCCACCTCACCACTATCGGCGTCAAATGATCCAGATGCATCTATGGTCACATTTTCGAAAGTGAGAACATCGTCTCCTAAAATAATATTTGCTTCAGGTAATCGACCTACGAAGATATCTAGACTTGCAGCGTTATTTGACCGGTTTGCATCAGCTGTAACGGTTTCATCAGGGTCGACCATGAATGATAGGGTTTGATTTCCGATTCCAGTATCGAGTGGAACCGACCAGTTCACATCAACTCGAGCCACGGTATAAGGTGCGAGAGCGGGGAGGTTGCCACGAATAGTTGCGCCATCTGGAGTGGTAATCTCCATTTCGGTAGCAGGTGAGGTTAAAACTCCACGGTTTTGGGCAGGTACTGAAAAGTGAATGATGTCGCCAGGTACGGCATTATATCCGGTTGCTTGTGAAAGAATTGTCGAGATGTTATCTCGGTTTCTCGTCACTATCATCGAATCAGGTGTAGCAACTAAATCGATTCCGACAACACTCAAATCCATTACGATTGTTCCGACGCCGATAATTTTGTTGACTGGATCCCAAACGATGACTCCATTGCTTGTCCAATCGTCCGATGAGGGTGAATCGTCTTCAGAACTCCCCACATCGAGATCGGGTGTAACTTGGCCATTTGAATCGGTTGTCAAGCTCATGATGACATTGTCGATTTCATATCTGAGTTGAAGATTTTTGCTTATTTGATCATTGGAGTTAACCGCGTAATGTCCGGTTATCTCCTCTGTTGCATTAGGTAAAATCGCCAAGAATTCAGTATCGACTGTAATGATGGTATTTCTAATTCCAGCAGAAGATGTCGACATCACACCACCCGAATCTGCCGGGGAATAGCTTTTGAGCATCCAATCTATTTGGAACCCAGCATCGTGGATGATTTGGCTCCATACAAAATACCTAATTTCTTCACAATACCATTCGAATCCAGTACTAACTCCGGTACTGTTCCATGATGAGATTTTATGAGAATCACCACAGCCGGTATACTGAGGGCTAGTACCATTCTCAGAAGGTGTGCCATCTCCGGTAACTTGATAGGTCGAATTAGCGGTTTCATTCGAGTCGAATCCGTTTACATCGATATACTCAGAAGTGCCAGTAACTGTAACTTCCGTATCATAATAACTAGTCCATTGGTCCCCGGTTCTCAAAGGGAAATCATATTTTTCTCGAGCCGGTTCGTAGGTGGTATCAAATGTTATATCTGCTAACTCTTCTGGCCAGAAGTTCCACGCTAGGAAATCAACTAAAAGTGTGAATTCGGATTCGATTGTAGCGAGGTCTCTAACCCTAATCATATCGATACCAGTATATCCAACCTCCAGTCTCCCATTGATATCATCAAGGGTCGCACCATTATTTCCAGAGGTGAAATCACCTTCGATCTCAACCTCGTAAGCGAGTGTTTGAGTTCCATCAATATCGATAAATACAATATCGGTCACTTCCATAGTTGTGTCACCAGTCAGTGAATTTACCGACGCCGAAGTATTGGACTGTGAGATAAGGTCTGCAACATCAAACATAGTTTCAAAGATCCATTCATCGCCAATTCTCCAAGCAGGGGTTTCGTGAACATCAGCCCCTGAATCTTCTGCTGAAAGTTTATTGGTTGAACCGAATTCATCGATTAGAGATAGTGGCGATGCGAGCGTCATCAACATGACTAGAAAGACTGGGATTGCTCTGCGCATGATTTTGGGTTTGCCCTATCCCATTTGACCCTGTTCATCTGTTGTGTTTTCGCTCGAATCATCATATTGGTGACCATAATGGTGCCATTGGTCCATCGTCCACCCGTCCGGCAAGCCGTTTTCAGGCAGCGGTATCGATGCCATTTCCTCAGCGAAATCAGAGAATGACGGTGGATTGGTTGGCCGTTGCATGATTTCGATATTTTCATCCCACACCGATTCCGGTTTTGGCCGTAATCGCTTGAGAACCATTACTCCAATGCTCATTAAAATCGCTAAAATTATCAGTTGGAAGAATGGGTTTGCTCTATCACCAATTAACGAAATAGATAATTCCTCTGCCACGGTTCGGTCCTCGGATTGAACTTTGACCTCAATCCGCTTTACAGCAGGATTCAATACATCCTCATCCCAAATAATCGCGCTGATTACCCATGTTCCTTCACTAGGGAAAATGTGTTCTGCCTTGATGCCGATCAGGTCGGCATCATTATCCAATACACCGTCGCCATCACTATCGGTAAAACAATCGATATCCCATACCACACTGAGTGTTTCAATGTCTGCAGGAGAATCGATTGTTGCACTAGCATCGAGGACAACAGTTTGTCCAGCAATTGCTCCAGTTACCGGTTTTACCCTTGGAATCGGTGGTAGGTTGAGCACGGTAATTGTGGTGGTTGATGAATTTCTCGCTCCATCATCGTCGCTAACATGGAATACAATATTGTATTCGCCAGAATTCCGCCATGACCAAGTTAGATTTTCACCTTCGACATCACAATCATCATCGGCAGATCCAACCCCATTGGTATCAGCTCCAGGATCCAAATCCCAACAAATAATCAAATCGTCGTAATCGGAAATCGTGTCGGAATAACTTCCTGTAATGGAAATGGTTTGACCCTCCGCTACTGCCATAACATCGGGTAATTCAGGTACTTCAGGGACCTGATTAGCCACATCTACCCATCGTTCAACCCAACCGCTACCCTCGCCCTCAGTATCAAATGCTCTGACATGAATGGTTTGGAGACCGGATTGGTTCCACACTATTGGAATTCTTGATTCTCTACCTTCGGTGATGGTCCCGGTTGACCACTCATAGGTCAAATCTTGAATGTCGTCGATAGAATCTTCTGCTCGGGCACTCAATTCTACCTCTTGGTCCTCAAAAACCCGCCAAGTCATTTGAGATTCTGCTTTGATCACATCGCCGTTTGAATCCCACATCGAGAGTGAAACTTCATGTGGTGCAATATTTGTGAATACTATGTCGATGCTTGCAAAGGTGGTGGTGCCATCATCATCGGTTGCGACCGCAGTAAAGGTATTGAGGCCTTCTTCCCATGCGGTCGTGGTGCAAATCCGGGTATAATATCCCTCATCACAATTGGCTTGAGGCCAGTGTACATCGACCAACCCTGGCCAGGGGTCCTCTGAATCGGAATCATTTGCGAAAACATAGAGGGTAACAGGGTGCTCGACCTTGACCTCAGATCGTTGAGATTTGATCTCAATTTCAGGTGCTCGATTCATTATTTCTATTCGCATTATGGATTCAATGAAATCACTTTCATCATCAAAAACATTGACTTCGACGTCATATATTCCATCATCGGTCCAAGTCCAATTGAGGAGACAATTTTGCTTGTTCACAATCGCATGAGCGATGGTTCTGCTGCCGTCATCATACGGCACATTGAATTCACAACGGATCTCCCCGCCGTCTTGGTCATAACTTTGAGAGGCATCCAAAAGAATTTTCACTCCGGTTTGAGCACTCATGTTTTGACCCACATATGTTGGTAATGTTCCAACGAAGAGCGGCAGGGTACCGAGATTATTCGATTGGTTAGCATCGGTTGGGTTGAGATTATTTGGATCTGCATTCCACCTGATACTGATGTTTTCAATTTGTGCGTCGAGAGGGACAGTCCAACTCATTTCGAAAATATATTGTTCATAAAGCGCTAATGCGGGTAAATTTTCAACCGATTTCACTTCATCGGGCGTGAATAATTCAACCGTCGTTGGTACAGTCGTTGTAATGCCGCGATTGTAAACTGGTAATTTAATCGACAACTCATCTCCGGGCAATACATTGAATCCAGAAATAGAATTCAAAGTAGTGAGTTTTCCACTACGATTTCGTAAGATACTCGCACGTTCAATCGCTGCGACCAAATCCAGTCCCACAATATTTTCATCCAATGTAATGGTTCTAACTCCTAACATTGAGGAGGTCTTTGCAATGATGCCATGACTTGCCCAATCGGTAGTGGTTTCA
Source organism: Methanobacteriota archaeon (assembly GCA_004195515.1). Classification (GTDB taxonomy): domain Archaea; phylum Thermoplasmatota; class Poseidoniia; order Poseidoniales; family Poseidoniaceae; genus MGIIa-K1. The sequence continues at coordinate 45,864 of PSPR01000008.1, read as the reverse complement.
CTGGAGTCATTGGTTTGGCCAACATCGATAATTGCCCAGACACTACCATTTGAACCGGTCGTTAGGCTGGTAGAGAAATCTTCAGCTTCATATCGCAATTCTACATCGACGCCTGATTGTGGGCTACCTGAACTATCAGAAACATTTGCCCAGACTTCAATTGGGGTATTGAGAGCAGTGATGGGGGTTGAAGTTTCAATATTTACCGCTTGATTTCTATAACCGGGATTTGTATTGCCGATGACGCCGCTCGATGCTGCTGGGAGATATTGTTTCAATCTAAAATCGATGACCAAGCCAATATCTTCTTCGGTATGTGACCACGCATAGTTTCTAACCTCTGGACAATACCATTTGAAAGAGGTTTCAGTACCGTTATCATCGTAAGATTTCAACTCATAGGAGGCATTGCAACCGCCATAGCCAATTTGTTCACCGATGTTATTCACCGGTTTTCCAATATCGGTAATTTCCCAATTGGTATTGCTAGCGGTGGTGGTTGGTTGAGGGAATGGGCTAATGTAACTTGATGAGCCACTCCACGATGTAGTAGATTGGTAATCTGTGATCCAAGTTTCGCCATTTCGAAGTGGGAAATCATAGGATTCTTTTGGCGGATTATTGAGCGTTGTAATCGTGATATCAGCGATTTCTTCAGTCAATGAACTGATGCCGTATGGTACATATTTTACGTCGAGTGAGAGATCGGTTTTTACGGTAGCAAGATCGGAGACTCTAACTATTTCATCGACTTGATATTCAATGTATAAATTGCCGGTATATCCATCGATTTCGACCCCGCCTTTGTCAAAATCGGCACTCGATGTTGTATAGTAGACCAAGGTTGAAACATTGTCGATCAACAATTCAGAAATAGAATTTACAGTTGTTGTGGCATCACCATTAATTTTTCCAACATTTGCTTGAACCCCAGCACCTGAAACCAAACCGGTCGGATCAAAGGCACCTGAGTAAATCCATTTATCTCCGATTCTCCAATCAGGTGTATCGCTTACCCCAGGGTCAACGCTTCCCATTCCCTCGCCTACAACCTGAAATGGAAAAATTAGTCCAGAGAGAATTAAGATGATGACCATCCCGAACTCTCGGCGCATAATTTCCCATGATTGGACCGTGTAAATGAACCTGTAGGCAACATATCTCACATAAAATGGCAATAGCCTCATTGCCAAGGGCGGTTTAGCGAACTCGATGCAGTGGTTTGCATATAATGGCGACGCCGATGGCATTTGTTCGATGGTTCAATGGGCTTTAGCCAAAGGAATTGCAGGAAATCGAATCACTGGAGTCAAGCGTGATATCGAATTACTCAAAAAAATCGATGCGAAAAAAGGAGACTCCATCATCGCAATGGATATTTCTTTGGCTCGTAATCATGTTGAAGCGGCCAAATTGAATTCTATCGGTGTGGAAATTTCTTGGTTTGATCACCACCTACCCGGTGAGCCAATCGATGGCATCGTCACAAATGTCGATACTTCATCAAATGTATGTACGGCGGTTGTTGTTCAGAAATACTTACGCATAGAATCCGATTGGGCTCAGGTCGCCCTTCACGGCGATGGTTTAGGCCAATTTGCAAAGAATGGTGATTTAGCAGAATTGGGTGAGTTGCTGAATTATAATGGATATGGGGCTGATTTAACCGATTTGCATTTTCATCCTGATGACTTATTATTATCCTGCATCGAAGCAAAAACTCCACAAAAATTCATTGTTTCAGATGTTTTCAAAATCTTGAAAGATGGCTTCGAAAAAGACATTTTACACACACTCAATCATCCATCAAAGAACAACCTGACAATATTACCGGATGAACCATGGGCTCGAAGAGTAGTTGGAGTTCTCGCTCATAGATTGATAAAAGCGAATGGAAGTCCAAAAGTCATCGCATTAACTAAAGGAGTATCTTTCCAAATCTCGATTAGAGCAAATGATGGAGTTGGTGAATTTTGCCAAAATTATGGCGGTGGAGGCCGTGCGACTGCAGGTGGAATCGACCTTTTTCCAAAAAACCAAATCAAAGCCTTGATGAATGCGGTCAATACCCGTTGGAATGATTGAGAGGACGTGATTTGGGTTGCAAGATAGATTGACTCATCTTCAACGGCTTGAAGCCGAAGCGATTCATATCATGCGCGAAGTTGTGGCTGAAGCCGAAAATCCGGTGATGCTTTACTCGATTGGCAAGGATTCATCGGTGATGTTGCATCTTGCAATGAAGGCATTCTATCCAGCAAAACCACCATTTCCAATAATGCATATCGACACGATGTGGAAGTTTTCGGAAATGATTGAATTCCGACAAAAAATGGCCGATGAATTAGGTTTAGAATTAATAGTCCACATCAATCCTGATGGCCAAGAGAGGGGGATGAACCCCTTCATTCACGGCTCAGCAACCCACACCGATGTGATGAAGACTGAAGGCTTGAAACAAGCACTGGACAAATATGGTTACGATGTTGCATTTGGTGGGGCTCGTAGAGATGAAGAAAAATCTAGAGCAAAAGAACGAATCTTTTCTTTCAGGAATTCATCCCATCGCTGGGATCCAAAAAATCAACGACCGGAATTATGGAATCTGTATAATGCTCGTAAGGGCTCAGGTGAATCGATTCGGGTTTTTCCAATTTCTAATTGGACCGAGTTAGATATTTGGCAATATATTCATCTTGAAAAGATCCCTATCGTCCCACTATATTTGGCTAAACCACGGCCTGTTGTCGAGCGAGATGGCGTTTTAATTTTGGTTGATGATGAAAGATTACCGCTCGAAGAAGGCGAAGAACCGATGATGAAAACGGTTCGGTTCCGAACTTTGGGTTGTTATCCTCTGACAGGAGCGGTGGAATCTGAAGCAGATACTCTACCACAAATTATCCAAGAGATGTTACTTACTACCACCTCGGAAAGAGAAGGGCGAGTAATCGATTTCGATAGTACCGCATCGATGGAGAAGAAGAAACAAGAGGGGTATTTCTGATGGCACATATCAGCGACCTCATCGCAACCGATATCGATTCATATCTGGCTGCCCACGAGCAAAAAGAATTGCTGAGATTTATCACATGTGGTTCGGTCGATGATGGCAAATCAACTCTCATCGGTCGAATGTTATTCGAATCGCATATGCTTTTCGACGATCAATTAGCAGCTTTGGAAGCCGATTCCAAAAAAGTTGGAACCCAAGATGGTGAGATTGATTTCGCTTTATTGGTCGACGGCTTAGCAGCCGAAAGAGAACAAGGCATTACCATCGATGTCGCATACCGCTTTTTCTCGACCGATAAAAGAAAATATATCGTGGCGGATACTCCAGGTCATGAGGAATATACTCGTAATATGGCGACCGGTGCCTCGACTGCAGATGTAGCAATCATATTGGTTGATGCGAGCCAAGGCTTGTTAACCCAAACTAGAAGACATTCATTTATCGTCTCAATGGTCGGAGTAAAAAGAGTTCTTTTGGCGGTTAATAAATTAGATTTAGTCGACTATTCCCAAGAAATTTTTGATAAAATCGTTGCAGATTATCAGTCATTTGCCGAAGAAGCACTCGACTTAGAGGAAATTACTGCAGTGCCAATTTCTGCCCTCAAAGGAGATAATATTGTTGGCCCAAGCGAAAACACTCCGTGGTACGATGATCTATCTATAATGGAATATTTAGAACAGGTCGAGGTTAGTGCAAGCGCCCAATCACGCCCGTTCAGAATGCCGGTTCAATGGGTGAATCGGCCAAGTAGTGAATTCAGAGGATTCTGTGGACTAATTGGAAGTGGAATTATCTCCGTGGGAGATAAAATTAGGGTTGCGCCCAGCGGAAAGGAATCAACAATTTCTCGAATCGTCACCTACGATGGTGATTTGGAATTTGCTGGCGCAGGACGCTCGGTAACACTAACCATGGCTGATGAAATCGATATTTCACGCGGCGATGTAATCACAAAGGTAGACCATCCTTGTTTGGTTGCAGATCAATTCCAAGCCCATATTTTGTGGATGGCTGATGAAGCCATGATGACATCGCGCCAATATTTATTCAAATCAACTAGTCAATCTACCGCCCTGACTCTTGGGGTTCTAAAGCACAGGATTGATGTTAACACATTGGATAAATTACCGGCAAAAGTTCTCGATATGAATGAGATAGGTATTTGCAATATCTCTTTGGCAAAGCCTGTTGCTTTCGATGCATATGGCGATGACCCTACGATGGGCGGCTTCATCATTATAGATCGGATGAGCAATAATACGGTAGGGATGGGCTTGATTGATTTTGCTTTGCGAAGAGCGGACAATATTCATTGGCAAGCGATGGATGTTAGCAAAGAATCACGGTCTGAGCAAAAATCTCAAGCACCAAAATTAATTTGGTTCACCGGTTTATCAGGGTCTGGTAAATCCTCGATTGCTAATGTATTGGAAAAGAAATTACAAGCGATGGGTCGCCACACAATTTCTTTAGATGGTGATAATGTGCGCCATGGGCTTAATCGAGATTTAGGATTTACTAGTACCGACCGAGTTGAAAATATTCGCCGGGTTGGCGAGGTTGGAAAGTTGATGGTCGATGCAGGCTTGGTTTGTATTGCATCATTCATTTCACCTTTTGCTGCTGAACGCTCGATGGTTAGAAATTTGGTCGAAGAAGATGAATTCATCGAGGTATTCATCGATACTCCACTCGAGGTTTGTGAGCAGCGCGATGTCAAAGGACTTTATGCAAAAGCAAGGTCTGGAGAATTAACGAATTTTACTGGAATTTCAAGTCCATTCGAAGCACCGGAATCCGCTGAAATTACGATTGATACAACCGAGGTATCGATCGAAGACGCAGCAGATATGATCATTGATTATCTTGCTCAAAGCCTTGCTTGAATTAGCTTAGCGACCTCGTCCCATTGAAGGGAATCACGCAATTTGATAATTTTTTCCCGAGATTCGTTTAGTTTTTTTACATCACATGATTCGATGCACTCAACAATGTTTTCAGGGCTTAACCCCTCGGTTTGAATCGCACCTTCGATATCGGCAAAAATAGGAATTGGAGTCACCATTATCGGCACCCCTGCGGCAACTCCCATCCGTACCGCGCCTGAGGCGCTCTCTTTGGTATTCTGATATGGGAATACTAAAAGTTCACATTGAGAAAGGGTTGCAATCGCCAACTCATCGTCCAAAAAATCGGTATTGAGAATTACTTTGTTTTCAAGGCCATGCTTTTTTATCAAAGCTTCACATTTATCTAATGTTTTACCTGTTCCTTCCCGGGTTGCACAGAGCAGAATTAATTTATCCCAACCGGTTAACTTTGCGAATGCTTCAATTAATTCTAATTGACCCTTATGAGGCAATAAGAAACCAAATGTACCGATGATTTTGCCTTCGATATCGATTTTTTCTGCAACAGAGTTTGGTGGAGGGTAGATTCCATGAGGAATCATCACGACATTATTCGTAATTCCTAAATTTGAGAGATTCTCAACATCAGCGTTTGAATGGACCATCACAGTCGAGCAAGTTTTCAAACCATCAACCGCTTTTTCAATGCGCTTAGACGGGAAAATAATTGATCGGTCTCGAGTATTATGCATGGTGATAAAGACCTTGATATTCATCCTTGATAAAATCAATAGTAAATCATTCAGATAAGAAAACCGAAGCAGCCCAGGTTGATGTTGAATGATGATGGTATCGATATTTTTTATTGAAATCTGAGTTAGAATGCCATTAAAATCATTAGAATCGCGTTTCCAACATGGAATTATCCCTTCTTTTTCCTCAACACCTTCTTCGGTTTGGCAAAGAATTACCGTATCACCAAAGTGTCCTGACAAGAACTTGGAATATGTCGCGATTCCACAGCGGATGTCCCATGTGGTCACCCATCCTATCATTGCAATCACTCCTCAAAATTAAATTCCGAATATATTTCAAGAATTTTTTTCACATCTTTAGACCGAGGAGAAAATTTCTTTTTCCGCTCTCTCAGTTCGAATCCGCTCAGATCGATATCGATACCTAATTGTTGTAAGGCATTATTCGCTTGTTCATTCGAATAAGGATATCTCAAAAACACAACATTATCCAAACCAGAATTTTTCGCCTCCAAGAATGAATTCAAGAACATCGAAAACCCAACTGGGTCTTTCGGGAACGATTGTAAAAATCGACTCAATGGAATTTCCGGGGCGTTCAAGCCTAAACACATCTTTGCAGCATTTACTGTTAGGAAATCACGACGGTCCATACTGCGAATCGCATTTAGATAATCGCCGTGAATTACCAAAATTGGCTTGCCAATTTGTTCTCCTGGATGTTGTTTATGACAAACCAAGCCGTAATTGTCTGGTCTACATCGAATCGATTGTTTTTCCAGATGGTCACAAAGAGCATTCGATGCAACGCCACCATGGGAAACTATCCAAATGTCGATTTCATCGACCGGAACCTGTGTAGGTCCGAGTGGTAACATAAAGGCATCACAAAAGGTCCGCTAATTCATCTTGGATGATTTGGACAGCCTCAAGAATTTCATCCTTGTGGCGTGCTCCAGTTATCACCATCTTTCCAGAACCGAAGATTAAACAGACAACCTTAGGGTAGTCTAATCGGTAGATAAGTCCAGGGAATTGCTCAGGTTCGTATTCGACTTTGTCGAATGGTAGGTGGAAGGTTAAGTTGTTCAGATTCAACTTGCGTGGTAAGCCAGCAAGAGGATCTCCTTCCTTGAGTTCTTGAGTGTCCATTCTCTGGAGTCCCTCATAATCTTCAGGATAGTGAAGAGCGTAGGTTGCGACCATGTTTTGGACTTCTATTTCGACGTCCTTAAGGTCCCATGTGGTGATTCCAGCAGCACGAAGATCGTTGATCATTCGCTCGATTCCAGTATGGATATTGTCCTCGTTCTTTCCACCGGTGCAAACAGCACGGCCCGAGCGGAACATTAGAATTGCGAGTTTTGGGTCGGTGACACGGTAGACGACACCTGGAAATTGTTCAGGTTCGTATTCGCAATTGAGTTGAATAGCGATATCTGGCAAATCGAGTTCTTCTGCTACTCGAGTGCTGGCGACAACATTCACAACGGTTAGACGGTCTTCATCGTTCATGGAACCGTCGGAATATAAACCCCTATTTAAAGGCGGCCACTTCATTCAAACGGATTCCAAAGCGGGGGTTCACTAAACTCATCCAAGGCTAAACCGGGTGCTGCGAGCCTTGAAATCATTGTTCGCCCGCCCGCTAATTCGATTGCTTCACTGGTTTCTTTCGGATTTCGGGTCAAAGCAATCATACAGCCACCACCACCGGCGCCAGTCAATTTTACTCCAAGTGAACTGGGAGCAGCAGCGACGATTAAATTTTCGAGTTCAGGGCAAGAAACACCGAGGTTTCTCAGCATCAAATGATTCTCACTCATCGCTCTTCCAACCGCTTCCATTTCACCAGCCTTCAAGGCATTAATCCCTCTTCTGGAAATAATTCCGATGGTCTCGATCTCTCGCATTCGAGTAGGGTTTTCATCTAAAATTTCGGCTACTCTTGCAACTTGCTTAGAGGTAGGTGCGTGAATTCCGGTATTGCCAATAACAAGCCAAACATCATCGATAACAGGAGATAATTGTATTGAATGAACCTGCCATTGTACATTGTTTAAAGAGCGTGAATACAGCCAATTAAGGTCTTTTTCAACCACGTTTGACAAAACGATACATCCTCCGTGAGCACAGGTGCTCGAGTCCAAAGGTGATGCTCTTCCTCCTTGGGCTGCTGCTTCGACCGCATGGGCTAGAATTGAAGCTTCATCTACATCGACGGCGTTAATTCCATGTTCGACCTCATCGCCAATTTCACTTTTCCAAGGCCCATCGTAAACTCCATTCGGTCTGGACGCAGTCCAACCTTCGGCCCAATCATCATCTTTGATTTGCCGGCCTCGGCCAGCTCTTAATGCCGCTGCAGCGGCGACCGATAGTGCGGCCGAGGATCCCAATCCAGAGGCAGGGGGGATATCTCCACTAATTTTGATAGAGAGAGGAGGTCCGTTATTCCAAAGACGATCCATCAATGCCTTGACATGGGGGTGGCGTTGCGGATGAAATTTCATTCCATCGATACGCCAATCATTACAGTGTTCGAGTTTGACAGCCAATCTTTGGTCGATTGCGACCGCGACTGCAGGCTGGCCGTAAACCACAGCATGCTCGCCAAATAAGATACACTTGCCGGGTGCGCTTGCTTGAACCATGCCTCGGCCATCGGCTACCCATACTTGGCCGTTGGGTTGAAACCTTGAGACTGTTTGGTATTGACTATGCAGCACCCACTCGACCTGACATATGCCGGTATATCCGGTTGGTTGATTTTGCTAATAATCGGTGTTATTTCGCTTGGTTTCTTCGGTTTCCAAGTGCAAAAAGCAACAAGGTTGATATTGCTTGGTTCAAAAGACGACAGGTTTGATTCTTGGAGTAAACGCCTGAAGGAGACCGCAACGGTTTGGTTGGGTCAGGCCAAAGTACTGGAAGATCCAATCGCCGGTGGTTTCCACGTTATGATGTTCTGGGGTTTCTTGATGCTGTCATCGGATATGTTAGACCTCGCTTCGGGGAATGCCTTCAGTGAATATTTACTCCCCGATGCACTTCATGGTATTTGGAATTTGATGGTAGAGGTGGGTTATACCAGCGCTCTAATCGGTTGCACACTTGCTCTTAGTAGGCGGGTATTGTTTACACCTGAGAAACTCAAAGGAAAATCTCAGGTTGAAGGAAATGCTATTTTGTTATTGATAATGACGATTTGCACCACCGCGTTTGTAGTCGAGGCTGGAGAATCACCGAACCCGACAACCGAGTTCTTCGGTGCATGGGTCGCTTCGACATTTGTCATCACCCAATTATTGGTCAATATTGCCTATTGGCTTCATATGTTAGCGATATGTACCTTTTTGTTTTTGATCCCGGTTTCAAAACATATGCATTTGGTGATGGCATTACCTAATGTATTTTTCTTCGATACCCAAGCCAAAGGAAAAATGCGACCGATGCAAGTCGATGAGAATGGTACTGCGGTACCACTTGAGGATTTGGATACCGAAACATTTGGTGCATCCCAATTCAGTGAATTGTCCTGGCGAAGTCTAATCGACGGCTGGGCTTGTACCTCTTGTGCAAGATGTCAAGATGTCTGCCCAGCATATGCTAGTGGAAAACCCCTCAATCCAATGCAAATTATCCATGATGTCCGAGATTATGCCAATGAGCATGCGGGATTATTACTCAAAGGGCAAAGCCCTGAGGAAGATATGATCTCTCGTTTTGGCGAGGAAGCGATTTGGGCTTGTACTACCTGTAATGCATGTGTTGAGGCTTGCCCGGTCAATATCGAACATGTGCCAAAATTGACCGATGCCCGGCGCCATCTGATGATGGAAAGGATGGAGTTTGCGCCGGAGGTAGAGGACACCGTCATGCCGCTGATGGCGATGATCGAGAATTTGGAAAGCGATTCAAACCCATACGGAATTCCGATGCACGAGCGTGGGGATTGGGCCGCAGACCTCGATGTGAAAGTTGCTGAACCGGCAGAATATATTTACTTCGCAGGTTGTGCTGCATCTTTTGATGAGCGCAATAAGAAGGTGGCACGCGATACCATCTCCATCATGAAAGAAGCTGGGCTCGATGTCGGAATCCTAGGAATGCAAGAAGGCTGCACAGGGGATGCTGCTCGCAGAGCAGGAAATGAATATTTGTTCCAAATGTTAGCGGAGACAAATTTAGCAACATTCGAAGAGCTTGGGGTGAAGAAAATTGTCGCATCCTGCCCACATTGTTTCCATACCTTGGGAACAGAGTACAAAGATTTCGGTGGCCAAGATATCGAGGTTATGCACCATTCACAGTTGATCGACCACCTGCAAAAAGAAGGCAAATTGCCAGCACCAAAGCACGAGGGGAATATCACCTATCACGACCCGTGTTATCTCGGGCGAATCGGCGGTGAAACCGCAGCGCCGAGAGATGTGATCGGTGGAGTCGATATCGAAACCGAGAATCATGGAAAATCATCATTTTGTTGTGGCGCCGGTGGGGCCCAGATGTGGATGGAAGAGCATGTCGATGATGACCACGAACGTGTCAATATTATTCGAGCAAAAGAATTAGCATCGACAGGTGCTGATACAGTTGCTGTTGGTTGCCCGTTCTGTTCCACAATGGTTACAGATGGACTTACTTCGATAGAAAGTCAGATGAAAGTCAAGGATATCGCAGAAATTGTTTGGGAACAAATCAAAGCAAATGATAAGAAAATCCAGGCAACCAAAGTAGCTGTTTAAGGGGCTAGATCCCAAGTTGTACCATTTGGTGTATCGATTATTTCTACACTTAAACGGTTGAGTTCTTCGCGAATAGAATCTGCCGCTTCCCAATCTTTAGCCGCCCTTGCTGTGGCCCTTCGTGCTAACAACTCCTCGACCTCGTCAGCAATTTCCGCTTTCCGAGGATCATCTTCAGGCTCGGCCAAAGTCAGATCTCTTGTTGGCAATATCCCAAGAACATCACCGGCTGTATCCTCAAGCCACTCCACAGCAAAGTTGGCAAAAGCCTCAACATCATCGCCGTCGAGAACACTGAACATTTTCCCCATCTCTCGAATAGCAGCCAATACCTTCGCAATCGCTTCCCGTGAATTAAAATCGTCATCCATCGCTTTGGCAAAGCCTTGTGCCATCATCTCCAACAATGCCATACTTTTGACTAATGGAATTTTTGAAGCCAAATCTCCTTCGGGCAACGGCACCGCATTCTCAGCCCTCAATTCGAGCGCAGCCCGATAACAATTCAGAATTTTCTCATGATTCTTAGCCGCATCTTTCAACAATTGTTCGTTCATATCGATTGGACTTCTATAATGTGCATTTATCAAGGACAAGCGCAGCACCAAAGGATCAATTTTTTCCAAAATATCTTCAATGGTCCAAAAGTTCCCGAGCGATTTGCTCATTTTCTCACCATCGATATTGACAAAGCCATTATGGAGCCAATGATGAACGACAGGGGAACAACCCGTATGGCATTCTCCCTGAAATATCTCAGCCTCATGATGTGGAAAGAGCAGATCGTGTCCGCCGCCGTGAATATCGAATTGTTCGCCAAAAGCATCCATGCTCATCGCGGTACACTCGATATGCCATCCCGGACGACCTGGCCCCCATGGCGAATCCCAAGTCGGCTCACCTGGCTTGGCTGATTTCCAAAGTGCGAAATCCTTGTGGTCTCTCTTTGTCGATCCAGTCCCTTGGACTCTACCACCTGCACCACTGCGCACGGCATCGATATTTTGGCCGGTCAACATGCCATATTTTTCGGCCGCACTTTCGATGCTGAAATAGACCCCATCATCGGCAACGTAAGCGTTTCCTTTTTCGATTAAATCAGAGCTAATAGCAATCATTTCTTCTACAAATTCAGTACAGCGAGGATATTGGTCAGCACGCAAAATATTCAAAGCATCCATATCCCGATAATATGTCTCGATATTTGCTTCAACCAAAGCTTTCCAATCCTCGCCGGTTTCGTTGGCCCGCACTATGATTTTGTCATCGATATCGGTGAAATTCTGAACGTAGTTCACATCGTACCCCGATTTCTCGAGCCAACGGTGGATCAAATCGAATGAGAGATAACAGCGAGCGTGGCCAAGGTGACATAGATCGTATACGGTAACCCCACATACATACATATTGACAACCCCCGGTTTCATGGTGGTGAAATCCACCTTTTCTCGGCGTCGAGTATCGTGAACCCGTAGTGGCATTGCCTACTTGGTGAAAGCGCTATTATTCAAATCCGATGGCATGATTCAAGTGGAAACCACCAATGGGGGGCCATGGCAGGGCCAGTGGTAGTGACCGGTATCAACGGACATGTAGGGAATAATTTGGTCCGCCAACTGCTTGAACACGGCTATGAGGTACGAGGTACCGTCCGTGATAAAGCTAAATCTCCCGGCCTAGATGTTGATCTTCGAATCGCCGATGTTCTCGATGAGGAAGGTTGGGATGACATCATGGCTGGTGCATCCGGCCTATTCCATTTGGCGACGGTATATTCGACGAGCGGTGATGGAAAAGTCATCTTGGAAACAGCGAATAAAGGCACGGATATCGTCTTGCGGGCTGCAGCAAAAGCCGGAATCAAGCGAGTGGTTTACACCTCGTCAGTTGCTGCGATAGGCACGATGCCATTAGGATGGAAAGATGAATCAAATTGGAATGAGAATTTCTCGCTCCCATATACTCAAGCCAAAACCGAATCGGAGCGACTTGCTTGGAAGTTGGCAGAGGAGTTGGATTTGGATTTGAGGGTCATCAATCCAAGTGGTATCCTTGGAGGGAATTTTGCTCGACCGACCCCTTCGGTCGAGATCATTGGTCAGGCGATGGCGGGAAAATACCCTTTGGCCCCAAAAATACCTCTTGCTTTTGTTCACGTAAACGATGTTGCGACAGCTCATCGATTAGCATTTGAAATTGATGAAGCTCATGGCAGATATATCTTAGCGCCTCATAATGACACTACGATTTTTCACCTTCTAAAAAAGGCAAAGACATTGTATCCAAAAGAAAAATTCCCTAAAAGAAGCATGCCAAAGTGGTTGATGCCGATGGCAATTTTCCAAGATTGGTTTGTTGGAATTTTCACTGGCAAAAGAATGATTACGAGAGCATTATCGAAATCATTTTTCATAGGAGATGCAAAATATTTGTCCAAGAAGGCTGAGGACGAATTAGGAATTCAATGGACTTCAATCGATGATTGTATTCATGATACCCTTGGATGGACGTTGTCCGCTTCGACTATTTTCTTATCAACCTTGATTCATGCACTCTCAGGCGATGCTAGAGCAATTCCATTCTTCATCTCTGAAGGAGATTATCCGGGTTTACAAAGAATAGTTTTCACAATAGGATTATTCACAACAGGGCCAATCTTGTGTTTTGTTTCATATCGATTATGGAAAGTCAACTTAGAATCGTCGAGAAAACTGTGGATGCACCTCTCTTTAGCTTGCGGAATTTGGGTCGGTGGGAATATTTCGGCGATGGCATATTTCAATATGTACGACTATCTTGATCAACATATTTTCACTTCAATGAATGTATTTCATTTTGGTTTAACATGGGGAGTCCTCGCACATTTCGCTATCAAAGATGGAAATTCTCTCGGGAAAAAACTCCGCTATGCTTCAATTCTGACCTCATTCATAGCCTTCATTGGCATGTCGGTAGCTATGGCAAACGGGGTGAAGGCTCATCCAGAATTTCTTGAGACGATGGATCTAAACCTCATCCAACCTTGGATAAATTGGGCTGCTCCATTTGAGTTTTTACTGGTCTTGGGTCTGATGTTTACATTGTCCTCATTCGAATCTGATTTGAAACCAAATTCAGAATTAGAGCAAGAATAACCCATTCGACCAAAGAGGGGTGATTTCAAATCACTCCGACCAATCGCCATCACCATGCAGACCCGCATTCTCGCCATGTTGGTCATTTTCTCAACCTTGCTCGCAGGTTGTTTTGGGGATGGTGGCGAAATAGGGGCGCCAGAGGAAGCATATACCTCCATTCTATTGAATTATGAGTTGGTAGATACTGATCCAGCCAACGATCCAAGAAATTTTAACACTACAGATTTACGAAATAATCTGACCGTTACCACTACATGGGCTGTTTTTAACAAGGACCAAGGCGGAAATTGTTGTGAACATTATTTAGCTACTACAATCGATGGCCAAATCCTCAATATCGGCGGAGAATATCCCGGCTGGTCGGATGACCGCGGTCATGAATGGGATACTTGGCTCCCAGGGGTTCTACCTGATATCACCTGTCGAACCCCGGCGCCAACCAATCCTGGAACCGAGGGACTAGGTGAGGGTAGCATCGTTCAAGCGATCAATGGAGATATCATTTCGATGTCGTGGTTCCCATATATCGGCGCGGATGGAAAGATCGACAAATTTTATGCAATTCTCTATGATGAAGCCGAGGAGGAGTGGAAATGGTGCTATAACCGGATGACTGAGCCATTTTATGACCGCTCTTGGCAAGTCGAGGTTGTCGGACCTATCTCTAGTTCATATGGCAGCGGTGAATGGGCGAGTTTGGTAGTCTCAAATTTTTGGCATCAAACTCAGAACGCTGGTGGTCAAATCAGCGTTGACGGTTTGAACTATTACTCCTTCCAATTCGCAGGCCGAGGTTCAAATCCAGGTGCGGTCGAGGTAAATCTAAACTATACCGAAGCGGATTTACCACCATATTGGGATGTCAATAAACCTCACAAAGAAATGCGTGCATTCGCAGTGCCAGATGGTGGTTTATATTTTCCAAAATATTTTTCTGATGGCACTTCAGCCTATTTGGACACATCACTCAATTGGAATAAACACGATGTTCAATTTCCTTCACAATATTGTCAAATCGATTCTTCGGGTGCGATCAATTGTGTGAGTTTGGCTGGAACAACTTTCACTCACCATCTCTCTTGGGATGGCGGTGTCACTTGGGAAACACAAAATTATAGCGAAGAATATTGGTCTTCAATTGAGGAATGGGAATTCCAATCCAATGGAGAATTGGATCTATTCGTGCTTAATGTACGCTACCAAGATGCGGATGGCCCAGATGTAGATACTGTATATCACGTGAGAGGATATTCGGAAGACATGAGCCCTGATACCATTACTTACATCGGTCTTGGCGACCTAGATTCGACCAGCGGTGCTGGAAACGATATTCGCTTCGACTTCGCCTCCATGGGAATTCTCCGCGATGGTGGAGTTGTGGTCGCCTATCATGATTCATCTCATGACGATCCACTATTTGCAGTAGAGGTCGAGATGCCAATCTACGGTCCGGTACTCCCTTGATGGCCTTTATACAATACCCTTGATGTTAAGTTGCTATGGGCGAGAGCGGTGACTTGGTCCGGCGATGGATTGAAGGCGGCTGGAACGGAAAAGATAAATCATTAATCGACGAATTATTCCACCCCGATTTTACCGCCGAAGGTGGAGCCTCTTCATATTATGGAGACATTAAAAATCTCGATGATCTCAAAAATTATTTCGATATAGTTATGGAGTGTAGTCCAAAATTAAATCTTGAAATCATCAATCTCATAGATGCTGGAATGTTTGTCTCATTAGAATATATTGCGAGCGGTCCAATCGTGATGGACATGGGGCCACTCAAGGCAAATCCGAATCCAGAACCGATTCGTTGTGCCGATGTTTACGAAATAGAAGATGGTAAAATTAAACGCCGCCTGCTCGCATTTAGCGAATTAAATAAGTGGATGTAAAGTTTGAAGTCTACCCCTATCTTCAAAACCCCTTGACGCTGAATGAATCAATATGGTTCTGAAAACACTACCCGGGGTAGGCTTAGGATTGGCTGGGAAATTGACCGAACATTTCGGTTCGGAGCATAAGGTATTACAATTGCTGAAAGAAGGACAAACCTCGGTAATTGCCGAGGTTGAAGGCGTTTCGCTCAAGCGGGCCGAAGCATTAGCGCGTGCAATAAACGGAAACGAAGGATTTCTTGCGACCAAAGAATCGCGCCGAATTCACAAGGAATTGGTTGCAACCATTGCAAATAATGCCGTTAACCAATCAACAAAAACCCGATTGAAATCTTTGATGCCACTCAAGGATTTCAGCCTTCGAAGAGAATTGATTCAAAGTGCGATGGACTGCGATTATATTATCGAGAATTTATCCTTACCGGTTGAAAAAGCACAACATTACGAACGAGTCGTCGTAAGTCGAATATTGCTTGAAAATCTCAAGCGCCATTGCCGAGTCCTCATCCCATCATCCGAGGAAACATGGAAAGATTATACCGTCTTCAAACAGGTGTCATGGATCGGAGAAGGTGCACCCATCAAGCCTCCAGAAGGATGGGTAATTCTGCCTGAAGGTGCAAATGAAGATTTAATTCTGCCAGAAAAATGTGTGGCATGGTTTGAAAATAATGAAAAATCTCTGCGACTTCTCACCACTTTACCAGCAGGTGAGGGATTCCTAAAACAATTCAACCAAATCCGAATTCCAAGTCTTGGCCCGCTTCTAGATGAATTATCCGACCAAGCAGACGGTGAAGCCATCAATGATGTGAGGGATAAATTATGGCCGTTGGCCAAAAAATTGGAACAACAGATAAAAGCCGAAGTTGATGAATCGATGCAAAATGTCAAATTGGATTTGAGCGGTGCTGATATGTTGGAGGCATTGGCTGACACCGGTGCTTTACAGAGAAAATTGGCCCGCCAAACCAGCGACGCAATTACATTAGCAATCGAAACAGCGACCGATGAATTGGCAACTTTACTAAGTGATGTCGGCGTTCGATGCCCCCGAAATATTTTCAAATCCGAATGGCCGACCAAGACCGACCGCTCCATTTTGGACAAAATCGATAGTGAACTTGAGGACCTATTCAAATCAAGCCAATCCGAGAGGTTGGTCTCACTCGCTCGAAGATTGGCTCCACTCAAACCAAAATGTGAGAGCGGTTTGAGAAAATTAGTCGAACTTGACCAATGGCTTACCATAGGACGTTGGGCTCGAGATATCGATGCGGTGATGCCGGAAATTTGTGAACATGGTATCGCGATTAAAGGTGGGCGTCATCTGATGTTAGGTTGTGAGCCAGATCCAGTCGATTATGGTTTAGGAAATTGTGCCAATCAAGGTGATCGACAATCGATTGCACTCTTGACCGGCGCAAATAGCGGCGGCAAAACCACAATGTTAGAACTGCTTGCTCATTGTACAATATTGGCTCATATGGGTTTACCTGTGCCAGCACACTCTGCAAGAATTGGCCGAATTGAATCTTTGCACGTATTGGCAAAAGCAGGTGGTACCCAATCTGCAGGAGCGTTGGAACAAACCTTATTGCAATTAGCAGATGTTGTTTCAAATAAAAATTCCAAATTAATTCTCGCCGACGAATTAGAAGCAATTACCGAACCCGGTGCTGGTGCGAGAATTATCGCTGGAATGCTCGAAGCAGCAGAAAACCATCCAGCAACTTCGATGCTATTGGTCACACATTTGGCACCTTCTATCATCGAAGCAGCGGGGAAAAAATTACGCACCGATGGGATCGAAGCAAGTGGTTTGGATGAAAATCTTGAATTGATAGTCGACCGTACTCCAAAGAGGAATCATCTGGCCCGATCAACACCTGAACTCATCGTTCGCAGGCTGGTTGAAAGGTCACAGGGGGAAGCAAAAAATGTATTTGCCTCGATTCTAAATCGCTTTTGATCAGCAAATTATCCTGGCTTCTTCACCGTAATCATGCATTGGCACTTGATACAGGTCATCACAATTTCTAGATACCAAAGGTAGAGTCAATGTCGATTCGGTCCAATCGATTGAAAAGTCACCAGCAGCAGCTGGACTTGGAACATAATCTTCACCAGTTTGGGTAATAGTAAAGTGAATAGATTCTCCTTCGGTTAGGAAAATATCCATTGGCATAAATTCCATCTTTGCCATTACAGAAGTGAATGGAACGATTTCAATAACACCATCCCGGCCTCCAGCGTGGAATCGTAAATCCATAACCGCATGGCCAAGATGCATCCCACTATCATCGGTCATCTCGACAAATACATGACCATTATTGGTTGTATGTGGAATCGAAGACAAGTGCAAGGTTGGCATTCCAGCCATGTAAATATCTTCAGTAAATGGACCGTAACTAAAGGTGATTTGTCCTCTTGTAGCTCCAACAACCGCGCCCGAAGGGCTGAGTTCTTCAACCGGGATTTCCAGATAATTGGTATCTAGAGCCGGCCAAGTTTGTTCAAATCTCCAACCACCGCGGTTGTCTTGTATTTCAACTCCTAAAGCAGGCGCATCGCCTTCTCCTTTGAGATACCAATCGAACCAATAGAGCATCTCATCAGCCCAGTCCCAACGTAAAGTGTAAGGATAAGCCTCGCCACCTCGACCACTAGGTAAATCCGAATGGTCTGGTCGGTCAGGATAATTATGATTCCATTGTCCGGCAAGAGTCTTTATTTCAATTCCAGCATCCTCAGCAATTTGATGGGTTGGGAACGCCATATGTGGGTCTACATTCCAATCTTGCATTCCTTGAATGATGTAAATAGAGCCATTATAATTCTCGATAACCCTATCCAAAAATGATCTTTCAGTCCAGTAATCATTACCAGCATAAGTGACCATATCACCAGTCAAATAAGCCGCCGGTCCATTTGCATAGCCCTCTAAATATCCTTCACAAAGGTTGTCGGGGTCATCAGCATCACCATCAATTCCAAAAGAGCCGTAAACCCCATTGTGCATTATTGCCCCTCGAGCTTCCATGCTACCATTCCTCCACATCAAATCGTGAACTCCGATGAGTCCGCTCATCGGAACGATGGTCGCCAAGTGTTCGTTGCCAAAGGTCGCCGCTTGCCAAGGCGTGCTTCCATCGTATGATTTCCCGATAATTCCAACCTTGCCATTTGACCAAGGCTGAGTGCCGAGCCATTCGACCGCAGCATCGATACCACGCTGTTCATCGGTTCCCATCAAATCCATGCAATGGTTGGAATTTCCGGTACCAAAGACGCTAACTTGAGCGACTCCGTAGCCATGTGGAACATAATTCTCAATTAAAAATCGGCCAAGCCGATTCGCAGGTTCAACCGCTTCGACATCGCCATCATCATAATATGGGCCGATCTCAGAAATAACTGGAACTTGACATTGTGCTGGAATTTCTGCAGCCTCCCAATCACATCCTTCGATAACCGGTAACCACAGGCCAAAGTGGACCACAGCATCACCGGTTAATCCAGCACCACCATCGGCAGCGGTAATGGTTGGAACATCAACATAAATCGAACGAACAATATCGATGCCATAACTTCCATTTACTGTGACCCTGCTGAAATCCTCGCTGTCGATATATTTCAGATCGGCTCTTTCCCACGGATGTGGAAATGCGCTGGTTTCTTCAACGATTTCAGGAATTTTTTCTTGGCCAAAACAGCCTGCAAACATCGCCGGCATCAGGACTGCTAACAACATTAGTGCCCGACGCATGACCTGAGGGCATAGAAGGGTCCTTTTGTGTCTTTGCTTCACAAGTATGTATGCAATATGCCCGAGATAAGGATTGCAATTACCATCCATCCTTTATCGATGAGATATAATTTCCAGGTTCTCCCTTCGAATCCGTACATGCCGATATCTGTCATTACAAAGCCTAGGGAGCACATAAGTGCGAGCATAATTGGCGATATTGAACTTGCAATAATAAGCATGCCCAATACCATATTTGTAACCAAACCAGAAACTACCGAACCGCCGATGGCCAATCCCATATTTGTTTCACCCGATTCAATTTTCGCTTCGATTACCTCCATCGATAACCCAGTATGCTCCATCCAAATAGTTCCCAGCACCTTCGGATTATACCAAATCATTCCCATCATTATCCATATAACGACTCCGATTCCGACCGGTAGCCATGCCAAATCCATGCTAATCATGTTGACAACTGAAAGGGGTGGGTTCTTGTGCTTTACCTATCACACAGACACTATGCGCCGTGTGTTGGTAGTCGCTCTCCTCTTGCTGGCAATGGTGCCAGCTACTCCGGTTGCCGCAGAAGGCGGAATCGTAATCGAAGAAATTCTTGCCTCTGCATCGGGTAAAGACTACAACGGAACCGATTGGAATGGAGACGGAGATATAGGGAATCCAAGCGACCAATATATCATGCTCACGAATACCGGCTCGGCCGATGTCGACATCTCTGATTGGATTCTCGACGATCGTACAGATGGTGGAAGTCCTCCGTGCCGAATCGGTTGGAATACAACGATTGGCGCAGGTGAAAGCATTACTTTCTACCGAGCTAATACCAGAATCGCATTCGATTATTTTGACGCTGATGCTGCAACATTGAGCGATGCGAGCGGCAATGTCATCGATTCAATGGCTTACCCAGCAGAAGATTCGTGGTGGGATAAGGCCTATGTTTGGGCCGATAATGGAACTTTGTGGAAAACCGACCCCAACCCAGCAGATCGGCAAGGAACTTGCTTTACCCCTCGTGATCACATCCATGAAGGATCTTACATTCTTCAAGGTCGAGTCGTCACGATGACCGGGCAAAATGAAGTAATTGAAAATGGAAATATCCTAATTACTGACGGTGATATTAGTGCGGTTTGGGCAGATGGTGAAATTCCACCGATGAATACAGATGGTATTGAGGTTCACGATACCAATGCAACGATTTACCCCGGCTTGATCGATATGCACAACCATATGCATTACAATACAGCCCCTCTTTGGGAGATGAGCCCTCATACTTCAAGTCAAACCAATGAATTCGGTGGATATGAAAATCGTTACCAGTGGAAGAATCACCCCGATTACAAATATCAAGTTACCAAACCCAAGATGTTCGTTCAATCAGGCTCTTATTGGAATATGGAATCACAATCGATGAAATATGTCGAAGCAAAGGAAATTGTTGGTGGAACAACAAGTGCTCAAGGAGGTCCGTCGACCGGTGAGGATTCATTCGATTCGATTCTTTCTAGAAATATCGAATATTGGAATTTTGGTGCAGATGAGATTCATACCAAGGTTACCGAGTTGGAATCCGATTACCAAGGAAACCACATCATCAACGGAAATCAAAGTGGAGAACTTAGAGCTTGGTTCCTTCATTTGGCAGAAGGAATGGATGAGTCGAGCCGTGCTGAATTCGATATTTTAGTAAATAATAATTTATTGGTCGGTGAAGTAATCATCATTCATGGAACAGCCCTTACCAGCAATGAATTCAATGCGATGGGCCAAGTCGGCGCTAGCTTGGCCTGGTCACCACTATCCAATCTTCTCCTCTATGGAACCACAACCGATGTAGCAGCGGCAAAGGCCGCTGGTGTTAGAATCAATATCGCTCCGGATTGGTCACCTTCCGGTAGTAAATCACCGCTCCATGAACTCAAGGTTGCCGACCTATGGGACGATGAAATACTCGGCGATATTTTCTCAGATTATGAAATGGTACAAATGGTTACATCCAACCCAGCAAAATCGATGAAATGGGACCAATTTGTTGGAACTATTGAGGCTGGAAAAGCCGCTGACCTCGTAGTGCTAGATACCATCGATACCGACCCGTATCGAAATATGATCAATGCGATTGACCCCGATGTACGTTTGACAGTAGTGGGTGGGCTTCCACTATATGGTGACGCAGATTTAATGACTGCACTCAAAGGAACCGACCATGAGCCAGTTGGAATGGGCAAAGTAATCGATGTCACTTTTTCAGGGGTTGAAGATGGCACTCAAACTTGGGCTAGTATCGTTTCAGACCTCGAGATGGCAATGAAATTCGATTACGATGAGATGAACAGCATATTTGGTGCAAATCATGATGATTTCGATAATCAAGTTTCTGGTATGGTCGAAGTTGGATTAGATCCAGTTCACACCTATGGTGATGATCGATATTTTGATGTTATCAATAACTCAAATTCAGCCAATGCTCAGATCGATATGTCATTGCTTTATGACAGATATTATGACCGTGCTGAAAACATCGGTGTGTCTACAAGTATCAATCTAAACAATGTCGCAACCCAAACCAACTACGACATTGTAATCAATCCATCAGAACGTAATCTCCAGCATGGAATTCTTATGACAAATTGTTCCTCAACTTCAACCGCCTTACCAGCAGTTGGTGAAGATGAGGTTTTGGTTTGTGGTGCACTCGATGTTTTGGTAGAAGAGCCGACCGCTTGCTTTGTCGAGGTTGGAACCGATTTGATCTGGAACGACCCTTGCCCTGAAGGGACAACTTGGGCAGATGAACATCAGGGAATCTCAGAGAACCCTGTCGGTGATATTATGGTTTCCAGAATGGATCCATCCTACCAAAGAGGCGATGCAATCGCGTTCCCAGGTGTACTCTGTGATGGGGATACTGTTCAATTCAATGTTGTGAGTTCAACCATAACCGTAACAAAAGCCGATCAGCTTTCTGGGTGGACCTGTGTTGATTCATGGCAATTAATCGACCTTTCACCTGATGTTATTGTCGATCCAATAATTGACGACACTCCAGATGAAAATGAAACCGAACAGCCATGCGTAGGAATATGTGATGATACCAATGATAAAACTCAAGGAGAAAGCGAAAAAACCGATCCAATCATTATGTTATCAATCGTGATGGGCGTGATTGTCCTTGGTGCAATTGCGGTGATGATATTCAGCCGAGAAGGAAAACCCGAGGTTGTAGAAACCGAATTAGCAGATGAAATCGAGCTGAGTTCAGAATTATCCGAAAAACAATTCGTTCCAGAATTACCACCGATGAAACCACCGGAGTAAATCAATCATTTCGAGAGAATAAATGAACTTAATTAGATGCAGATAATGTGTACCAAATTGTTGCGCCATCGACTTCGAAACTTTCACCTTCACCTTGGCCTTTGATGAACTCAGCATTTAACGCTCTGGTCTCGCCGATAATCCATTTAATATCTGATTCAAATAGTTCAGGAGCATCTATCATCCACACTTCCAAATCAATATTTTCTTCGATTGGTAAGTCAAGGTTTTTCCTTGCGGCTTGAATTCTTCGAGTTATGTCTCTTGCTAAGCCTTTGGATAATAGTTCAGGCGTGTCGGTCATGTCTAAAACTAGTGAGACCGAATCTCCATTAGCGGTTTGAATTGTTTGGGCAGCGAAGCCTGGGCGTTCCTCTCTTCGAACCTCTATGTCATCCTTGGTAATATCAAATCCTGCTATTACTAAATTCCCAGCATCAATTGCAGCAAGCATCGATTCGGAATCGCCATTGGCAAATCCTTCGAGTACCGCTGGTAAATTTTGACGGCACTTTGCTCCCAAAGTTCGACGGTTTGGATGGACCACTTCCACTTGGAATCGATTTAGGTCGGATTCCAAAGAAATAGTTTCAACATTTAATTCGCTGGCTAAAATTTCGTGGAAATCGGAAATTTCAGGTCCCGCTACAATCCAACCTTCACCACATGGCAAGCGCTGCCGTCGGTCATTATCTACTCTAATTTTGCGACCGGTTTCAGCAAGTTCTCTAACCAATTCCATGGTTTGAATGATGTCTTTGTCGAACTCTTTTGCGACTGGCCAATCAGCCAAGTGTACCGAAAATCCTTCGAGATTACGATGAATTTTATCAGACATGAACGGAGCTACAGGTGCCATCAATCTAGATACGGTAACCAAAACGGTGTGGAGAGTATGTTGGCAAGCTAATTTATCAGCGCTGTCGGCCTCATCCCAAAGGCGGCGGCGAGAACGACGAACGTACCAATTGGAGACATCATTGACAACGAAATTCTCTATTCCTCTACATGCTTTGTGGAAATCCCATTCTTCGAATTGTTGATGTGTTTCGGCAATTACTTGATTCAATCTTGCCAAAACCCAATTATCGAGTGGTGTATTGACTCCTTTTTCTGAAGTTTCAGGGTCAAAACCATCTAAAGCAGCGTAATCTGCATGGAATCTATGAACATTCCAAAGTGTTAGGAACATTTTCCCATAGGTTTCACGCACTCCGTTTGGATCAAATTTCATCGGATTCCAAGGAGCGCCTGCAGTAACCATGTACCAACGGGTAGCATCTGCACCCTCACGGTTGAAATGGTCCCATGGGTCAACAATATTGCCTTTGGACTTGGACATTTTTTTGCCTTCTGCATCCAAAATCAAGCCCAAGGATAAACATCTCTTATAGCAAATAGATTCAAAAACCGTTGTACTAACAGCCAATAAAGTGTAAAACCAACCCCGTGTTTGATCAACGCCCTCACAGATATAATCGATTGGAAAATTGTTCTCAAATTTGCCTTCTTCTCCAAATGGATGGTGCCATTGAGCGAAAGATGCACATCCAGAATCAAACCAACAATCCATCACGAATGGTTCTCTAATCATGTCGTCATCACATTTTGGACAAACCAGAATGGTTTCATCCACGTATGGACGATGAGGGTCATCGCTAACCGGTGAGCCTTCTTTTGCCATCTCTTTCATTTCAGCTCTTGAGCCGATACAGTGTTGATGATCACAAGAATTACAAATCCAAACGGGTAAAGGTGTACCCCAATATCTTTCTCTGCTAATCGCCCAATCCTTGACATTTCGCAGCCATTCACCGAATCGGCCTTCGCCGACCCAATCCGGTGCCCATTCGACTTGAGAATTGAATTCAAGCAGCATTTCCTTGACCGCAGTCATTCGAACAAACCATGAATCCATCGCATAGTAAAGTAAAGGATGTCCGGTGCGCCAGCAGTGTGGATAGTCGTGAGAATACATTTTTTCTCGATATAGTAGCCCTTGAGTATCGAGTAATTCTATTACGGTTTGATCACAATCTTTGACATATTTTCCGTCGAGTTGCGGGTGAGTCCCAGCCAAGAATGCCCCTTGCATATCGACGGTGTGTTGAGCGGGCAGTCCAACCTCCATTCCGAGATTATAATCGTCCTCGCCATACATTACTGCGGTGTGAACTACTCCGGTTCCGTCGGTTGTCGTTACCCAATCCGCGCCGATAACAGTCCACGCTGTGGTTGAATCGGCTCGGTCAACCGCTCCTGGGAAAAGTGGGGTGTAGGCTCGACCGATTAGATCGCTTCCAGGAAAAGATTCGATTTCATCGCAATGGTGACGAATAACTTCCTTGAACAAATCCTTTGCCAAAATCAATTCTTCACCAACCACGGCTCCGCCGTGGCCTTCCCAGCCCTCAGGTTCTGCAGTAACTCTAACCCGGACATATTCGACCTCGGGTCCGACCGCCAAACCAACATTGCCAGGCAATGTCCAAGGTGTGGTTGTCCAAGCCAAAATTGAAGCATTTGTATCCTCGAGTTTGAATTTGACATAAACCGATGCCTCATTGACCTCTTTGTATCCCAAAGCAACCTCGTGGGAAGAATAAGAAGTGCCGGTTTGAGGACAATATGGTAGAACTTTATATCCGCGATATAACAAGCCTTTCTCAAACATTTTTTTGAGTGCCCACCAGCAAGATTCAATATATGTGTCATGGAGTGTGACATATGGATTATCCATATCGCACCAATAAGCCATCCTTTCGGTCATCTCGCGCCAAGCGGCTTCGTATGTCCAAACCGATTTACGACATTCTTTGTTGAATTCTTCGATACCGAATTCCTCAATCGCTGGATTGCTCATCAAATTTAGTCTTTTTTGGACTTCGATTTCAACCGGCAAACCATGAGTATCCCAGCCACCCTTTCTTTCGACGAAATAGCCTTCCATGGTTTTCCATCGGCAAACCATATCCTTGAAGGTCCGGGCTACTACATGATGAATTCCTGGTTTGCCGTTTGCGGTCGGAGGACCTTCGAGAAAAATAAAAGGTTCACCGTCGGTGCGGTTTTTAACCGATTGCTCGAATAATTTTTCAGAGGACCATGTCTCTAACAAGCCGTTTTCGAGGCCGACGGAATCCAGTTCCATTGTCGTTTCAGGGCTTGCCATAGACGAGGCGAGAAGAAGATACTTCTTCAATTGGTCGTTTATCCCACAAGCCTAGCCATATGAAACAAACCCTAGGTTTGATAGGTGGTGGGGAGGGGTACCTTTGAATTACATTGAGTTCATCCACCAAATGCATGGCAACATACCGTCAAGGGGTTCAGGCGTTCGCGCTAGTTCTGATTCTCCTATTCAGTGGTCCTGTTTCTCAGGTGCTGAGCCATGCGCAAACCGAACGACTTGATTCCGAAAACGGAGTCGATTATACCCCGGCCGGTCAGAGGACTAGGTTAGTGGTCCCCGGTGCTGGAATGATCTCGAGCCAGGTTTCTCTTGAAGTTACAGCAGGCAATGCGATTCAAGAATTGGATCTCACTATTGAGGCAGATGCCCGAATTCGAAACACTGGATTTTATTGGGATGATTGGACTCAAACCGGATTCGTTTCAACAGGTTTGGCAGAAGATGCAGTAGATGACGCCCTAATTTTGGGCTTCCAAGGAGTAGATTGGAATTTCGATAAAGGCACAGAAGGTTGGACTTCGAGCAATTCTGGTTATGGTTATCGGAATACTGGTACCGCTTGTGGAATGGCAAATTCAGCTGGAGGTTCAATGCAAACCAGAGGTGGATCGGTTTCCATTACCAGCCCTACTGTGAATTTGAATGGTCATTCTGGCCTAGTTCTAACCGCTTGGTTAAAACAAGGTACTTACAATTGTGGAGAAGAACCAGATATTAATGAAGATTTCACATTGGAATATAAATCGTCAAGTGGATCTTGGTCTCGAATCTCATACCTCTATGGAAGTAGTGCAGGCGGAACGGTAACCAATGTAAATTTCACATTACCTTCGGATGCGTATCACTCGCTATTTCAGGTCAGAGGCCGTCAAACCGGTGGGTCTGGAACTTGCTGCGATTATTGGTATTTTGATGATATTAGAATTCCAAGTACTTCGGGCTCAAATCTTACAACAAGGTCAATCGGCTGGTCTTCTAATTCTGATGAACAAATAGAACCTGGACCGTTTTTACCAGTATTTATCGAAGCAGAATTACCTTATCTTTCCTCTCTGAATTGGACGGTTATCGATGATGTAACCAATGTGCCAATCCCTGGTTTAATCGACCAATCTGGAAAAATTATCGATCTTTCAATAATCGATTGGCAAACGACGACTTCGGTTAGATTTGAACTCGCATTCAAAGCAAACCAACAAGGAGATTCACCCCGGCTTTACGGAATTTCCGGTGGCGGAAAATTCTATGATAGTTTACAAGGATATCCAGTAGAATATGGTTGGGAGACCAATAATAGTGGCTGGAACTCGGGAGGCGATTGGGTTTCAGGAAGTGGAGATAGTACATTTATCTCACCAATATACCGCCTCGGTACACCGATTGCAGCATATAGGTTTGAAAGTATATTATCGGGTAATGTCACAATTGAGTTATCAATAGATGGCGGCCCATGGCAATTCACAAATGCTTCTACTGGTTTTACACAATTAACCAATCCAATCAATTCATTCCAAATAAAGTACCATGGAAATGTACCAGGTTGGCTCTTAGAATCTTTTGAACTTGAATTATATCCTGCTCTCGTGGTATTACAACCGGAGATCGACATTGATAATGATGGCTTTAGTGAGTGGTCTGTGTCCAATAATGCGGTTGGAAGTTGGGGTAACCAAGATGTATTCCATAATGGCTCTCGGAATTATTTATTCATCAATGCTGCACCTCAAACCAAATGGATTCAATTATTGATTCCACAGAATGCTAGTCATTTCAAAGTGAGCGCTACAAAAGTCGCATTGGTCGGCCAAGGTGTTCAAACAATAGCTCTTTGGATCGGTAATACAATGGTGGCTCAAACCGGCGGAAATGAGTCGGTAAAAAGGCTCGTTTTGGATCTCAATGAAACCGAGGTTCAAGCTCTTTCAAATGAATTATCGAATTCAAATTCGGCTCTTAGAATCGGTGGGCAGGACTTCATAAGCGCTAAAGTAGAAATTATCGCTGATCAAGGTTCATATGAATTATCAGGACTGTCGATCCCTTATCTTGCTCAAGAACAAATTCAAGCAACAGCACTTCATCCAATCGTTATGGGTGCAAATATGATCCTCAAAGAATCGATAAGTGGAAATTTGGTACCTCTTCCGGTCAGCGCTCAATCTAAAGCGGGATTGGCGATCACAATTAATTCCATTTCGTCATCTGGGGATGTCGATGTTGGCGTCATATCTTTGACCAATGATTCCAATACTCTAACGCCCTCTCAAAAATGGCGAACCCTCAGCTTGAGAACTCAATCACAACTCTCATCACTAAATATGTTCATACTCGATTTGAATGCTGACGGCGAGACCGCTCAATGGTTAATACCAATCAATGGTGGCAACATGGTTGAACTTGGGATTCATGATGTATTGATCTTTGATGGAGCGGGAGTTAGCGTAAATACGACTGGTAACATCGATGAATTATCGATCACATTCAGGACCTCCCAAGCATGGGACGATGTCGAAAACCTCAGAATCTCCGGTAGGGTACAATTAGCAAATGGAGTAGTCTCACTCCCTTCGAATTTATTCTGGACCAATCCAGCGGTGAGTAATGATTTAACAATAAATAATGTCGATTGGTTTAGTGATGGTTTTCCGATTGCAAACAACCGTAAATATCTAAAATCTAGTGGGAATATTTCTATGGAAGTAGAGATTGGATTTCAATATGGAGCGGCCGGTGAGCATCCATATCCTGGTGAATTCTTATTGGAATTGCACCGGGATGGAGTATTCATTGCAAATACTACAGAACTAACTTCTTCGGTTTGGCGGGTCGAAACCGTCACACCGTTTACCAGTGGAAATGTGACTTGGCAATTCACGATTGCACCACTTGCAGGTGGAGGTGTAGCCGACCCTTGGATTGTAAATCGAACATTCATTATCGATCCGTTAGCACCGGTAGTAATAGGATCTAATATCCGTCATTACGACCATTTGACCCCATCAGCATATCAACAAATTATCGTTAATATTACCGACCAACCGGTTCTACCTACAAATGTAAAACTAATGCTTTGGAGAGAATGGTTAAACGATCTAAATGGTGATAGCTGGCCTAATGAAGGCGAATATATTGAAACCGCTCTTTCGCTCCCAAGCGATCTAAATGGCACATATGGCTCATATGTGGCATATGTTGATGATGCTGCGGGCTTCCAAGGAGAGAAGGTTGCTGGTTATGTCATCGGCGTTGACCTGGGTGGGCATGATTTGCTCGAAGGTGGCTCAGTTACCGAAGATGATCACTTGTTCATGTATCAGTTGATGCCGGATGGGCCCCCAGTTGTTGATACTGATGGCTTTGAATGGATGAATGGCAAGAAAGCGTGGCTTCATCCAGGGCAAAATTACCAATTAAACATCAGCTTTAGTGAAGCAAATGGTATCTCCGATGTTGGTACTATCGAAGTTGCATTAGCAGATAATATTGCTAGCGACCGAATGGCAATTACATGGAATCAATCAAATCATCGCTGCGAAAGTTCATCGATTCACCTCAATGTGAAATCATGTCAAATTCTTACCGACGAAGGCACGGTTCCCAACGCATATGATCGAGATTTGATAATGGTAATCGAGTTGAACCTAAAATGGTCAACTCCTGATCTAGGCGATACTCGACGTGAGCCGAGTATCAAAGTGACCGATCGTGCAGATCATCACGATCTGGTCAATTATCCACAAAATCGCTGGCGATTTTCGGCTGAAATGATGATTCTAGACAATGTGTCTCTCTGGGTTGAAAATGGCGCACTCACCGATGAAGGTGCGAGGGTTTCTCCCGGAACTGCAATTGAGTTATCGGGAATCGTTGTTTTTGAGAAAAGCGGCGAACTTCCAGATTTCGATTGCGATGTCGAGGTTCGATTGAACGGTATCAAAGGAACTGCGACCGCGGCCGGTGGACTATTTACTGCGGCTACAATCGCTCCGATCGAAAGCGGGCGTTATCCATTTACTTGGAATGTGGATTGCTTAGTATTACAAGGCATCGATGTCACCGATGAAACAAAAGCGGTTGCTTGGATCATAGTCGATGATATAGGCCCGGTAGTTATCGAATTTTTATCACCACGACAATCATCAATTTTAGAGCCTGGTCAACACGATATTAAGGTCGTGGTATCCGAACCATTCGGCATCGATGTAAATTCGGTCGAATTAATTTGGTGGATTACTCCATTGGGGCAAAACGATGCGATTATGACTGGGACTACCGATTTAAGTCTCGAAGGGGACCTAATCTCAGGATTGAGATTATTGTTTGAAGGACAGATTAATTTCTCAAGTTTAAACTCGGAATTACTCCAAGAACAATTGGTTATAAAAATGAGGTTAGAAGGAAGGGACTTAGCCGGAAACCAATTCGAAACCTTTGGAAATTCTGAAAATCATCCAGCCGGTAAATGGGATCTAATCCAGCATATACCTGATTTTTCAATCGATTCAGGTGGAGTGGAATTATCCAAGTTGAACCTTGAGGTTGATGAAGCAACTGCGGTCCATATCTATTTGCGTAATAGTGGATTATTAGCCGGTGAAACAAGTATATTGATCGAAGTTGTCAAACTCGACGGTAGCAGGGAAACCCTCGCTCGACCAATTGTTGAAATCGATGCAGAATCGGTGGCAACAGTTGTGGTCGATTGGAAACCTGAAACACCAGGAATTCAATGGATTGAAGTCAGTTTAAATGAAGAATTTGAACAGAGTAGAATGATCGATGTCAAACCACCTACAGATGATGGCTTCATGTCTGGTATTTTCGGTAAAGCAAATCCGTGGTTGGTTGGAATCGCCTTGACAATGCTTGGAATCACCTTATTATTAGTGTTAACTTGGTTGAGAATGGCAACGGTTCGAGCAGGTTCTTCTGGTGAGGAAATCATCTACGAAGAAGAGTTCGAAGATGAATACGAAGATTAGTGATGAGATGGATTCCGGTCCACAAAGCATAGAGTCTGGCTCCCCCTCAGTAGGCTGAGGGGGAGGTCATGGCATCTAAAATCGCTTTATTGCAAGCCAACCCCACGGTTGGAGATATCGCTGGCAATGCCGAACGAATTAGCTCGATGGCGCAAATTGCAGTTGAACATGGTGCGAACTGTGCTATAAGTACAGAATTAGCGATCAGCGGCTACCCACCTCGAGATTTACTTTTTCAACAAGATTTCGTCGAGAAATGCCAAGTTCAAGCAACTTCAATTCAATCATCAATTCCTATTTTGGTTGGAACCCCGGTCAAAGCAAAAGATAGTAGATCTAGGCCGGGAAACGGCGCGATTCGATGCGGTGAAGCAAACCGCGAGGTCGTAAGGAAGCAATTGTTGCCGACATACGATGTATTCGATGAAGCGAGATATTTTGATCCAGACGAACGACCAGGAATCGCTCGAACTTTTGGCGATCTTGATATCGCAGTCACAATTTGCGAAGATGCTTGGCAACATTCGGGCAAAACCCCAGTTGATTACGATAGCGATCCAATCTCCCAAATCGTTGAATGGTGTCGTCAAGGAGTAGATTTAGACGCAACGGTTAATCTGTCGGCTTCACCATATCATGCTACAAAAGCAGGCGTTAGAATAGAGGTTGCAAGAACAGCAGCGAAATCGCTGGGCCATCCCTTTTTATTAGCAAATCAAGTCGGAGGAAATGACGATCTATTATTTGATGGAAGAAGTCTAATCGCTTGGCCAGATGGTCAAGTTCTAGTTGGGCCAGCATGGAAAGAGGGTGTGTTAATTGCAGATTTATCCGGTCCAGATAATTCTGAATGGATTGGCGAAGGTGTGATGACATTACTCAAACCGGACGAGAATCTTATTTTTCCCGAAGATGATATTTTGGATGCTGTCGTAACTGGATTATCTGATTATTGTCGAAAAAGCGGCATTAACAAAATTGTGCTTGGACTATCCGGTGGCATCGATTCAGCGGTTGCAGCTTGTATTGCATCATGTGCTGTTGGCCCAGAAAATGTCACCGGCTTATCAATGCCAAGTCGGCATTCATCAGACCATAGCATCTCGGATGCAACCGATACCGCCAAAGCTTTGGGCATAAATTTCGAAATCATTGGCATCGAAAATATGCATAAATGTTCGGAATCAACTTTGGAGAATTTATTGGAAAACGGCCACCCCGTGGCCGGCGAAAACCTTCAAGCAAGATTGCGAGGTCTTATCGTTATGGCTCATGCAAATGCGAATGGAGCAATGGCGATTGCAACCGGGAATAAATCAGAACTCGGTCAAGGTTATTGCACTCTTTACGGTGATATGGCTGGAGGTTATGCTCCGATTGGCGATCTTTACAAAATGGAAGTCTATGGTTTGGCAGAATCATTCAATCAACGTCTTGGCAAAGATGTGATCAATCAATCTACCATGACCAAACCTCCAAGCGCGGAACTCGCACCCGGCCAAAAAGACGAGGATAGTCTACCTCCATATCCTATTCTCGATGAAATACTTCGTCATCACATCGAACACGGTTTGGATGCAACCGAAATCATCGCAACCGGTCAAGATGAAAAAACAGTGAACGACGTACTCAAAAGACTCTCTTCTAGCGAACATAAGCGCTGGCAAATGGCGCCAGCTCCAAGGGTGTCGAAGCGTGCATTTGGCCAAGGATGGAGGCAGCCTTTAGCAGCCCGTCATGATTGGCGTGGTTGAACTACAATCCAATCGCCAATCAAAGCACCGGTTGGATAGAGATACATTTCCTGACCAAATGAAGATGAGTTAGCCATAAAATACAATGCGTCCTCAGCCACCCATATTTTCCCAACCAATCCTGCTGCTTGTTGGCCGGGTTCTGGGTCCCACAACAAAGAAATTCCAACATCGACCTTGACTAGGACTCCACCCAAGGTGGTGTCATCGATGATCAAAACAAGTTCATCTTCGACAACAGTAATGTGTTTTGGGAAAGATGAACTGATCCCTGGTGTATAATCGAAATGTACTCTGGCATCTACGCCATCATAAGTGCACAATTCGTTCCCTGCGCTGCCAGTAGTACAATCAAACCACAATTTTCCTTTATGAATCAAAGGTTTGGTATTATCTCCAGGTAAGAGCACATTTCCAGTGACCTTGTCCACGGTATTTGTCATCATATCGTAAGCCAAGAATCCGGTGTTGATGTCTGCACCTAGTTTTGCATCAAATAAAATTTCATGACCATAATAGAGAATTGGGAATTTAGCAGCAGGAATTCCTCTTAAAGTCGAAGTCATTTTCTCAATTATAATACCGTTACTCTTGTGTAATTCCATGCCATCATTATCCGTAGTTGCCATGAACCAATAATTGCCATCGACCTCAATCGCTTGGCCATGAATTTCTCCGGTGAAATGCTCATCGTCGATATTGTATCCAGTTGCATTATTGTAAACCAAATTATTGAATACGATCGAGATATTATTGAAATTTCCATTGATGTGAGTATCAGTATCTCCAATCGTGGTCATGCCATTAGGCGATACGATAATGATTTCATTATCCACGACCAATAATTCAGAACCGGCTGAAAAATCGAAGCTGTAATTTGTTTCCTTCCAAGCGGTCACGCCGTCTGTAGACCAAACCTGGCGCGATGTGCCGTCGTCTGCGTCGAACCATGCGCGGTCGTTATGAACCGTGAAGCCGAGATTTCGGCCCGGAGCCATATCACCTTCAAAATTTTCAGCAATTAGTATTGGTTGATAATAATTAGTAAAGCCATATAATTGGCATTGATTTGAACCATATGCAGCAATTACCATTGAATTATTTAACAAGACACCACCTTGACATCCGCTTGTAAATGATTCACTATTGTCAAACGAGAAATCAGTAATTCGCTGGTTTAGCAAACTTTCAAGGCACAATTTTAGCACGGAATTTATCTCGCTTTCAGAAAGAATTCCATCTTGAGGCGAAACATCGACACCGAAGGTAAGAATCATTGCATTTGGACATGGCCCAACCGCTCCTGATAGGCGTTCTACTAGAGTATTCGAACCGTTTAACCCATCGGTCCCATTCGACCCATTGGTCCCATTCCAACCATCGAAACCATTCGATCCTGGCGAACCCATTGGTCCGGATAATCCCTCGACGCCATGACAAAGATTTCTGATGTCATCGACCTCTTCACCGGTCAAACTGCCATCATTGTTTTTGTCGATTCCAACCTGAATGCTGAATCCACCATCTTCACAGCCGTGGTTACCGTAGAGTCCGGCGGTTTTCATCAACGAAGTTTGGCCGTCTTCTCCATCCGAGCCACTCGAGATTTCAGGCATATCCAATGTGGACCAGAGGGCAAAACCGCTCATTGAAACCGAAATCAATAGTGAAAATACGATTGCAGCGGCGCCCTTATTGCTTTTTTTCTCATCCGTCAATCTCTTTGATTTCTCCGCACTCGGGTCTTCCATGCTTTTGCTTAAACCCCTCTACCATTATTAGGATAATCTAAACAAATCAGTTATGTCATTGGTCCTGTTAGGCAAGAAACATGGAGTTGCCAACTCGCTTGAATGCAATGCTTGCTGGCCAAGAAGGCAGCACTCGGCAAAAAGCAGCTAGATTGGTAGTGGATTTGGCTCGAACCTCGGGGGCCAAAGAGTTCGTCGAGGTATCACATAGTCATGTGTCGGGAGTTTCAGTAATTACTGGCGGTCATGGCTTGAGGCGCTTTTTGGCCGACCTTGCCGGTGATGGAAAGGTTGCAATTCCTACAACATTGAACTCCGCTGGGTGCGATAAGCGCCGTATGGAAGAGATGGATATCGATTATCCTGATTTTCTAGAACAACAATTTGAAATCATTCAAGCATATTCTAGTCTTGGTGTTGAGGCAAGCCTTTCTTGTACACCTTATGATCGAGGCGTCGAAGATGAGAGCGGAATAGCATCTTGGTCAGAATCGAATGCGGTTGCTTTTTCAAATTCTTGGACAGATTTGATCACAAATCGTGAATCTGGTTTGAGTGCATTAGCTACTGCATTAACCGGATATGCTCCGCGTTGGGGTTTACATTTACCTGAAAATAGAGTGCCAAATATTGTTGTCGATGTCGATTGTGAATTGATAACATTGTCCGACTGGTCGGTTTTGGGTGATTGGATTGGTAAGCAGGTAAGACCCGATTGGGATTTGCCATATGGGCCGATGCCATTCATTCGTGGTTTGCCAAAATATGTCAGTTTTGCAAGTAAAAAAGCGTTGACAGCAGCTGCTGCAAATTATGGTTGTCCAATGTTATGGGCACAGGGATTGACCGAAACGCCAGACATTTCAAATGTTGAAAATGTTTTACAATTCTCATCTGAAGACTTAGCATCACGTTATGAGGAACTTGCGCCAAGAGGTCAAGTCGACCTCGTGGTAATCGGTTGTCCTCAAGCCAGTTTAGAAGAGATTAGGATTACAGCCTCAGCAGTACGTGCTCATTGTGAAATGGGTCTGAAAATTCCAAATCAAAGATTATGGGTTTTTACTTCAGGTATTAACCATGAACTAGCAGAGGCCGATGGCAGTATTGGACTTCTTGAAGAAGCAGGTGCAGTAATCTTACAAGATACCTGTCCTGAGGTCACTCCATATAATCGAGCACATTATAATCACCTGATGACGAATTCTCTCAAAGCAGAACATTATCTAACCTCGGGGTTGAATAGAATGCCGACCAGCGTTGGTCCAATTTTCGAGTGTGTTGCTCATGCGTTTAATCCAAATTTAAGTGAAGGTCCAACACCTATTTTAGAATCGAAAAAACAACCTCAACACGCTAGTGGAAAGACTCACCAAACCGGCGAGGCAACCATGGTGGGCTCAGGACTTAACTCCCAAGGTGATTGGTCGGTAGAAGGCGTAGCGATGGTTAGTGATGTAGCGATTACCTATCTTGGATATGTAAATAGGGATAGCGGCGAAATCGAAGAATTTGGGCATCCTCTCGACGGTCGATGTATAGAGGATAAGATATTGATCTATCCAAAAGGGTCGGGTTCGACCGTTGCTCCTTATGTTTTGATGGGGTTGATATATACTGGAAAAGGACCTAGGGCAATCGTTAATCGTGATGTTTGTTCCCTAACTTTGCCGGCATGTTCTTTGCTTGATGTACCATATTCTCATGGTTTCGATATCGATCCATGTATGGCAGTTAACGATGGCGATAAAATCCGAGTAGAGAGAATTGATGATGTCGTGACCGTTACGATTCTTGACCGAGTGGTGGAATGATCGATGCGAGTTGTTGTGACAGGGGGAGCGGGTTTCCTCGGCTCACATTTGGTTGATTTATTGCTTGAAAATGGTGATGAAGTATTGGTGATCGATGATCTCTCGAGAGGTCATCGTGAGCAAGTTGATTCGCGGGCGATTTTTTTTGAAGCGAATATATGTGACCCCGGGGTCATATCTTCCAAGTGCGTCGAATTTAATCCCGATGTCATTCACCATTTGGCAGCGGTAAACGGTACTCGGCGATTCCATCGCCAGGCGGATTTGGTTGTTGACGTCAATATCAACGGAACTAGATCTGCAATTGCAGCCGCCAAGGCTTGTGATTCACGATTGGTATTTTATTCGAGTCCTGAAGCCTTTGGTGAGCAAGAATCGATGCCACTTGCAAATTCTAGTGAATCGCTATTCCCCCCGGCTCACCTTCACCAACGCCATAGCTATGGTGCAAGCAAATATCTCGGCGAATTGATGTGTCACCACGCAATCACAAACGGTGTCGATGTTCGAATCGTGCGGCCCTTCAATGTCTATGGCCCTCGGCTCCACGGAGATAATGACGGTCAAGTGGTCGCTATGATGATATCAAGTGCGAGATCAACCGGAATAATTGAGGTTCATGGAACAGGAGAGCAAACTCGAAGTCTTACTTGGATTGGAGATGTGACCCCCGGGTTGGAAAAAATAGGAAGGCTGGATAACTTGTCTGGAATGTCATTTAATTTGGGTTCTCTCGAAGAAATTAAGATGATTGACTTGGCAAACTTGATTGCTAAAAAAACCGACGCGACCTTGAAATTCGTCGAATCAAATCATGGCGATAGTAATCGCAGATTACCAGACTTGAGTATGAATCATCATCTAGATTGGGCAGCTTCAACCAAATTGGAAGATGGCTTGAATCAACTTCTATGAAGGGTCGCAACATAGGTCCAATCATTTGGACTTGGGGTCAATGTATCGATGCCGTGCTGGCATAAAACTGAAAATGCTTGGTGGGAAGTGGTACCAGCAGGGATAGTAATTTCATCTACTCTTAAAGTGAGCAAACGAGCAACTGCCCCCTCAGGTAGAGGGTTATCTTCCAATAAAGTACAAGATAAGGTTGCGATTGCGAGTGGGTGAATCGGTCCTTGTTTTCCGATTAGTTCCCATTCACTTTTTTCGGTAGGTGTTCCACAAATATCGGCATCGATTGCAGATTCAAGTGTTGGATTCAAAAATTGCAATTGGCATTTTTTGGTAATAATCATATTTTGATATGTATCGCGATGTTGCCCTTCTCGATTTTGTGATAGAGACATCACGATTAACGATGGGCTATTGGAGACGACTGCTAGACTAGTGATTGGGGCAAGGTTCATTTTCCCTTCGGTTGAGTTGGTTAAGACCAATGCTAATGGTCTTGGGCTCAATATTGCTGATAGCCACTTTGCTTTTTCAGAATGATCTAATTCAGTAATATTTATTGTTTCAGTAGCAAATTTCAGTTCTGTTTGGAACCAATCGTCGAGTTTACCTTGGTTCAATTCATCGATTGAATAGTTGGTGAAATCCCGATATGTTTGCCATTGTTGAATGATTTCTTCAGAATCGCCACGTTCGATTTTTCGTAGGATCGATTCGTCGGAATAATCTACACACTTCTGTAAAAAGTCGATGATTGCTTTTTTGCTGATTTGCCCATCAGAAATTTTGCTGGATTGCCGCCCCAAACTTCGTTGGGGGGGACGTCTTTTGTGACAACTGCTCCGGCAGCTACCACGCTGCCCTCGCCAATTCTAATTCCAGCAACTAATGTTGCATTTGCGCCTATTATTGCTTTATCTGCGACCATGATAGGTGACCATCTCCCATTCGATGGGGGATGGCGGTCATTGGTGATGACCGCTCCGGGCCCAATAAATACTTCAGAACCGATTTGAGTTTTATCTGCGATGTACGCAGTACCTTGAATTCGACAATTGTCTCCGATGACGACATCTCTGCCGATATGAGCAAGCGCTCCTATTACTGTGCCAACTCCAATCGTTTGGGTTGCTACATGACAAGGCCACCAAGCGATTGCGCCGCAGGGTAACTCAATTTTTCGACCGGCTAACTCATCCATCGATTCCCAACTCGCGTGCGAGCATAGCAACGTGCCCTTTTGCTTTGACATTATAGCGTGCAAAAATCAATTTTCCATCGGTGTCGATGACGAATGTAGATCTGGCACAACCCATGTACTCACGGCCGTAATTCATCTTTTTTCTCCAAGTACCAAAAGCATCGTGAAGACTTCCATCTTCATCCATCAATAATGGGAAATTCAATTCTTGGTTGGTAATGAATTTTTCATGGCTTTTTTCCGAGTCTTTAGATACGCCGAATACGGCATAGCCCTTGGACTCAAACCTTGATAAATCATCACGAAAATCACACGCTTGTGTGGTACAACCTGGTGTTGAATCACGCGGGTAAAAATATAGAATAATTTTCTTTCCAGACTCGAGAATTTCATTTGAATTATGGGAAATAGCTTTACTATCCAAGGTTGAAAATGCTGGGGCGCTTTGGCCAAGTTCCAAGGAAATAACTTCGGTCATGTATGTGC
Organism: Methanobacteriota archaeon; assembly: GCA_004195515.1. GTDB lineage: Archaea > Thermoplasmatota > Poseidoniia > Poseidoniales > Poseidoniaceae > MGIIa-K1. The sequence continues at coordinate 7,274 of PSPR01000008.1, read as the reverse complement.
TACTATCATGTTGCAAATCAACTCTTTGTATGGCATATTTGATGTAAATTTCGGCGCAGAGGGCTATTTATGCACTCCGGATGACTCTTGATTTAAATTGCATAAAAGAGGCCCTTGTCGGCGATGGCCTTATAGTCCTTCAGACTTCAACCGAAGGTATGGCGGTCGAACGCATGTCCCGGAGATGCCGGCGATATCTGCGTCAGATTCATAAAGCCAATGTGCGATACGACCTCCAATCTATCGCTTCTTCGATTCAATCGGATATGGATCGTAGAAACCTCTCATACGATGAAGCCATGACTCTTGGAAACATATTGCAGGACCGGGCCGACGACCTTCCTGGTGATGAAATAATTTATGCTGTTTCAGATAGGGATTCTTACCGCAGAACTCTAGAGTTATATCTCAAAGATGGCGTTCTTACAATTACCGAACAAATGCTTCTCTGGGAGGAGAGGCGAAGGTTGGGTCTAAGTGAAGACATACACAATCGATTGCTTGAACAATTACTTGCTGCTTGGACTCGTCAAGGAAAGAGTGTAAACATCCATCGCTTCAAAAGGGGGATGGCCGGTGCGTGAGAGAAACTTGGCAATCGGGCTAATTTTAGTCCTGTTCTTACAAGCGGTCGTACCCGCAGTCTCGGTTATGACCCTCTCAGCAGGTGGTTCTATCGATGATGCAGGACAAATAAAATTAGCACCAGGCAATCATGTGATTCGTGTTGTCGTTGAAAATCAAGGACCGGTAGCCGGCCCGGTAACTTTGAATTTAGTTCATTTGGCCTCTCCTAGTTCTACTGAGTCTCAAGTAACTTCGATTGATTTGGGAGTTATTTCAGCATCTAGTTCTTCTAGTCCAGTCTTGATTAATTGGACAGCTTCTGCTGGTGATGATCAAACTCTTTTCACCCGTACGTCTTCAACCGAAGATTCCAATACAGGAAATGATGAACACCGCTTGGATTTCGATGTTACAGCCCTCAATAGAGGAATCGTTCTCGCCGATTCGGTCCCAGGACCCACCAATGGTTTCACCGATTTGAGACTTAATCATTCCATACACACATTCGATGCAACCGTTCGAAATGATGGAGTGTTGCCCATCAGCGGAGTGTTCGAATTGAACTTTAGCGATGTCGGCGACCCGACAAATATGATGTCGTTTTGGTCAAATACCGAAATCCTTCAACCTGGGAATTTATTGAATACCGCCGCGGGGTCTAGTTTATTGGTGTCTTTTGATGCTACATTATTAATTGGATCTTGGACTTTAGCAACCAAAGTTCATTTCAATGGATCATCTTGGTCAAATACAATTGTATCGAGCGTAGAGACGGTGACTTTCTCAGATTATATCATTGATTTGTCTCCTCCTGGAGACCGGGCTATTGAACCTGGCACCACTACCACCTTGACCTGGGTTGTAAACAATCTTGGGATGGCTGATGATTTTACTATTGAATTAGGGAGCGATCAAGGCTGGCACGATGGAACGTTGGATGGAACGACCATTTCTTTAACTGCTAATTATTCTTCTACTATTGTAGTCTCTGTAGATGTACCTGCAAATGCTGTAAAACCAACCCTTGAAAATGTATATTTGAATCTTACATCTCAAGGGCCCGACACATATACCGCCAGAAGCGCTGGTCATGTGATGGTCGGTGACCAATTCCAAGCTACCGTAATTGCACCAACAGGTCCTGTAACGGTAACCCCTGCCCAAACAACAACACTCCTCTTTACTGTGGAAAACTCAGGAAATGTACCTTCTGCCTTCTTAATAATAACCGGCTTATCGGTTTCGGCAGATAATTGGATAGTTGAAGCCTCCTCTTCTTCAACAGATGTAATTCCTGCCGGTGAAAACGTCACCATCGCGGTATTGGTCACACCTGCACCGATATCATCACCGCTCGACCCCGGGGAAAGAAATTCTGCTGGTGATAGTATTACAGCTTGGCTCCAAGCTCTTCCAAGTGATGGTGGCGTGCCTTCACTTAATTCGACTCAATTGATAATCCGCTCGGTAATCTCGATCGATCCTGGACCAGAAACCGAATTGATAGTCTTGACCGAGGAGGAAGTAATTCAAGGAAATGGCTCTGGAGGAGTTGATAGAATCCTTTCTTTATCGGTCGAGGTAAGACATAATCTCGGTGCAGCAATTCCGGGAGGAGTCGATGCAAATGTAACGGTTGGTACACCCGTTTTCACACCGGCCGATTCTGGTGGAATTAATGAAGCGGTCCGCTGGGGTGCGAATGCAACACCCGCTTCGGTGAATTCTCTTGTAATTGGTCAAATATTCCAATCATGGCTTGCAATAGATGGCCCTGGCGATGAAATGCCACTTGCAGGCGAATTAGTCGTCCCAGTTACAGCCACACCTACTCTTACAGTTGCTCAGCAATCAAGTGGTGTTCTTGCAAGTGCCGTTACTAGAAATATCACAATCGTAATTCCTTCTGTGACTCAAGGTGAAATTATCACCGATGAAATCCTAGATGCAGATCCGGGTAATCTTACCAATTTCACCCTAAAATTGGCCAATACCGGGAACTCTCTCGCGACTTATCGAATGGTTATCGTAGATGACTTACCACTACTTTGGTCGGCTAGTCTTACAACAAATATTAGTAGTAATTTTGTTTCGAATTTATCACCTTCGATGAGTGATCATCCAGTGACAGGTAATTCTCATATTACCAACCTCACTTTGGGTGTTACCACCGACCCTCAAGCACCTGCGGATACCTTCCAAGAGTTGACTATACGAGTGGAAGATGGCTTGACCGGCGAATTGCTAAGTCTCAAGACATTGTTGATACGAGTTGAAGAATCTGAAAATTTCGAATTATACCCAACCAATCAAACCATTGATCTTTCACCATTCGAAACCCCACTCACTAGAGTGTATATCAATAACACAGGAAATGTAGCGACTACATTTAGCCTTTGGATGGATAATAGCGCCGCAAATGAGGTTGAATTCACCATTGAATCAGCAACGGAATTATTGGTGGCACCAGGTTATTCAGAATCGATTAAAGTTAGGCTACGCCCAGATATCGATGCAAGCGCAGATGCGCTACATATGGTTACCATGTGGGTAAGCGCTCCGGGTGGGATGAACCTCTCGGTTGCAATCGTTGCAAATGTTAGTGCCGATCACCACTTGGACATCATGGTAGAACCTCTCATCGAGGTAATACCTGGGGTGAATGAAACTATTTCGATCGAATTTAGGAATAATGGCAATGTTGAGGAAAATCTCACAGTAACTGCATTTGTTGAAGGTGATTGGGCAACTTCGTTTGAACAAAGTGCTGTAATATTGCCAATCGATGGAAGTCTGACCAATGATTTGACCATCGTCGTGCCTGCGATAGGTGGTAACCATTCACTTCAAAATGGGGATATTCATAATGTGACAATCTCATTATACCACTCCGGAAATGGTGCTTTCTTGAGCGCTAGAACAATTCTGCTCAAAGTAGCACCATTATTTACGGTCGATGTTGCAGATTGGCCAGAAGAACAATTCTTCTGGCGCCAAGACAGTCGTGATTGGCGAACTACAGTAACCAATACCGGCAACAAAGACGTAACGGTTTCCCTGCTTTATTATGTGCTAAAGCCAGGTCTTAGCGTACCTTCCACTTCATGGGAAGTCGTCGGTGAGCCAACTCAATTGGTATTGCCCCAAGGCCAGCCAGTATCCCTATTCTTTTCCGTCGATGCGATGGATTTTGAGCCAGATGTTCATCTCGAAGCATTATTGAGGGTTCAAATGTCACCATTGGACTCAAATGTTACAGGGACATCGGTATTGGAAACTCAATTAAAAATGTCGAGATTCTTCTCTCGCGAAGATTATCCACTCGAACCCAACGAGGATAATTCAAACTTAACTCGTTCAATAACTTGGTCGCACATTCCTGAAGGCGCCGATACTGTAGTATCCTATCTAATCGAATTATGTGGTGCTAATCGAAACACTAATCTTAGTTCATTAGGTTTGAGTGAGATCGATTTCGCTTGGGGCTTTGCACTTGACCTCGGTGGCGAAACTACTGAATTGGATCTTTCTAACGATTGTGATTCAGGAGGCGTTCACAATGTAATAGCACTGCCAGCAAGGGCGAGTTGGGTAATTGATAATCCACTAAATTTAATTATCGATTCTCCGGATAGCCCCTTTATTTTGAGAAATGATGGTTATGATTTAACCTTCAGACTTTATCATCCTGACGACCATGATAGTTTCACCGAATTTACCGAAGCTAATTTCTCATTTTTCTTCGATACATATTCAGAACCAATTCTAAAGGATCTTAAATTCTCAGCCGATCCACTACACGAAGGCATGGATACTTCGATAACCGCTACTCTTCGTAATGATGGAACCGCGGTCGCATTGATGCTAAAAGCAAATTTGGTTTGTGATGGAGTCACGGTCGAAGATTCAATTCAATCGGTTCCATTCATGGAGCCCGCAACGGAGATTGATCTGTATTGGGCGGTCACCACTGATAATTTGGATTGGTGGACCCAAGACCAAGATGTAACTTGTAACGCAACCCTAACCGCAATTGCCTACGATTTATCTCCGATCGTCAACGAACCACTCACTATTGAAGGCAAGGTTGAATCTTGGTCACCAGGAGTTACTGTTTCATTCATTTCAACCTTGGTGTTGATCGGTGCCTCGATCGCATTATTGCGATTGGTCGGACAAAACGACAAGTTCAGGTTAGCAGCAACATATTGTGGTGTTATGGCCCTAGGTTTTGCTTTTCACTTGCAAGAAATGGTATGGTGGGGCCCAGTTGTGTTGTTATTCGCAGCAGGTTGGGTTTGGTCAATGACCTGGCGTTCAACCATCGAATTCCAACTTATCCACGAAGATTATCAAAGAGCTCGTAAAGGGATATCTACTCTTTACAGTAACCATTTCGATGTACTTACCAACGCAAAAAGACAATTATCAATCATTCTAGCAATGCCAATTTTAGGTATGATGGCAGTTATTCTTGGATTCCCTCCAAAAGTAAACCCAGAATCATCCAATTTGATATCAATTCTGGCCTATCTCGGAGTGGTAATCCTAGGTGTATTAGTATTGATATGGAAAGCCAATCGAATGTATGGTGGATTATATGGTCGCCTAACCGACGTAGAGGTCAAATCTGGTCGAATCGAAAGAGATCTCGGTGATCCGGCTCGCTTATTGACTGAATTAGCAAGTGACGGAATCGATTTATCTGTAATTCTACAACCGGCAACCCCAACAATTATGGCGAGTGGAGATTCCAGCACAGAAGAAGTCAATGCTTGGGATGATGAGATGAATTCATTATTGGAAGAGGAGGTGGAATCCGATGCCTGATGAATCAGAACAGTCTTCTCAAATCGATGCTATTCCAACCGAGACCATCGTCTCCTCGAAGGATATTACCGATGCACGGTCTGTTATTCGAGAATCGCAAGTTAGCGCTGATAAATTGATGAAAGCAAGTAAGGAGATCGAGCACTTGGTTTTCGGTGTAACAACTGGTGAATCCTCGATGACCGCGACTGAATATGATATTGCAGAAGCGAGAACAAACCTAGAAAACCATAACTTGTTTAGTGCTCGTAAATCGGTCCGAAAAGCCGAAAAAGCCCTCAATACATTAGAAGGAGATGTTGTAGAACTTCGTCGAAATATTGCCATGCTTCACATGCTTCTCAAAGAGAAAACCATCGCTGAAGCAGAGGTTGAAATCATCTTACGTCGCTTGAGAAACGCTACGAGTGCAGCCGAGATTGGCGAGGTTGGCCACGCATCGGCCGAAGTCGAATTATTGATCACAGACCTCGTGGTTGATTCAGCTACAGCCTTGAATCCATTCTTATTCCGTTCTTTCTGGTTGGGCGTAGATTCCCGCTGGCCCGCTGGTGGCGATTCAGGAGTCATGATGGTCCGAATCGTAAATGATGGCGACCGACCACTGCCTGAATTGAGATTAGAACCTCCGCTGCCCGCAGGTTGGGAAGCAAATCCAGCATTCATCGATGTGCCAGCAATCAGACCAGGAGGATTTTTACCGGTTAGATTCGAAATCAAACCTGGTCAAAGATTCTCGCTCGAAGAAATCCCTCTATCGAGAAAACTTGCGATTCAAACCGGGTACGATGTTCGTGCTGGCAAGGTAGAAGTGATGATTCGTGCTCAAAACCGCAGTATGGAAACTCTGCGTGATGTAATACTCCAACCCTGGTTACCACCAGGATATACTAGTGGAGCCTTACCTATGTTGGAAAGGCTTGCACCGGATGAGGTCGCTGTGGTGAAAATGCCATTGTCGATCGACATGGGCGAGGGAGGTGAAACCCCCGCCTAATCATGTTCCCACCTTGCAGGCGGTTGACGCCAAAAGGGAGGATTGTAGAGATACGAAAAAGAGGTGAAAACCAAATGCAAAAAAAATATATGAACGAAAATGAGAACGAATTAGGTTCTATTGGAATCGGGGCAATGATTGTATTCATTGCGCTAATTCTGGTAGCAGCCGTGGCATCAGCTGTCATCATCCAAACGGGTGAAAAATTACAGCAAAACGCGCAACAGACAGGGACCGATACCCAACAAGAGATAGGTGGAAAAATTTCCATCATCACCAGTTGGGTCGGCGACCAAAGTGATTGCGATGGAACTGGAGCAACCAATACTTGTGTGACGGTTGTCTATGAGTTAGCCCCCGGCAGTGAACCATTGACCGAAAGCCAAGTTACATGGACCATCATCTGTGATGATGGTGCACCAACCCCTGCCATCCAAACCGTTTTTGGCACATTCAATAACGCTAATACATTGTTGGATACAAGAACAGCAGATGGTGTCAGAAATGATGCGGCTGACGGTACAATAAATCCCGGTGTCGTCTATATGATTGATTTACCTACAGATGCAAATGACGTTGCTCTGGACGAATGCAGTCCAACAATCAATGAACAACACACACTCATCATTTCAGTTGAGGCTGGAGGATCTACTTATGAGACTCTAAGTTATACAAGTGAAACCCAAGGAGATTCGGTGGTTTGAATGCAAGATAATAATTTCAATAATGAAGAAGGTTCTATCGGAATCGGTGCAATGATCGTTTTCATTGCTCTGATTTTAGTTGCAGCAGTTGCTTCTGCTGTTATCATTCAAACCGGTGAAAAACTTCAGCAAAACGCTCAACAAAGTGGCGATGATACCCAAAGAGAAATTAGTGG
>PSPR01000064.1:6751-11990 GCA_004195515.1 Methanobacteriota archaeon | reverse complement strand
CATTCGATGCCAACATATCCCTCAATCGCCATGCCACCCCATCTCTCAACAATGGATTTGCATGCTCCTAGGCCTGCTTCATTATGGGGGTGAACTGTGATTTCAACCAATGATTGTACTGTGTTTTCGCTTAACCAAGCAAAAATTGCGTCGACACATCGGTTCGCAATACCTTGTTTTCGCCAAGATGTTCGGACCCAATAGCCCAAATTATAGGCAGATGCTGCTAATTGTAATTCATCGCCTAAGCCAATCAGTCCTACGAATGAATTATCTAAGGTAGAATGAATTACCCAAAAATGAATCGCTTTATTCTCTTTTTGCATCTCCAATTCAAACATCAAATCGGCGATTTGTCTGCGGGCTTCTTCGCCTTCTTTAAGCCAAGGAAGGGCCGCACGGGCTGATTCTGGATCTTCGCGGTAGGCTTCGGTAACCTCGGGTAAAACTCGACGATTTACCGGCCGCAGGATGACTTGGTCATCGATTTCTAATTCCGGGGTGTTCAAACCAAGCCCTCCTCAGACTCGGAGATAGGCTACTGCTGATGAAACATGCTCATTGTCAGGCATAACCGCTTTTGCGGTAGCAAGCATTGATTTCACGTCTTCGAACCTACCCAATTGTTTGAGAATCATACCTACGTGATAGATGAGGTCGACATTGTCATTACAAAGATGGGGTCCGAGTTCATCGATAACTTGAGCAGCCTCGTCCAATCTGGTTGCTTTTGCGCACTCGAGAGCGCGCACGACTTGTCGGTGAACATCTCTTGGATCCATCGAATCCATTTCTGGCCAAGGCCAGAATCGACCATTTTGAACAATTTCTGGGGCTGGTGTTTGGACCTCTTCTTCGATGGTTGGAAGTTCTGGTAATTTTACCTGGGGTGCTGGTTCTACCTTTGCTACATTCAAATTAACTTTGGATTGAAAAGCGTTATCGTCCGGTAGAGAAGGTAGTTCTTTTCCACCGACGTGGCCAAGCAAATCATCGTCCATCTTGTGTGAATCGGTAGTGAATAATTGACCTCCGCCAACATGAACCGGTTCTTCGACCTTCGATAATGGGTCGACTTGGTCGAATTCCATTTTTTGGACTTGGCTTGGTAACGACCCAATGTCAACCGCTTCTACCTCGACCTCTTCATGGACAATGGTTTGAGAAAGGCTCGGAGCTTTTGATTCCATAAATCCAATATTTTCGGGTTCATCGGAACTGAAATCTGTAACTGCGTATTGCTCGACTGCAAGGGGGTCTTCGTCGATTTCTAAAACGACATCTAAGGCATTGCCTTCTTCCCAAGAATCGTCTTCATCCGATGTCAATTCATCAAAAATATTACTGCTAAGTTCAGCCGAAACCTCCTCGCCTTGGTCTCGAGGTGCTTTTCCGAGTTGGTAATAGCATTGAGTGCATGTCTCGGTGCCGTTAGGGTTGACGAATTCGCAGTACGGGCAGACTGCACCATCGATTTCGACAACTTCCTTGCGCCTAAACATGGTCATCAACACCGGTTCGGCTGTCGGGACCCTTGTTAAGTCTCACCACGTCTTGATTAGGGTTCGTATGCTATATGAGAGAGAATTGTCCAGTCCAATATGGGCGAGAGGGGTGGCGTTCGTCGCATCGATACCCACTCGGATTTTCCCCGAAAATCCAAGGTTGGCCACGAGAGTAAATGGCGCCGGAGTCAAGACCATTTTGAGTGCTTCACCCGCTTGATTGGAATCGAGTTAGAAGACGAACTTTCTCAGGTGCAAAAACGCTGGAAAGAATGGTCCAAACAACGCATGGTCGGCGCTGGATTAGCATTATTCGATTTGGTCGGACGCACATCTGGCAGATTTTTTGGTGATCCAATCGTCGTTTTCGAGAATAGAGGTGGCGGCTCATTACCTCACCACCGTTTTGGACACGGCGATATGGTGGTTATTTCACGAGCGAGACCTTGGGCTGAAAAGGTCATCGAAGGAGTGGTTCTCGATCGTAATCGTTTCAGGATCAGAATCGTCGTCACCGAAAAACCAAGCGATATCCGCAAAGGCGGATGGAGATTGGATCGTGGAGCCAATAGAGTTGCACACGATCGAATGCATGAAGCCTTGATCTCTTTTCATTCGACCGAAGGAGACGGTGGGACCGTACTCAATAATCTTCTTTTATGCCAGCCTCACGATATGGCAGAAAGTGCAAAAATGGTGCCCAAAATCCACGGTGAAAAACGCCGACCTTTGGATCTTAAAGGCATGATGCTAGACGATGGTCAGCAAGAAGCGATTTCAAAAGCGGTATCGAGTAGACTCAGTATTATTCAAGGACCACCAGGTACTGGAAAAACTCACACAGCAGTTCATATGCTAAAAGCGATGATAATGATGGGCCGTGGGCCGATTTTAGCTTGTGCTGAATCGAATGTTGCGGTCGATAACCTGCTTGAAGGTTTACTAGATTTAGGAGTGAATGCAATTAGATTTGGTCGGCCGGTTAAGGTCAGAGAACACCTGCGAGAAGCAACTCTTGACGCTCAGGTCGCCGCTCATCCAAAACGAGATGAAATTGAATTTATCCGCGAAGAAAATGCCGCTATCAAAGCAAAGTTGAGTGATTTAAGAGGTAAAGAGAAAGGTTTAGCTCATAAGGATATCAATCGGAATTTCAAAGAGATGCGAGAGTTGGAACAACGGATCGTCGATGAGGTTCTTGGCGGTGCCGAAGTTTTGTGCACCACCAATATCGGTGCGGGACATTTCACCTTAGCCAACAGGAGATTTTCTACAGTCCTGATCGACGAAGCAACCCAAGCGAGTGAACCTTCATCTCTGGTTCCAATCGTCAAAGGATGCCGCCAATTGATTCTGGTCGGCGACCATCGTCAATTACCACCTACCGTCATCAGTCGAGTTGCTGAAGACGGGGGCTTATCTATTCCATTATTTGAACGGCTGTTGGAAAACGGGGTTGAAGCCCACATGTTGACCACCCAATATCGAATGCATCCCACCATTCGTGAATTTCCATCGGCTCGATTTTATGATAATCGTTTGAAGGATGGTTGTAGTGCGGCCGATAGGCCGCCTGCGGCTGGGTTTTTGTGGCCAGATTGGGACAAACCAGTAGCTTTCGTCCCTGTGCACGGGGCAGAAATTTCCGAGGAGACCGGCTCCTCGCGCTCCAATATCGATGAAGCGGCCGCGGTTATTTCAATCCTTAACGATCTATTATTGCCAGGGGATCTTAATCCGAATGACATTGGAATTATCTCACCATATTCGGGTCAGGTCAGACTGATCGGGCAGATGATGCCCGAGGATTTGGAAGGGGTTGAAGTAAAATCTGTCGATGGATATCAAGGTCGTGAAAAGGAGATAATCATCCTCTCGACTGTCAGAAGCAATTCAGACGGCAATATCGGATTTCTAAAAGACTCACGTCGTCTTAATGTTGCGATGACCAGAGCGAAACGTGGTTTGATCGTAGTAGGAGATGACCGCACACTCCGCCATGATAGAACGTGGTCATCATGGTTGGATTGGGTATCTGAGCTTGGTTTGATGGCTTGGCATATCAGAAATTAAGATAGGTCATATTGACAAATAGAAACCTCCGCCCCACCTCCATGGCGGACTCACCAATAACCTTGGTCGAGGGTGGCGGCACCCTCGCTCAACAAGCAATGGCAACCACGGCTCCCGAAGGGATGTTGATCGCACCAATTTGGAAAAGAGTGGTCGCACTAGCACTCGATGCATTTTTGATCACCGTTGTGATTGGGATGCTGACCAGAGGTAGTTTTTACTTTTATTTGGTAGCATTTGATCTATTATTGACATCTCAAGCACCATTCGTGATCTTATCTTTGGTAATGCACATTACGATTTATTGGTTATACTTCAAATATACCGGCAAAACCTACGGCCGTTCACTTGGCCAAAGAGCGATGCGCATCGCCATTGTCCATGATGATGGAAGTCTGTTGGGTGAAGCGCATTGGGGAAGAAGGGCAATTCACAAAACCTGTTATATCATTCCGATTATCGGGGTATTGATTGGTCTATATCACATCGTAAAAATTCTCAAAAACCCGAGCCACCGTAGTCCGATCGACCTAGCAAACCATACTGTGGCTGCGGTCGATTGGTCCCTACCTGTAATCACTCGCCAAGGTTTGCGTTAAGAAGCCCAATTCGTGGTTGGATTCAAGTATGGGTTCCAAGTGGGCAATTCGGTGAGATGATGACCGAGATGATAACTGGACGTTCAGGCTCGCTCGAAGCAAACCTAATATCGGTCCAGATGGACATCAATGATGATGATGATGATGTCATTATTGCTGTGGTTTCTGTCGTCAATGAAGCGCCAGTACCGATGGGTGGGCTCGATGTATCGATAATTACGAATTCTGGCGCAAAACACCATTCTAAAGAAGGGGTTTCCAGTCTTGGCCCAGGGATTGAACGTAATTGGACCTTCGAATTTCCTCTATCGATGGGAGAGTGGACTTTTTCATTGAATGGAGCTGGAAATGAAATCAATATGGGACCTTACGATAGTGCCTTTGAATTTGAGGCTGAAAAAGGTCGAAAATTGTCATCTAATGTAGGCTCTTCACTCTTCTCTGGTGCATTCGGTGATGATCTTGGAACTTTTGGCAAAATCAAAGAACGTGAAATGATCGATCCGAAGAAGGTTGAAATGACTTCTTATGCTGCTGAAAACCTATCTGGCGGCGAAACTCTGATCAAAGTTAACCAAGATTTACTTTCAACCGGCCATACCAGCGCATCAGGAAATCGTGCTCGTGAAGCTCCTCCAATCGTTTCGAGTAAAGGTAGAGAAGCACCGATGGCAAATCTCTCTCGAACAGAAGATCCTCTTCTCGCTCATGCCAAAGGTGCTGAATCAAAACGTGAATCTCCCGTTGGCCATCTAGATGTTGTCAAGCCGGCTGAAGTTCCTTTGCCACCAAAACCAGAGATGAATACAACCGATGTATTACTCGCTCCTATAGTTGCAAAGCCCAAAGTGGCAGTTGAAGAACCCGCACCTGCCGGTCCACCTACTCCACCTAGTAAGCCACCTACACCACCGGCTGGCCCGCCTACGCCTCCTAGTGGGCCTCCAACACCTCCCGATGACCCGCCTACTCCACCTTCTGCCGGCCCACCTACGCCTCCGCCTACCCCGCCTAGTGGGCCTCCAACACCTCCCGCCGGCCCGCCTACAGATCCGCCCTCGG
>PSPR01000064.1:0-6744 GCA_004195515.1 Methanobacteriota archaeon | reverse complement strand
CCGCCTACAGATCCGCCCTCGGGGCCACCTTCCGGCCCGCCTACAGATCCGCCCTCGGGGCCACCTTCCGGCCCACCTGCTTCTGAATGAGGTGAATTTATGAGCGATGATTCGTTTGTTATGGAAATGTGTGGCAATAAGGCAGCGTGGCAAATAGTAGTTGATAAGGTCGAAAAAATAGATTTGGAACAGGTCGGTCTTAGAATTGAAGCCGACGGATATGAGATTGGAATTAGAACCCGATTGGCTTGGACTTTTTCAGGACCTGCGGATTTAACCCTCTATCCAAGCGGTAAATTATTGGTGAAAACCAGTGATAAAGATTTGGCTGCGGTCATCGCCCGCTCTCACGTTGAACGATGGGTTGGGGAGTGAATAGATATGATCGACCACCTTAGACAAGGTGGTTTAGTCGTTTACCCTACCTCTACTTTACCCGGATTGGGTTGTTTGCTTACCTCGGAAGGTTTGGATAAATTATTCGAAATCAAGAAAAGGGATTATTCTAAACCAGTCAGTATAGGTGTAGCAAATCTAGACCAAATATTGGATATTGTTGAAGTTCCACAAATCGCCTTCGATTTATTGAATTCATTTCCAAAAGGTTCCTTGACTATTATTTTACCTGCAATAGAAAAATTGGACCAACGCTTAGGCGGGAATATGATTGCGATTAGAGTATTTTCTCACCTCGCTGCAATTGAGTTGGCTTTGAAGGTTGGACCGATAACGGCAACCAGTGCAAATGAAGCGGCAGTCGATCCTGAAGTAACTACCAAAGCCGCAGCAAAGTCATTGAATCTTCAGCATTTTATTGCCGGCGAATGCGCCGGTGGCTTGGGAAGCACAATCGTAAAATTTGATTCTGGTAATTTAAAGCAAGGCGTTTGGTCCCTAAGCGTTATGAGAGAGGGCGTGATACCTCGCGCAGACGTGGTAAGATGGTCGACGAGTCAAGTCTGAAGTATTGGCATGATGCAGGTCATGTTGCGCGTCGCGTTTTAGAGGCGGTTAAGGTATTTATCGAACCGGGTAAAACATGGCATGAAACCATTGTCGAAGCTGAAAGGCTGATAAAAAGAAATGGTGGAAAACCTGCCTTTCCTGCAACTCTTGCAGTCAATAATCTAGCCGCTCACTACACTACCGACCATGCCATCGCCCCCCCTGCCGATTGGGAGCGTGAGATGATTTTCGAAAACGGTGACCTCGTGAAAGTAGATATCGGAGTCCATATCAATGGCCATATCGGTGATAATGCTTTAAGTTTCGAAGTAGGAAATGCTGGCAAGCATACCGAGCAGATCAAAGCTGCCAAAGAATCCAGAGATGCTGCGATTGAGATGTTACACCCTGGAACCCCTTGGCATAAAGTTGGCACCGCTGCGGCCCAACCGAGCATCGATGCAGGATTCCAACCTATTCGTAATCTCTGTGGCCATCAACTTAAACCATGGGAATTACATGCAGGAGTTAGTGTTCCATCTTATGCGTGTGGGCAAGATCACCCTGGATTCAAAGGTGTTGTCGAAGAAGGATCTATTTACGCGATCGAACCTTTCAATACTACTGGTTCAAGTGGTAGGATAAAGAATATTGGAGAAAGAAACTCATCGAATATCTATCGAATTACCGGCAATGTCCAATGGCGCAGAGCATTAGCTCGAAAACAACTCAAACCGCTCGGTGCACAATTAGCGCGCAATCTCGAAGAGAGATATGCCACCTTACCATTTGCAGAGAGATGGGCTTTTCCAATGTTGGAAAAGCCGTTTCCGGATGCTGACGAATCGAATCGCCAAAAGAAATGGAATGCCTTGGTCAAGAAATTGATCAGCATCCGTTTTTTGGAGACCTACCACGCCTTAGCCTGTGAGGATGATGGAATGATCGGACAATTTGAACATACTGTAATGGTAAATTCCGGCGGCCCGGAAATTCTAACCGTCGAATAATGTATGACAATTTGATTGAGAAATGCCTTTCTCGCATTATTGTCTCGTCGCAATGGTTATTTGCCGTGACACCTTGGGCTTGAACTGAACAGGGCTGCTGAAGTTCCCGTTGAGTGCATCCCATCCCCTCTCCGTTGGCTCTCACCCTGTTCACCTTTTTTCTCAATCATACTGCAGTAAGGCTATCGTATCTCGATTCGATTATATATGTAATATTCGATAATAATAGTGCCTCGCCGCGCTACAAATCGTTCGTACCAACCAACCGGTTGTTATATTTCCAATTAAGTACTCGCATGATACAGGGGCGCAGTACAGCGTTTTTTAGGCCCTAGCGCGACTTAAGCCGGCAAAACCATTAAATACGTCACCTATTGTGCAAAGGTCATCCCCCTAGGGGGAGGAGGACATATAATATGAACAACGAAAACCGAAACGATGAGGCAGTCAGCCCAGTTATCGCAACCATCCTAATGGTCGCAATTACTGTGGTACTGGCTGGTGTACTGTACGTGTGGGCATCCAGCCTTGCTGGAGATTCCGCTGGCGGCAGTCTAGACACCTACACCTGGAACAACAATGACGCTAGTGGCAACATGGGCGACAGCACCAACGATGCACTGATTGAAGTCACAATGGCTTCCGGCAACGCCCTAAACTGGGCAGTTGTCAAGATCAGTATCTCTGTTGACGGTGGCACACCACAGGCATGCAGCGATGATGCCGCTGCATCTTGTACTTACACTACTTTCGAGAGTGGAAATGACAAGGCTTGGGAAGCTGGAGAAGGTATTACCATCTCTGAAAACGGACAAGACCTATGTGACGGAGAAGATGGCGGTTGCGCTATCAAAGTAACCATCACAAAGAAAGGTATTGGTAACGAAGCAGACAAGGGTATCGGAGTTGTTAGCGGATACGCTGACGCTCTACAGTGAAATTAGTAAAATAATTTTATACCGTTGAAGGATTACGAGCATTCGCTCGATTTTGCCCCTTCGAGAACTTCGGTTCTCGGAGGGGCTTTTTTCATTTTGAAATTTCTTCTCTCACATCTGAATGTTGATCCCAGATGTGCAAACTCTTCCCTCGAGCTGTAGTGAACATCGCTATGAATAAATTCTCCATTCCGAATAGAATCGTTCCTGCCGTTTTAACACCGGTGAAACCCTTTTGGCTCCTAACCAATAACCAAGCGGCTAAACAATACATTTCTAGAAGACTCAACCATGCGAGTTCTTCGGTGAATGAGATATTGCGAAGAATTGCCATAATAGTCGCACCAAACATCAAAAATGGTGAGAATATGTGCATCCAAGCATTCATTCTGAGGATTTTACCAAATCTTCCAACCCTAGAAGAAAACCAAAACTTCCGTTTGCGAGCCAATAATCGAATCAGCCCTTGAGCCCTACGGACTTTTTGGCGGCGTTGACCTTTACCGGTAGTTGGCATATAATCGGTGAAAAACAATTCAGAATCATGAATTGCTCTCAATCCATTCAATCTGATAGCGGTGGCGATTTGTGCATCGTCTGCATTTGCGGTTGGATATAGATCTGAAGAAGAAATTTTTCCTGCTCTCCACGCCATCAACGACCCTTCCAAGAATGGCGTACTATCAAACGAAGATTCACCAGAACGTAAAATCGTGTAGATATCACGGTGGGATTTTTCTGATTCTAAATCACCGACTCTTTGCGGCGTACCACCGACCGCACCTATGGTCGCATCACTAAACCAATGTTGAATCCTTTCCAATGAGCCTTGGCTGAGAAAAGCATCAGCATCGGTCATCACGATTTTCATTTGATCTAATGCTAAAATGACCGCTGGGGTTTTGCCAAGCCTTGTTGGCATCTTTATTATTTTAGTAAACTTGAATGATTCTGGGAAATCTGCTAGCCAAGATTCTGCTATTTTTACAGTATTATCATCCGATGCAGAATCGACTATTACCAAATCACATTTTACCTCTTGGGCCGCTAAATCTGCTAATTTTTTTTCGATGACCAATGCCTCGTTCCATACCGGCAATAAAATAGTGATTTGTAAATTTGAATTCTGTGCGGGTATTTCCAAAGGAATCTTTGACCATCTGGCCACGTTGAACCTGTGAAGAGCAAATGGTGCGAGGCTTAAACCGGCCAAAGCCAACTCGCCTACCATCAACCATTGAGCCGCCATATCTTAAGCCACGCATTAACCTGAGATTTGAACACCACCCCCCCCTGAAGGTGCATCAAGGCTATTGCTGAGGCTCTCGTGGTTTACCATATGCAGACAGTCCTCCATGTTGGCCCTGCAAACTCACCGGGGGGGATGGCTAGTGTGATCAGGATTTTGGCAAATAATCCGCCCGAGGGTTGGAGTGCTGAAATTCTAAATAGCCATTCGACCAAAGGGATCATTGCTAAATTATTGGCTTGGAAGAACGCGAAAAAAGCTGTTA
The DNA here is from genome assembly GCA_004195515.1 of Methanobacteriota archaeon. Lineage (GTDB taxonomy): Archaea > Thermoplasmatota > Poseidoniia > Poseidoniales > Poseidoniaceae > MGIIa-K1. The sequence continues at coordinate 2,337 of PSPR01000064.1, read as the reverse complement.
AGAATTCGAATGCAGATCTTATCCACATCCATTGTGCTGCTGATTGGTCGTTCAGGCGCAAACTTTCGATTGCAAAAAAAGCAAATGCTCCAGTGGTTTTTCATATTCATTCGGGCAAATTTAATATTGATTGCAAAAAGGAATTAAACGATTTTCATGTTGTTTGCCTATCTGATGGTTGGAGCGAACGCTTATCCAATTTAATTGGGGATTCGACCGCGATCCTCAATCCGGTCGAGCCATCGATTTCCCCTGGTGTGAAAAGAGATGACTTTGTGCTCCTAATGGGTCGAGCCGATCCGGTAAAAGGCCATGACTTCGCTTTTTCATTAGGGTTAGCCAAACTCAAAGTCACAGGATTAAACATTGCACCGGAAGGTGTTGAGGCCCTAGGTTGGGTTAGTGAAGAGGAGAAATTAAAACTCCTTCAAACCGCTAAAGTTCTACTGGTTCCAAGCGGATATGAAGGTCAACCGATGGTAATTCTCGAAGCACTCGCAGCGAATTGCCCAATTATCGCTTCAACAAATGTACCGGATTTGCCAGACTGTATTATTTCAATAGATTTGAATGATAGAGATGGTTGGGTCAAAGCGATTGATCAACCGATTACTTCAGGTTTACTTGAAGCGGTTGAACCCCACCGAATTGAAAATGTTCAGAAAAAATGGCAGCGGCTTTACGATGAAATCATCGCTTCTAATGCCTCGACTGAATGAGACCAAGAAAGGCATTTTTCAGCATAAGAGCGCGCTTCTTTCTGGTACGCTATAAGCAATTGGCGGTCCAAGCTTTCGATCCAATCTACTGTTGAAGAAATGAATTTTTCCTGCTCGAATAACTGCAACCATTTACCTGAATCATCGATTTGATGGCCACTATGGTCGATTCCACATACCGCTAAACCACTAGCCAAATATTCTGACCTTTTGAGTGGGCTGGCCAGATTCCAAACCTTGTCGACCGGCATTGGCAGAAGGCCTATGTCGTAGGTTGAGAGTTTATGCGCTAATTCGGATTGTGGTAATGAGTGAGTTATTTCAAATCCATCCAGCTCAATTTTACTAAGTTGGTCAAATGCATCACCTGCGCCATGCATATGTAATGTAGCTTCAATTCCTCTGTGCTGTAAAGCCGCTAAAATCATTGGTAATGACATCACACCGCGTTTTAAATCCAAACGGCCATGATAAACCAATTTTATTGGTCCTGATTTTTCACCCATTTTGAACAAGTCGATGTCAACTCCTGCTGGGACAATGCCAATCGATGCGCTGGGCATACCGGTATTTGCACAAACAAACTCGCGGTGCGCGGCTGAGACTACCGTGCCTCGGCTTGCGTTTTTCCAAGCACTTTTCCAATATTTCCACTGTAAGCTAGCGAGAAGGCCACGGTCTGCGGGGGGGCATCAAACTCTGCATTTGTGATAATTGCCAGTCCAGTATAATGAACTCGAATTTATTTATTTCATCGAGGATTTTTCTCAATTCGGAGATGATGCTTTTGGCTTGAAGTCCTTTGATTTTACTTCTTTTTAAGGAAACATGAACGAAATTGTTTTTGGAGGAGGCGCCTGGAGAAAATACGGTGATTTTATGACCTATATCTGCTAAACCATTAGCCAAATTCAATTGTGAAGTCGAACATAAATCATGGTTGATTTCTCTGGTTGAAAGCCAAGCTATTCTCATGATAGCCCCTCCAAAAGTGTGACCATCTTTTCAAAACTAAATCGCTGCTTTAACAGCGATATGTCTGCCATCGATGTGTGGATATCGCCCTGCCTCTCATCAACAAATACAGGCTCTTTCATCAGCGGATTAATCGATTTTAATACCGCAACTAAATCCAAAATTGGCCAGATGCGATATTTACTTCGAGTGGCGGGTCATCAGAAAGGATTGCAATTTCGATTAATTTGACCAAATCCGACACATGTATGAAATCTCGGATTTGGGTTCCGTCGCCGAAAATCGTTATGTGATTATTATTTTTTATTGCTTTTTTGAAGGCTGGAATTACCGCAGCATAACCACCATCTGCTGATTGTCCACCCCCATATACATTGAAAAATCGCATCGAGCAAGTTTTCAATTGGGACATTCGCATCAATTCTTCGCCGAGAATCTTCGAAACAGCATAAGGTGACTGAGGCATCATCGGACAATTTTCGGCGATTGGGATCTCCTCGGCATCACCGTAAACCGCGGCACTCGATGCAAAAATAATTCTTTCAACACCGGATAATTCTGCAATCCGGAGGATGTTTTTTGTACCTTCGACATTGATTGATAGGGTTTCGTCGGGGTCTATTATTGATTGGGGAACTGAAAT